>NZ_JBIALO010000038.1:0-81607 GCF_042873595.1 Streptomyces sp. NPDC004629 | reverse complement strand
GGCGGTCCCACAGCTCATCCGACACGATCCACGGCGATGTCCCCACACCGGAACGAACGGTCAACTCCCGCCCCGGACACGGCCATCGGCTCCGACCCACCTCTTTGTGTTAGCTGCTGTAAGCGCCATAAGTTACCCACGAGTAACACGTGGAGGGCGGTCACCTCGTGAATCGCTGAGCGGCCTCGTGCGCGGGCAGCAGAAAGCCCGGCAAGGAAATCCCTGACGGGCTTCCCGTAGACGCTCAGGAGGGCTCAGGCGGCCTCTGCGTACTCCTCCGGGATCTCCTCGCGCGTTCCCCATGCCAACGCCACACGGCCCGTGGCGGGGGCATCAGCGGCCGGGTACACGGTCACGCTCAGCCCCTTGTCAGCGAGTAGGCCGCGCTCTTCGTCGCTGCCGTCGGCAACCTCCGCCCATACCTCGCGCAGCGGCGTGTCCGTCTCCGTCCATGTCTCGGTCACCTCGGGGTCATGCTCGGCCGTCAGGCGGGCGTGCGTGGCCTCAACCTCGGTGAGCTGAGCCGTCAGGGTCTCCAGTGCGGGGCCGTCCACCATGCCGACAGCCCTTGTGATCCGCTCACGCTTGGCCGCCAAGTCGGCAAGCTCCCCGCTGTGGTCGATGCCACCCGAGTAGGTCACGGTGTACAGCGGCTCATGCCCAAACTCCTCGGCGAACGCGCCCCGAACCAGCGGCTCTATGCGGTCCGCCATGATCGAGCCGTGCCCGTTCTCGCACTTGTAGAGCGGGCGCTTGCGGGACGACAGTCCGCCGTTCATCTTGCAGCCGCGCGAGCAACGGACCATACCGGCCAGCGGCGGGGCGTCCCGGCGTTCGGCGCGCTCCCCGGCCTCAAGCTCCTTCAACCGGTCCTTGACCCGCTTGGCTGTCGCAGCGTCGATGACCTCGGGGCCGTACTGGACGGGCGTCACGCCGTCCGCCTCGGTCACAAGGTCGCCCTTGTACTCACGCCAGCCACGCAGCACCACGCCGCGAAGCAGCTTGCGCCACTGGGCACGGCCGACCGGCAAGGGTTCCGCCGTGGCAGCGAGAGACCCGCCCTTGCCTCCGGCCAACAGCGCGTCCACCTGCTTGCGGCAAAGCGCGAACGCCTCGGGGTCCTCGGCCAAGTACGCCTTACCGTCGCGCCGCTCAACCCGGTACGGCCACGGGGCCTTGCCGGAGACCCAGCGGCCTTGCGTACGGCGCTCCTCGTGGGCGGCCTCGCTGCGCTCCGTGATCATGCCGAGTTCCCCCGCCGCAACAGCAGCGATGATCTGCGCGACCAGCCGCCCCGTACCCGACGTGTCGGCGCTGTCCAAGAGGCCGTCCGAGGTGACCAGCCGAACGCCGTTCGCGTCGGCCCACTTCATGAGCTTTTCGAACTCGGCCACGCTGCGGGCGAACCGGTCCAGCTTCCACGCGATGACCACGGCCGGACGGTCCGCCATGATCCGGACCATGCCCTTGCGTGACTCCAGCGCAGAGCCACCCGATACGCCGTCGTCAACGTAGGCGTTCGCCACAGCGGCAGCGATCGTCTCCGCATCGAACCCCAGCGCCTCGGCCTTGAGACGGCAGGCGCGAAGCTGCACGTCCAGCGAAGACGACTCATCAGAGGAACGGGACAGGCGCAGGCTGAACGCAAGCTCAGGGCGGATAGGGGCGGCGGAAGTGCGGTTCGGGAGGGGCATACCTTTCCCGAGCGAGTTTGTTACGTGCCCCCGAAGGACGATTCGAGGACTCTCCGGTGCGCTGACCTGCAAAGACGTAGCCATTCCGACTCCAGGGAACGGCCTAGAACTGTGACCCAAGTCATGTCCTAGGCGGTGAACTGTTCCCTGGAGCAGGCCCGAGCCATCCAGGTCTCCGTCCAGGTCCTCGACGCGCTCGCCCGCACCCTGCTGCTCGACGCCGGTGAGCGCGCCCATCTCTTCCAGCTCGCCGGCGCGGTCGACCCGACGCCCGCCGCGAGCTGCCCGAGCATCACCCCGGCGCTGCGCGAGATGCTGCGCCGGCTGGAGCCCGTGCCCGCCTGCATCCAGAACAGCCGGTACGACATCCTCGCCTACAACCGCATCTACGCCCGCCTCATGGGCGACCTGGACGCGGTGCCGCCCGAGGACCGCAACTGCATACTCCTCGTCTACACCGACCCCGGCTGGCGCTCCACGATCGTCCACCTCGACGAGACCATGCGGCTGATGGCCGCCAGGCTGCGGGCCGCGATGGCCGGGCACCTGGGCGAGCCCGCCTGGAAGCTGCTGGTCAAACGGCTGATGGCGGAGTCCGCGGAGTTCCGTGAGCACTGGGAGCGGTACGAGGTCGTCAGCAGCCGCAACAAGACCAAGCAGTTCCTCAACCCACACGTCGGCCTGCTCACCCTCGACCACACAGACCTGTGGCTGGCCCCCCAGCCCGGCCCCCGCATGGTCACATACACACCAAAAGACGAACAAGCCCGATCCCGCCTGGAGACCCTGCACAAACTGCCCCACCCGACCCCCACCTGACCACAAAGAACCAACCAGCGCGCTCAACCACAACGGCGCCGCAGCCTATGGATGCCTGTTGCCCCCGGAGGGGGGCGCGGGGAACGGCGCGCTCAGCCACGACGGCGCGGCAGTCAACGGACGGCAGGTGCCCCCGGAGGGGGGCGCGGGGAACGGCGCGCTCAGCCACGACGGCGCGGCAGTCAACGGACGGCAGTTGCCCCCGGAGGGCGGCGCGGGGAACGGCGCGCTCAGCCACGACGGCGCGGCAGTCAACGGACGGCAGTTGCCCCCGAAGGGGCGCGGGGAACGGCGCGCTCAGCCACGACGGCGCGGCAGTCAACGGCCGGCAGTTGCCCCCGGAGGGCGGCGCGGGGAACGGCGCGCTCAGCCACGACGGCGCCGCAGCCTATGGACGGGCTGTTGCCCCCGGAGGGGGGCGCGGGGAACGGCGCGCTCAACCACGACGGCGGGTCAGCCGACAGACGGCACTTGCAACGGACGGCACTTGCAACGGACGGCACTTGCAACGGACGGCACTTGCAACGGACGGCTGATCCCCCGGAGGGACCCGCGATCAACCACGCCCCGGCAGCCGACCAACGCCCGCAGAAGCCCCGCCCACCAAGCGGAGCGCCCCCGCCGACTCCAGCCGCGCAGCAGTCCGCTCCGCGGTCCCCCGCGCCCAGCGCCCACTGGTCAGCGCACCGAGGACAAGCACCGCGCCCCCGCACACGGTGAGGATCCACCAGCCCGGCCGCGCCGCGTCGACGAAGGCCGGTGCGAACGCGGACGCGCCGACGCCGGCCGCGAGTACGGACCCGATCACCGCGACCCCGAGCGTCTGCCCGAGCTGTCGGCTGGTGGAGGCGACGGCCGCGGCGACCCCGGCCTGGGCCCGCGGCATGCCCGAGACCGCGGTGTTGGTGATCGGCGCGTTCACGAAGCCGAAGCCGATGCCGAACAGGACGTATCCGGCGAGCCGGGTGAGGTCCGAGGTCTCCGCGTCGAACGCGGCGAACAGCACACTGCCCGCGGTCATCGCGACGCCCGCGATCAGCAGCGGCAGCCGCGGCCCCCGGCTGCCGACGAGCCGCCCGGAGAGCGGCGCGCACAGGAAGGTGGGCGCCGCCATGGGCAGCATCCACAGGCCGGCGTGCAGGGCGTCAAGGCCGCGCACGCTCTGTAGGTACAGGGTGGACAGGAACAGGAAGCCGCCCAGCGCGGCGAACGCGCTGATCGCGATGACCGTGGCCCCGCTGAACGGCGCGGAACGGAAGAACCGCAGGTCGATGAGGGGTTCGGGGCGCCGAGGCTCGTACCGCAGCAGGCCCAGCAGCGCGATCAGGGCGATGGCGGCGAAGGGCAGTACCGTGCCGGCGTCCGAGTGGGGAGCCTCGATGATGGCGTAGGTCAGCGCGCCGAACAGGGCGATCACCAGCAGTTGGCCGACCGGGTCGGGGCGGCGGGGGTGGGGGGCGCGGGACTCGGGGATGTAGCGCAGGGTGAGCAGCAGGGCGGTGAGGCCGATCGGGATGTTGATCCAGAAGATCGCGCGCCAGTCGACGGCTTCCACCAGCAGGCCGCCGACGAGAGGTCCCGCGGCCATGGATATGCCGACCACGGCGCCCCAGGCGCCGATGGCGCGGGCGCGTTCACGTGGGTCGGTGAAGGTGTTGGTGATGATCGACATGGCGACCGGGTTGAGCATCGAACCGCCGACCGCCTGGACCATGCGGAAGGCGACCAGCGACTCCAGGTTCGGTGCGAGGGAGCACAGCAGTGAGCCGGCGGTGAACACCACGAGGCCCGCCATGAAGACCCGTTTGCGGCCGATCCGGTCGGCGGTGGAGCCGGCCAGCATCAGCAGCGAGGCCAGCACCAGCGTGTATGCGTCGATGGTCCACTGGAGACCCGAGGTGGTGGTGTGCAGTTCGCGCTGCATGGACGGCAGGGCGACGTTCAGGACCGTGTTGTCCAGGCTCACGATCAGCAGACTCATACAGCAGATCGCCAGGACCAGCGAACGTCGGTGGGGGCTGAGCTGATGCATGGGTTCCATCGTACGCTCGTATCGATAGTGTGTCTAACTAATGACTGGTACATGGGTCACGGTCCCGGTTATCCACAGGCACGGACGAGCACCCGCCGGAATACGGGACAATGGGGCCATGCCCACGCCGTCGACCACCCCCGTGTCCCCCCTGCGGATCGGCCCGCACACGGTGCAGCCGCCCGTCGTGCTCGCCCCCATGGCCGGGATCACCAACGCGCCCTTCCGCACGCTGTGCCGGTCCTTCGCCGAAGGCGGCTCGACGGCGGGAGCGGGCGGCCTCAAGGGACTGTTCGTGAGCGAGATGATCACGACCCGGGCGCTGGTCGAACGCAACGAGAAGACCATGCAGCTGATCCACTTCGACGCGACGGAGAAGCCGCGCTCGATCCAGCTGTACGGCGTCGACCCGGCCACCGTCGGCAAGGCCGTCCGCATGATCGCCGAGGAGGACCTGGCCGACCACATCGACCTGAACTTCGGCTGCCCGGTGCCCAAGGTGACGCGCAAGGGCGGCGGCTCGGCCCTGCCGTACAAGCGCAACCTGCTGCGGGCGATCCTGCGGGAGGCGGTCGCCGGCGCGGGCGACCTGCCGGTGACCATGAAGATGCGCAAGGGCATCGACGACGACCACCTCACCTACCTCGACGCCGGACGGATCGCGGTCGAGGAGGGCGTCACCGCCATCGCGCTGCACGGCCGCACCGCCGCCCAGCACTACGGCGGCACGGCGGACTGGGCGGCCATCGCCCGGCTCAAGGAGCATGTGCCGGAGATCCCGGTGCTCGGCAACGGCGACATCTGGTCGGCCCAGGACGCGCTGCGGATGGTGCGCGAGACCGGCTGCGACGGGGTGGTCGTGGGGCGCGGCTGCCTCGGCCGGCCGTGGCTGTTCGCGGACCTGGTCGCGGCCTTCCAGGGGCGTACGCAGGACATCATGCGGCCGACCCTGCGCGAGGTCGCCGACGTCATGGTCCGGCATGCGGGCCTGCTCGGCGAGTGGATCGGCGACGAGGCGCGGGGCGTGATCGACTTCCGCAAGCATGTCGCCTGGTACCTCAAGGGCTTCGCGGTCGGCTCGGAGATGCGCAAGCGCCTGGCGATCACCTCGTCCCTCGCCGAACTCCGGGCCGGCCTGGCCGAACTGGACCTCGACCAGCCCTGGCCCGCCGGTGCCGACGGTCCCCGCGGCCGTACCTCGGGCAACAACCGGGTGGTCCTGCCGGACGGCTGGCTGACGGACCCGTACGACTGCGCGGGCGTCACCGGTGACGCCGAACTGGACACCTCGGGCGGCTGACCCCCTCTCGACAGCCCCGCCCGCCCGTCCGACACTGGGCGGCGTGGGGGACAGCGCGGTGTGGGTCGCGGCACTGACCGGCGCCACGGCCGTGGTGGCGAGCTGGGTGACCAACCTCGGCAACGTCCGGGCGGCCAGGGCGCAGGCGCAGGCATCGGCGGCGGCCGAACGGGCGGGACGGGTACGGGAGTCACGGCGGGCCGCCTATCTGGAGCTGATGGCGCGGGCCCACGACATGAGCGAGCTGTACCGCAAGGTGGTGGACGCGCGGTTCCAACTCGGCGACGGCGACGCCTACCTGGCCCGGGTCCAGGAACTGCGGCGGTCCGTGCGTGAGGCGTACGACCCCCTGATGCACTGTGTACGGACCGTCGCCCTGGAGGGCCCCGCCGGGGCGGCCTCGGCGGCGCGGACGTTGCTGGGCGCGGCGACCGAGGTCAGCCGGTCCCTGTGGCAGGTGGCGCGGGGCGAGCCCGAGGCCCGGGCCCGCTTCGAGACGGCCCGGGAGTCCTACGCGGTCTGTCTTGAGCGGTTCGTCGACGCGGCGCGCGCGGCGATGGAGGCGTCCTGAGGCAGGCCGGCCCGGGGGTGCC
Organism: Streptomyces sp. NPDC004629; assembly: GCF_042873595.1. Lineage (NCBI taxonomy): Bacteria > Bacillati > Actinomycetota > Actinomycetes > Kitasatosporales > Streptomycetaceae > Streptomyces > Streptomyces sp. NPDC004629. The sequence continues at coordinate 75,169 of NZ_JBIALO010000038.1, read as the reverse complement.
CCTACAGGCAGGCCCGGCGGGGTGCCCCGACAGGCCGGCCCTGCTTCGGGAGGGGGCGGTCAGTTCGTCTTCGGGTGGGGTGTCGAGCCGTACGCCGTCAGGAAGCGGTCGCGGAAGGCGCTCATCTTCCAGACGGGGGCGTCGTGCGCCGGGCGCAGTCCATCGGTCCAGCCCCAACTCGCGATCCGGTCGAGGACCTTGGGGTCCTTGGCGACGACGGAGATCGGCACGTCACGACTGGCGTGGTTGCCGCTGACCCGGGCGATGGGCTGGTGGTCGCCGAGGAAGACCAGCACCGTGTCGTCGGTGCCGTAGCGCTCCAGCCACTGGGTCAGGGCGGTCACCGAGTACTGGATCGACTTGCCGTACTCCTCACGGGACCGCGTGGTGTCGGCGATGACGTCGGCCGGCCTGCTGCCCGCAGCCTCGATGTCCCGGAAGACCGAGCCGTCCCCGATCCGGTCCCAGTCGACCAGCTTCGGGGTCGGCGCCCAGGGCTGGTGGCTGGAGGTCAGGATGATCTCCGACATCAGCGGCTTGTCGCGGTGCTTGCCGTGCACCCGCTGCTGGAACTGTTCCAGCGCGTACTGGTCGGGCATCGTCGACCAGCTGAACTTCGGCCCCCGGTAGCCCAGTTGGAAGGCGTTGTAGACCTTGTCCAGACCGTAGTAGCGCTGCTCGGGCCAGCCCTTCTGCACGCCCGGCATGACGCCGACCGTGTCCCACGCGCCGGTCTTCTGGAAGGCCCTGGTGAGACTGAGGTGGTCGCTGGCCATGACGGTGCGGTAGCGCTGCTGGCTGTTGATCCACAGGCCCGACATGGTGGTGGAGTGGCCGAGCCAGCTGCTGCCGCCGTACGTCGCCGAGGTCAGCCAGCCGCTCTTCGCGTGGAAGCCGGCCTCGGCCAGGGCCGTGGTGTTCGCGGTGAGGGACTTGTCGACGCCGGGCGCCATGATCGGGTCCTCGAACGCGCTGCGGCCGTAGCTCTCGACGAACGTGAAGATCACGTCCTTGCCGCGCAGATCGGTCAGCAACTGGTCGGGCGGCGTGTTCCCGAAGGCGTCCGACCTGGCCACCTTCTGGAACTCCGCTTCGTCCCTGAGGGTGTCCGCCACCCGGCGGGCCTGGATCTGCACGGCCGTGGCGGTACGGTCCGCGGCGATCGGCACCCCGGATATCTGCAGGCCGAAGGCGGTGCAGGTGATCCAGGCGACGCCGGCGATCAGGGCGCCCCTGGTGGCCCGGCCGCCGTGCCGGGCCAGCAGGTTGGCCAGACGGATCGTGGCCAGAGTGAGCAGCACGAACAGCAGGAGGACCAGGACGACGACGCCGGCCGTGGCGGCGAGGGTGGCGGTGCGGCCGAGGGAGTCCTCCAGGTATGCCTCGGCGTCGGTGAGCAGGCTCCAGTCGAGGACGAGGTTGAAGCTGCGGCCGAGGTACTGGTTGAAGCCCATGTCGAGGAGGTTCAGCACGGTCAGCGCGGCGAGCGCGGCACCGGCCAGCCCAGCGAGCGCCATGCGCGGCCTGCGCGGCAGCGCCAGGGCCAGGGCGGCGCCGATGACCGCTTCGCCCGGTATCCGCAGGAACTTCACGGGCCCGAGCCCGACGACGGTGTTCGGCAACACCAGGGCCCCGACCACCAGCACACCGCAGACCAGGCTCACCCCGACAGACACCACCCGCGCCGCACGGGGATGCACCCCCCGCCCCCAACGCGAAAAGGCCCCCCCGGCCCCACCCGCACCCACCGCCTCACCCTCGGCGCTGGCCTGCCCGTCCCGTTCTTCGCCCTCGGGCCGGTTTCCGGCGGGGGCCTCGGTCTCTTCGCCCCCGGCCACGGCCTTAGCTTCGGTCCGAGCCGTGGGTTTGCCCCCGGTCCTTGCTTCGCCCTCGGGCCTGCCTTCGGCGGGGGGCCTGGGCTTGTCCCCGACCTGCCAGCCCTGCGCTTCGGCCTCGGGCCGGCCTTCGGCGGGGGTGTCGATCTCGTCCCCGCCCACCGACTCACCCTCGGCGCCGGCCCGGTCTTCGGTCTCGGGCCGGTCTTCGACAGAGGTCTCGGCCCCGCCCCCGCCCGTCGACTCGCTTTCGGCTTCGGCCTGCCCGCCTCGGTCTTTGCTCTGGGGCCGGCCTTCGGCAGGGGACTCGGCTCCGCCCCCGCCCGTCGATTCGGCCCCGGCCCCGGATTCGGTCCGGCGCTTGGTTTGGGTGGCGGTTGCGGTCCCGGCGGCTGGCTTGGACTCGGTTCCTATCTGGCCGGTTCGGGGCTCGGGCTCCGGGGGTCCGGAGGTTGCCGGTGCGTGGGGTGTGCTCGTGTGCTGGGGCAACCCGGGGGTCCTTTCGCGCGCGGCCCGTGCTGGGCGGCGGGCCACGCTGGGGAGGCTGGGCTGGGCCGGGAGTTCCCGGCCCGCCTGGCCCGCCGCCATCCCGTACGGCTCTGCGCCCGCTCCCGTTCACGGCACTCGGCAAACACCGGGCAAACACCCCGTCAACCCGTCGGCTATGCCCCGCCCACCGCGGTGAGCAGGGCCAACGGCGCCGCCGCCGACCGTGATTCCCGTACGCAGGCGTGCGGGTGGGGGACCGGCTCCGGGTGGCGGTCCCGGCCGTACCCCGCGAGCACTTCCGGCAGCCGGTGACCGGTCGCGGTGGCCGCGTCGACCAGGGCGTGGGCGACCGTGCGGGCCTCGTCGTGCAGGCCGTAGCGGGCCAGGCCCAGGGCGATCAGCGCGTTGTCGTGCGGCCAGACCGACCCGCGATGGTAGGACAGCGGATGGTAGGCGGACTGGCCGGAGGCCAGCGTGCGGACCCCCCAGCCGGAGAAGAAGTCCGGTTCCAGGAGCCTGCGCCCCACCTGCTCGCCGTACTCCTTGTCCAGCAGCCCGGACCACAGCAGGTGCCCGGCGTCCGAGGCCAGCGCATCCACCGGCCGGCCCTCGCCGTCCAGCGCGAGGGCCGGGAAGGAGCGCTCCCGCATCCAGAAGTCCCGCTGGAACCGGTCCCGCAGATCGGCCGCCGCCTGTTCGAGCAGGGCCGCGTACGTCTCGTCCTGCCACACCGTGCGCGCGACCCACGCCGTGCGGCGCAGCGCGTCGTACGCGTAGCCCTGGGCCCCCGCCGCCAGCACCGGCCCGCTCGGGCGGGTGCCGTCGGCCGAGCAGACGGCGCCGGGGGAGTCCTTCCAGTTCTGGTTGGCGAGCCCGCCCCGGTCGGCGCGGTAGACGAGGTAGCCGCGCGAGGTCAGTCCGCCGTGGTCCAGCATCCAGCCGATCGCCGCTCGCGCGTACGGCTCCAGACGGTGGGCCATGGCCGTGTCGCCGGTCCGCTCGACGTACGCGCCGAGCAGCACGAGGAACAGCGGTGTCGCGTCCACCGAGCCGTAGTAGCGGCCGTAGGGCACCTGCCCGAAGTGCGCCAGCTCGCCGTGCCGCACCTCGTGCACGATCTTGCCGGGCTGGGCCACCGAGGCCGGTGTGGTCCCCGTCGCCTGGGTGGCCGCGAGCGCGGGCAGCGTGGCGGCGGCCAGCCGGGGACGGTAGGGGAGGGCGAACAGGGCGGTCAGCAGGGCGTCCCGGCCGAGCAGGGTCAGGAACCAGGGGGCGCCCGCGGCCGGCACCCGCAGTTCCTCGCCGTCAGGACCGGTCGCCGGCACCTGGAGCACGGCGAGGTCGGCGAGTCCCCGCGCGCAGGCCGCCGCCAGCTCGGGCCAGCCGGTCGGGAAGGCCACGCCCTCCACGAACTCGCCTTCCAGAGCGAGAAGTTGATCGTTCACGGCAGCCGGGGAGCGCGGCACGCGCCGCGCGCGTCTCTCGCCGTGCGGGCGGGCCAGCACACGCAGCACCAGGTCCGCCGTGCCGTGCGGTGCCAGGCCCAGGGTCCACACCAGGCGGCGGGCGCCGGTGCCGGTCTCCTCGACGCCGTCCGGCGCCGGGTCCGCCGTGACGGTCGTACCGGACCGCCACTCGCCGCGCCGGTAGGTGAACTCCACGCCGTCGTCGAGCACGTGCCGGGAGCGCACCGCGCCGGTCTTGTGGTAGGTGCGGTGGTCGGGGCGCAGTTCGAACTGGTCGGTGAAGTCGGCGTCCGCGGTGATCGCCAGCCGTACCGTGGTCGGCACCGGGCGGTTGCTGGTGACCTGGAGCGATTCCACGAACGAGCCGTCGCCGACCGCCTGTTCCCGGAAGAGGGTGTACGCGGGCGGCTCCTGCCGGCCGCCGCGCGGGACGAGCACACAGCGCGCCCCGTCGCCGTCCGCGACCGGGCTGAGCGCTTCGGGCACCGCCCCGTCCAGGGTGAGCTGCCAGCGGCTGAGGTGCCGGGCGTCGCGGACGAACAACCCGTCCGGCAGCGAGCCGCCCCGGACGCCGCTGATGTCGCCGCCGTCACCCACGGCGGCGAACGTCGTGCCGTGCACGAGCAGGTGCTGCCGGTCCGTCATCCCCGGTCCTCTCCCTCGTCTCCCTCGTCACTCCTGAGCAGATCGAGCGTGAGCGCGGCGGTCCAGCTGAAGCCGAGCGCGCCACAGGGCTCACCGGTGTACGGGTCGACGTACTCGGCGAACCCGGTCGCGTCGGCCGTGTCCAGCAGCGCCGCCCGCAGCGCGTCGGCCCGCGCCCGCCCGCCGTGCGCCCGCAGCCCGCGCTCCAGCAGCCAGCCGGTGTTGAACCAGGCCGGGCCGCGCCAGTAGCGGTGCGGGTCGAAGGCCGCGCCGAGGAGGTCGTAGCTCGGGACCAGGCGGGTGGCGGCGCCGAGCCCGAAGTGCGGACCGGTGAGGGTGCGCACCAGCGTCGCGGCGACGTCCGGCGGCAGGCCGGGCAGCAGCAGCGGGATCAGCCCGGAGACGCCGCGCTCCGGGATCAGCTCCTCGCCGCGCACGTCCCGGCAGAAGAACATGCCGCGCGCCGGGTCCCACAGCCGCTCCACCAGGGCGGCCGTCAGGCGCTCCGCGCGGGCGTGCCGCGCCGTGCCGGCCGCGCCCAGTTCCTCGGCGATCCGGGCCAGCGCGTGCTCGGAGGCCGCGAGCAGCGCGTTGAACGCCGGGTCCTCGACCGCGAACTCTCCCGGCCCGTCGGCGTACGCGCCGTCGCGGTAGTCGGCCGCCAGCCGCACATACCGCCCGTAGTCCAGGTCGGTCGGCCGGTCCTCGGGCGCGCCGTGGGCGAGGTCGGCGCGGCGGAAGGAGCGGGCCGGGGCGGGCGTGATCCGGGCGAGCGGGGCGTCCCAGCAGGGGCTGTTGTCCATGCCCTGTTCCCAGGGGTGCACGATGGACGCGAGGCCGCCGCCGCCCAGGTCCCGCCGGTGCAGCAGATAGCGGTGCCAGGCGGCGAGCCGCGGGTAGACCCGGGCGAGGAATCCGCGGGCCCGGGACAGCCCGGGGTCGGCGCGGTGCACCAGCCAGGCCGCCAGCGCGTGTACCGGTGGCTGCACGATGCCGGAGGTCTGTACGGTGCGCGGGGCGCCCGCGGTGCGCCCCGCGGTCGAGGAGCGCCAGAAGTCCGGGCTCGGGAAGTAGGCGTCGAGCGGTACGGAGGGGTTGAAGACGATGTGCGGGACGCGCCCGTCCGCCCACTGGGCGGCCAGCAGCGTCTCCAGCTCCGTCTGGGCCCGTAACGGCGAGAGGTGCCGCAGGCCGATCGCGATGAACGCCGAGTCCCAGGACCACTGGTGCGGATACAGCCGGGGCGAGGGCACGGTGGACAGGCCGGTCCAGTTGCCCTCCAGCACCCGCGCGGCTCTGACGTGCAGCGACCCGGTCGCGGGCGGTGGATCGTATACGAGCTGGTGCTCCGTGCGGTGGGCGGTGAGCTGGGCAGTGCGATCCACTCGGGGCTCCCCGAAGACGTCCGGCCGGCCTGGTTCGGCTGTAGCCACCTTAGGGTTACGTCTACTTAACATGCAAAACTCACTATGTAATGCAGGCTTGAGAAACACAAGGGGGTGCGCATGACGGGACGCAGCCAGGCCAGCGCCGGGGATCTGCTCGAACTGGTGCGCAGCGGGCGCGCGATCACGCGCGGCGCCCTCCAGCAGGCCACCGGACTGTCCCGGGCCACCGTCGGCCAGCGCCTCGACCGGCTGTTCCGCGCGGGCTGGCTGCGCGAGGGGGCCGGCGGCCCGGTCGACTCGCCGCTCGGCGGGCGGCCCTCCATCACCCTGGAGTTCGACGACTCGCACGCGGTGGTCCTCGCCGCCGACCTGGACACCCGGCACGCCCGCGCCGCCGTCCTCTCGCTCACCGGCGACCTGCTCGCCGAGCGGGCCGGCACCCTGGTCATCGAGGACGGACCCGAGTCCGTCCTGGGCGAACTGGGCGGCTGGTTCGCCGACCTGCTGGCCGAGGCCGGGCACCGGGCGGCCGAGGTGTGCGGCATAGGGGTCGCCGTGCCGGGCCCGGTGGACCGGGTGACCGGCCGCGTGGTGCAGCCGCCGATCATGCCCGGCTGGGACGGCTACGACATCAGGGGCCGCCTCTCCCGCGCCTTCACCGAGCACACCGGCGCGCCGGCGGTGCCGGTGCTCGTGGACAACGACGCAAACCTCATGGCGTACGGCGAACAGCGCACCGGACACCCGGACTGCTCGGCTTTCGTCCTCGTCAAGGTGTCCACCGGTATCGGCGCCGGGGTCGTGGTGGGCGGCTCGATCTACCGGGGCATCGACGGCGGCGCCGGGGACATCGGGCACATCCGGGTGGGCGCGGACGCGCTGTGCCGGTGCGGCTCGTACGGCTGCCTGGCGGCCGTCGCCAGCGGTGGCGCCGTGGCCCGGCGGCTGACCGAGGCCGGGGTGCCCGCGGCCTCCGGCTCCGACGTGCGGGGCCTGCTCGCCGCCGGGCATCCGGAGGCGACCGCGCTGGCCCGGGATGCGGGGCGCCGGGTCGGGGACGTGCTGGCGACGGTCGTCACGCTGCTCAACCCGGGTGTGCTGATGATCGCCGGGGACCTGGCCGGGACGGCCTTCCTCACCGGCGTCCGCGAACTGCTGTACCAGCGGGCGCTGCCGCGCTCCACCGCGCACCTGGAGGTCGTCACCTCGCGGCTGGGTGAGCGGGCCGGGCTGATCGGTGCGGGGGCGCTGGTCGTGGAGCACCTGTACGCGCCGGACCGGGTGGAGGAGCGGTTGGTGGTGCTGGGGGTGTGACGGGCGCTGCCGCGGGCTGAGCGGTTCTTTGGGGTGCGGCGTTGTTGTGGTTGGTTGCGGAGTTCCCCGCGCCTCCCTTCGGGGACTTCTGCCGTCTGTTGGGTGCGGCGCCGTCGTGGTTTTGCGCAGTTCCCCGCGCCCCCCTTCGGGGGACTTCTGCCGTCTGTTGGGTGCGGGTCCGTTGTGGTTGGTTGCGCAGTTCCCCGCGCCCCTGTGGGGCTGCCTGTCGTGTGTTGGGTGCGGCGTCGTTGTGGTTGGTTGCGCAGTTCCCCGCGCCCCTGTGGGGCTGCCTGTCGTGTGTTGGGTGCGGCGCCGTCGTGGCTGGGCGCGCAGTTCCCCGCGCCCCCTTCGGGGACTTCTGCCGTCCTTTGGCTGTCGCGTCGTTGCCCCGCGGCCCTTTGGGGGGTCGTCCGCATGGTGAAATTTGGTTGGCTGTGGCAGCGTGATTCTCGCCACCCTTGATAAGGGTTGCGCTCAGATGAGCGGATCATGGACGGCTGCACTTCTCCAAGGGGTGGCACTCGGTGCCACCCCTTGATCGTTCATCGGACGAAATCAGACGTGCCGTGACCCGCTCGTATGAGCAGGATGCGAGGCGCGTAGGCCCTCCATCCGTTCAAGAAGTGAAAACATCGGCTGCCTGATGCTTGCCCATCCTTGACTTTCGATCCAGTGGCGGACGGCTGGTTACGGGCGTATGACGCGCGAGTGGACGTACCCAGGTGCCTTCGATCTGGGTATGTTCCTCGCCGTCAGGGCAGCCACCGCGGCCTCAAGGAGTCGAGTCCCGTGTCGGAAAACAAAGATCCTCAGGTACCCGCGTCGGGCGAAAGCGTTGAGAGCGTGAAGTTCGTCTATGACTTCACCGAGGGAAACAAGGACCTCAAGGACCTCCTGGGTGGCAAGGGTGCGAACCTCGCCGAGATGACCAATCTGGGCCTTCCGGTCCCCCCGGGCTTCACCATCACCACCGAGGCCTGCAAGGTCTACCTCGACAGCGGCGAGGAGCCGGCGGCACTGCGTGACGAGGTGAGTGCGCACCTCGAAGCCCTCGAAGCGACCATGGGCAAGAAGCTCGGGCAGGCCGACAACCCCCTCCTCGTGTCGGTCCGTTCCGGGGCGAAGTTCTCGATGCCGGGCATGATGGACACCGTCCTGAACATCGGCCTGTCCGACGAGTCCGTGCGGGGTCTCGCGGAGCAGGCCGGCGACGAGCGGTTCGCCTGGGACTCCTACCGGCGGCTCATCCAGATGTTCGGCAAGACCGTCCTCGGCATCGACGGCGACCACTTCGAGGACGCCCTCGACAAGGCCAAGGAGGCCAAGCAGGTCACGGTCGACACCGAGCTTGCCGCGGCGGACCTGAAGAAGGTCGTCAGCACCTTCAAGAAGATCGTCAAGAAGGAGGCGGGCCGCGACTTCCCGCAGGACCCGCGCGAGCAGATGGACCTTGCCATCAAGGCGGTCTTCGAGTCCTGGAACGGCGACCGGGCCAGACTCTACCGCCGTCAGGAGCGCATCCCGCACGACCTCGGCACCGCCGTCAACATCTGCTCCATGGTCTTCGGCAACCTCGGCCCCGACTCCGGCACCGGAGTCGCCTTCACCCGCGACCCGGCCAGCGGCCACCAGGGCGTCTACGGCGACTACCTGCAGAACGCGCAGGGCGAGGACGTCGTAGCGGGCATCCGCAACACCGTGGCCCTGGCCGAGCTGGAGAACATCGACAAGCCGTCGTACGACCGGCTCCTGCAGATCATGGAGATCCTGGAGAACCACTACAAGGATCTCTGCGACATCGAGTTCACCATCGAACGCGGCCAGCTGTGGATGCTGCAGACCCGCGTCGGCAAGCGCACCGCCGGCGCCGCCTTCCGTATCGCCACCCAGCTGGTGGACCAGGGCCTGATCGACGAGACCGAGGCGCTGCAGCGGGTCACCGGCGCCCAGCTCGCCCAGCTGATGTTCCCGCGGTTCGACGAGCACGCCAAGACCGAGCAGGTCGGCCGGGGCATCGCCGCCTCGCCGGGCGCCGCGGTCGGCAAGGCGGTCTTCGACTCCTACACCGCGGTCAAGTGGTCCCGCTCGGGCGAGAAGGTCATCCTCGTCCGCCGCGAGACCAACCCCGACGACCTGGACGGCATGATCGCGGCCGAGGGCATCCTGACCTCCCGCGGCGGCAAGACGTCGCACGCGGCCGTGGTCGCCCGCGGCATGGGCAAGACCTGTGTCTGCGGCGCGGAGGACCTGGAGGTCGACACCAAGCGGCGCCGGATGACGGTGCCTGGCGGGCATGTCGTCGAGGAGGGCGACGTGATCTCCATCGACGGCTCCAGCGGCAAGGTGTACCTGGGCGAGGTCCCGGTGGTCCCGTCCCCGGTCGTGGAGTACTTCGAGGGCCGGATGCACGCGGGCGCCGACGAAGCCGACGAACTGGTCGAGGCCGTGCACCGGATCATGGCGTTCGCCGACCGCAAGCGCCGGCTGCGGGTGCGCGCCAACGCCGACAACGCGGAGGACGCGCTGCGGGCGCGGCGCTTCGGCGCCCAGGGCATCGGCCTGTGCCGCACCGAGCACATGTTCCTCGGCGACCGGCGCGAGCTGGTGGAGCGGCTGATCCTGGCCGACACGGAGGCGGAGCGCGAGGAGTCGCTGAAACAGCTCCTGCCGCTCCAGAAGCGGGACTTCGTCGAGCTGTTCGAGGCGATGGACGGGTTGCCGGTGACGGTCCGGCTGCTCGACCCGCCGCTGCACGAGTTCCTGCCCGACATCACCGAACTGTCGGTGCGCGTGGCGCTCGCGGAGTCCCGGCAGGAGCCGCACGAGAACGAACTGCGGCTGCTCCAGGCGGTGCACCGGCTGCATGAGCAGAACCCCATGCTGGGGCTGCGCGGCGTCCGCCTCGGCCTGGTCATCCCCGGCCTGTTCAGCATGCAGGTGCGGGCGATCGCCGAGGCCGCGGCCGAACGCCGGAACGCCAAGGGCGACCCGCGCGCCGAGATCATGATCCCGCTCGTCGGCACCGTCCAGGAGCTGGAGATCGTCCGCGAGGAGGCCGACCGGGTCATCGCCGAGGTGGAGCAGGCGACCGGCACCGGGCTGAAGCTGGCGATCGGCACCATGATCGAACTTCCCCGTGCCGCGCTGACCGCGGCCCAGATCGCCGAGGCCGCGGAGTTCTTCTCCTTCGGCACCAACGACCTCACCCAGACGGTGTGGGGCTTCAGCCGCGACGACGTCGAGGCGTCCTTCTTCACCGCCTACCTGGAGAAGGGCATCTTCGGCGTCAGCCCGTTCGAGACCATCGACAAGGACGGCGTCGGCTCCCTGGTGCAGTCGGCGGCGAAGGCGGGCCGCGCCACCCGCCCGGACCTGAAGCTAGGCGTGTGCGGCGAGCACGGCGGCGACCCGGAGTCGGTCCACTTCTTCCACGAGGTGGGCCTGGACTACGTCTCCTGCTCTCCGTTCCGTATCCCGGTCGCCCGGCTGGAGGCCGGCCGCGCCGCCACCCAGTCGGCGGGCAGCGACCACCGCTGACCACAGCCCGCGGGACGGCGGCCCTCGCCGCCCCGCCCCGGCCCCGGAGCCGCCGACGGTCCCCGACCCTCACCGATCGACGGCGGCTCCGGCCCACCAGAGGGAGGGGCGGCACCCTTGTGCGGGGGTGCCGCCCCTTCCGGGTTACGTGCGGAACGGGCCCCGCACCTCGTAGGTGATTCCCGCGGACGAGGAGCCGCTGGTGCCGCGGTCACCGCGCCCGGCCCCCGGTCCGTCACCGTGCCGGCCCTCGGTCCGTCATCGCGCCCGGCCCCGCCGTCATCGCGCCCGGCCCCCGGTCCGTGACTGTGCCCGGCGCCGGTCCGTCACCGCGCCCGAGGCCTCGTCCGTTACCGCGCCCGGCCCCCGGTCCGTCACCGCGCCCGGCCCTTGGCCCGTCACCGCGCCGGGGACCCCGTCCGGCCCCCGTCTCTCAGCTCGCCCGGACCTCGTACGTCGTCAGCCGTACCGACGTGTCGTCCAGGCACTGCCCGGAGGCCAGGTCGAAGCGCTGCTTCAGCAGCGGGGAGGCGACGAAGGGGCGCCCCTCGTGGGTGCCGGTCAGACCGCGGGAGAGGACGGCCGCGCCGCCGAACGGATCACGGTTGTCGATGCCGTACAGCCGGCCCGCCCGGTCGCGGAAGACGGCCACCTGGCGGCCGTCGGGCAGCAGCGCCGCCACCCCGCGGCCCGGGGTGAGCAGGCTGATGTCGCAGACCGTGAACCAGCCCTCCTCCAGCCGCAGTTGGATCCTCAGATCGGTCGTCTCCGGTGCCAGGGTCATCGCGGGGAGCTTCCTTCCAGGGCGTCTTCCAGTGCCGGTGTGCGCCGCATGCCGACGGTCAGCAGCGGCAGATCGGGCTTGATCTGGTCGCGTTCGGGGACGAAGCCGACGACCGGGTCGGGGGTGTCCGGGGCGTTCACGAAGGACACGAACCGGGCCAGCTTCTCCGGGTTGTTGATCGTCTCCGCCCATTCGTCGCGGTAGTGCGCCACGTGGGCCGCCATCAGGGACTCCAGTTCCGCGCAGATGCCGAGCGAGTCGTGCACGACCACGTCCCGTACGTGGTCCAGGCCGCCCGGGATCCGGTCGAGCCACACGCTGGTGCGCTCCAGGCGGTCGGCCGTGCGGATGTAGAACATCAGGAAACGGTCGATCAGCCGGATCAGTTCGGCGTCGCTCAGGTCCTGCGCCAGCAGGTCCGCGTGGCGCGGGGTCGCGCCGCCGTTGCCGCCGACGTAGAGGTTCCAGCCGCCCGCGGTGGCGATGACGCCGAAGTCCTTCGACTGGGCCTCGGCGCATTCGCGGGCGCACCCGGACACCGCGGACTTCAGCTTGTGCGGCGAGCGCAGCCCCCGGTAGCGCAGCTCCAGATCGATCGCCATGCGGACGGAGTCCTGGACGCCGTAGCGGCACCAGGTCCGGCCCACACAGGACTTCACCGTGCGCAGCGCCTTGCCGTAGGCGTGCCCGGACTCGAAGCCGGCGTCCACCAACCGGGTCCAGATCAGCGGCAGTTGCTCGACACGCGCGCCGAACATGTCGATGCGCTGACCGCCGGTGATCTTCGTGTAGAGGCCGAAGTCGCGGGCGATCTCGCCGATCACGATCAGCTTCTCCGGGGTGATCTCACCGCCGGGGATGCGCGGCACGACCGAGTACGAGCCGTTCTTCTGGAGGTTGGCGAGGAAGTGGTCGTTGGTGTCCTGGAGCGCCGCCTGCTCGCCGTCCAGCACATAGCCGTCCGCGCCGATGCTGGGCGCGAGGGAGGCGAGGATCGAGGCGACCGTGGGCTTGCAGGTCTCGCAGCCGTCGCCGCCCCGGGCCGCTTCGCGGCCGTAGCGGTCCAGCAGATCCCGGTAGGAGGTGATGCGCAGCGCGAGGACGATCTCGTACAGTTCCTCCCGGGTCCGGGCGAAGCAGCCGCACAGGCCCTTGTCGACCTCGACGCCGCTCGCCTCCAGCTCGGCGGTGACCAGCTGGCCGAGCACTTTGACGCAGCTGCCGCAGCCCGTACCGGCCCGGGTGCACTTCTTCACCTCGGCCACGCTGGTGCAGGAGTGCTCGGTCACCGCGCCGCGGATCGTGCCCTTGGTGACGTTGTGGCAGGAGCAGATCACCGCCTCGTCGGGCAGCGCGGCCGGGCCGAGCACGGCCGGGGCCGCCGCGTCGGCCGGCAGCACCAGACGCTCCGGCGGGACGGGCGGGACCGTGCCGGTCAGCGCGCGCAGCGTGCCGTACGCCTCCGCGTCGCCGACCAGGATCCCGCCGAGCAGCGTGCCGTCGCGGCCGACGACCAGCTTCTTGTACAGCCCGGACCGGGAGTCGGAGTAGACGACGTCCAGGCAGTCCGCGGCCGTGCCGTGCGCGTCGCCGAAGGAGGCCACGTCCACGCCGAGCAGCTTCAGCTTGGTCGACAGGTCGGCGCCGGTGAACGCCGGGTGCTCCGACTCGTCCTCGGCGATGGCGGCGGCGGCCGTCGTCGCCTGTTCGTAGCCCGGCGCGACCAGGCCGTACACCCGGCCGTCGACGGCCTGCGCACATTCGCCGATCGCGAACACCCGCCGGTCGGTGACGGTGCGGCACCGCTCGTCCACGGTGATCCCGCCGCGCTCGCCGACCGCGAGGCCCGCGTCCCGGGCGAGCTGGTCGCGGGGGCGCACACCGGCGCTGAACACCACCAGGTCCGTGGCGAGTTCGGAGCCGTCGGACAGTCTCATGCCGGTGACGGCGCCGTCCGCGCCGACGACGATCTCCTGCGTGCCCACGCCGGTGTGCACGGCCAGACCCATGTCCTCGATGGTGCGCAGCAGCGCGGCGCCGCCGCCCTCGTCGACCTGCACCGGCATCAGCCGCGGCGCGAACTCCACGATGTGGCTGGTGAGCCCGAGGCCCTTGAGCGCGCCCGCGGCCTCCAGGCCGAGCAGCCCGCCGCCCACCACGGCACCCGTCGTCGCCCGGGACGTCGCGTACTCCTCGATCGCGAGCAGGTCCTCGATGGTGCGGTAGACGAAGCAGCCCTCGGCGTCCTTGCCCGGGACGGGCGGGACGAACGGGTAGGAGCCGGTGGCCAGGACGAGGACGTCGTAGCCGACCGTCAGTCCGGAGCGGGCCGTGACCGTGCGGGCCGCCCGGTCGATGCCCTGCGCCGGGTCGCCCACGTGCAGTTCGATGCCGTGGCCGGTGATGAACTCCATGTCGGTCAGGGACAGTTCCTCTGGTGTACACCCCGAGAAGTACGAGGTGAGCCGGACCCGGTCGTAGGCCGGACGCGGCTCTTCGCACAGCACGACCACGCGGTGCGTGGCGGTCAGGCCGCGCTCGGCGAGCGCTTCGAGGAAGCGCTGGCCGACCATGCCGTGGCCGACGAGCACGATCGTGGGGCGGGTGCGGTCCCCAACGGGTGCGGTCGTGGACATCAGGAGCCTCCGTCGTTGGTGAGCAGATGGAGCAGCGGGCCGTCGTCGGGGAGCGGCTCTGCTCCCTCCCAGGCGCGGGCGAGCGCGCCGACGGTGCCGAGTTCGCCGACCAGGACCCCGCCGACCAGGCGGTCGTCGCGGACGACGACCTTGCGGTAGGTGCCGCGGGTGGCGTCGGCGAGCTGTACGACGTCGTCGCCGGGGCGCGGCTTGGTCTCGCCGAACGCGGCGAGGTCGAAGGGCGAGCCGTCTCCGGCCAGGGTGAGCCGGGTCAGCGAACGGGTGCCGGTGTACTTCGAGCCGGGCCTTCCGGTGAGCAACCCGGCCAGCGCGTCGGCCTGTTCGAGGGCAGGGGCGGCCAGCCCGTACACCGTGCCGGCGTGCTGGACGCAGTCGCCGACCGCGCGGATGTGCGGGTCGGAGGTGCGCAGTTCGTCGTCGACGAGGATGCCCCGGTGGACGGCGAGACCCGCGTCCGCGGCGAGCCCCACGCGCGGGCGTACCCCGCAGGCGAGGACCACGAGATCGGTGTCCAGGGCGTACCCGTCGGCCAGTTCGACCGAGCGGACCGCGCCGCCGGCCGAGCGCACGTCCCGCACCCGGCACTCGGTGTGCACCTCGACGCCCAGGTCCGTCAGATGGCGCAGCACGAGCCGCGAGGCGTTCGGGTCGAGCTGGCGCTCCATGAGCCGTTCGGCCTGCTGGGCGAGGACCACCTGGGCGCCGCGCACGGCGAGCGCACGGGCCGCCGACACGCCGAGCAGCCCGCCGCCGACGACGACCGCGCGCACGCCCGGCCGCAGCGCCTTGGCCAGGCCCAGGCAGTCGTCCATGGTGCGGAACGCGTGGACGCCCTCGGGCAGTTCGTGCCCGCCCGCCCCGAACAGGCCGCGCAGCGGCGGCAGGACGGGGTTGGAGCCGGTGGCCAGGACGAGGGTGTCGTATGCGATCGCCGAGCCGTCCGCGCAGCGCACCAGTCGCGCGGCGCGGTCGATGCCGGTGACCCGGGCGCGCACGAGACGCGCGGGCGCCGGCAGGGCGATCACCTCGGGGTCGTAGCGGCCGGCCAGCACCTCGGCGAGCAGGACCCGGTTGTACGGGCGGTGCTCCTCCTCGCCGACGAGCAGCGCGGAGGCGCCCAGCTCGGTGAGCCGACGGGCGAGCCGTTCGCCCGCGAGGCCGGCGCCGATCACCACCACACGCGTGTCCGAGGTCATGCAACGCAGCGTGCGACGCGGACGTTACCCGGCGGCATCCCCCCTGTTTCCCCCGAGGAACGCTGCCCTCAACCCCACCACACCACCACTGTGAGGAACCGGGCGCCCCTGGTCTGCGCCCCGTCAGGGGCGCGGGGAACTGCGCGAAGAACCCCGACGCTGCCGCACCTACCCGACGGCCGGTGCCCCCCGTCAGGGGCGCGGGGAACTGCGCGAGGAACCCCAACGCTGCCGCACCCGAAAGACGGCCGGTGCGCCCGTTAGGGGCGCGGGGAACTGCGCAACAAACCACAAACGCTGCCGCACCCGAAAGCCGACCACCGCCCCCCGCCGGGAGGCGCTGGCTCAGATGTAGCTCAGGTATGTGGACCGTGCACCTACCCCCTCCGTAGGGTCGCGATCATGCCCGACATAGCACCGACCGTCCTCGTCCTGCTCTGCCTGGCCGCCCTCGCGGCCGGCTGGATCGACGCGGTGGTGGGCGGCGGCGGCCTCCTGCTGCTCCCGGCGCTCCTGCTCGGCCTGCCCGCAGGCACCCCGGCGGCCACCGCGCTCGGCACCAACAAGGCGGTCGCCATCGTCGGCACCACGGGCGCGGCGGTGACCTACGCCCGCCGGGCACCCGTGGACGTGCGCACCGCCGTACGCATCGGTCTCGCCGCGCTCGCGGGCTCCTCGGCCGGGGCGTTCTTCGCGGCCGGGATGAGCACCGACGTGCTCAAGCCGGTGATCATGGTGGTGCTGCTCGCCGTCGCGGCCTTCGTGATCCTGCGCCCGGCCTTCGGCAGCGCGCCGGCCCCCGGCCCCGCCTCCCGCCGCCGGATCCTCGCGGCCATCGGCCTGGCCGGCCTCGGCATCGGCTTCTACGACGGCCTGGTCGGACCGGGCACCGGCACCTTCCTCGTCCTCGCCCTGACCGCGGTCCTCCACCTCGACCTGGTCACCGCCTCCGCCACCGCCAAGATCGTCAACTGCTGCACCAACGCGGGCGCGCTCGTCACGTTCGCCTGGCAGGGGGCCGTGTTGTGGCGGGTCGCCGTGCTGTTGGCGGTGTTCAACCTGGCAGGCGGCATGCTGGGTGCCCGTACGGCTTTGAAACGGGGGAGTGGTTTTGTCCGGGTGGTGCTGCTGACCGTGGTGTTCGCGCTGGTGGCGAATCTGGCGTACCAGCAGTGGCTGGCGTAGGCAGTCGGGTGCCCGTCGGCCGCGGGCGGCTCAGCGGCTGCCGGTCAGATGGGCGAAGACGACCACGTTGCCCTGGTAGCCGGTGGCCTTCGAGTAGCCGCCGCCGCAGGTGATGACGCGTAGCTCCGGTCGCTCGGCGGCGCCGTACACCGTGTCGTCGGGAAAGTCGCTCGCCCGGTACACCTCGACCGCGTCCACGGTGAACACCGCCACGCTGCCGTCCCGCCGGTCCAGTTCCACGGTGGCGCCCCGCTTCACCGCGCCGAGGGCGTAGAAGACAGCGGGGCCCTCGGAGTTGTCGACGTGTCCGGCGACGATCGCGGTGCCCTTCTCACCGGGTGCGGTGCCGGCCTCGTACCAGCCGGCCAGGTTCTTGTTGCCGGTCGGCGGCGCGTCGAGGCTGCCGGACGGCGTCAGGCCGAGGCCCGTCATCGGGGCGTCGACCCGGATCGAGGGGATGCGGATCCGGGTGGGCGGGGACGGCGGCAGCGCGGGCGCCGAGAGCCGCTCCTCGGCCGGATCCGGGCGGCTCTCCGCGGTGGTGGGCTGCGGCGGCGCGGACAGCTGGGCGGTGCCCAGCAGCCAGACGCCGGAGCCGAAGGCGACCACGGTGACCGCGGCTATCGCGGTGTCCCCGATCCTGCGCATACGAACCTCCCGGCCTCCCGGAGCCCCGGGCCTCCCGGAACCCCCGGGAACGGAACCCCGTACCCCCCTCCGGGCCGCGAGGGGCGTCGGACCCGGAGGGGGAGGGGATGTGCGGTACCGGCGGACGGACAGCGGAGGGTGGTCCGTCAGATCCCGTCGCCTCTCGCCCGGCGATGCAGGAGCCAGGTACCGCCCGCGGCGGCGACAGCCAGGGCCGCCACGCCTGCCGCGGTCTGCACGGGGTCGGAGCCGAGCGCGCCGCCGACCCCCGTCTTCACGCTTCCGTGCGGTTGCACCTGCCCGTGCGCACCGGACAGCGTCACCATGAGATCGCCCGTCACCTGCCGGTCGCCGTCGGCGCACCGGGCGACGATCTCGTACGTCCCCGGCTGCGCGCTCGGCGGCACCCGGAACTGGCCGATCGCGTCGCCCTCGTGGGAGCTGGGCGCCAGGGTGAAGGTGCCGGCGCCGACCGCGGTGGCGTCGCCCGCCGCGGTGCCGCCGCACGCCTTGGTGTTCACGGTGACCTGCCCGCCCGGAATCGCGGTGGACGGGTACACCTCCAGGGTGCCGGCCGCCGCCGCGGCGCCCGGCGCGCCGCGCGGGTGGGCCGCCGCGTCGGTGGGGCGGGCACCGTGGGCGGGCGTGGTGGCGAGACCCGCTGCCGCGACGGCGAGCGCGGTACCGGTCAGCGTGCGGGCTGTGCGTCGCATCGTGCTCCCTCGCCTCCCAGGGGTCACGACCCGCGGCACCTCCTGTGCCGCCGAGTCGGTCGCGTCCCTGCCCTACCGAGGGAAAGCCCGCGCGGCCCGCCCCGCTCCCTGAAACCCCGTCAGAACTGCGGTGAACGGGTGTCGTCCGGGCCGTGAGCGCCCCCCGCCGGGACCGACGTTCCGGCAGGTCAAGGGCGTGCGCCGCGCCACACCGAAAGAGCACACGAACGGCGGCCCGCCCACGGCGTGAGAACGGGTGACACACCCGGCCGGGGGTGGAGAATCGTTGCCGTGACGTCCCCGGCGCTCCCGTTCTTCGTCTACGGCACCCTCCGCCCCGGCGCACGCCACCACGACCGGTACCTGCGCGGCCGTACCACCGCGACTGAGCCCGGCCGTCTCACCGGCGCGGTGCTCTACGACGGCCCCGGCTACCCGTACGCCGTCGCGGAACCGGCCGGAGTCGTGCACGGCGACCTGGTCACCGCGCGGCCCGAGGACTACCGGCGGCTCCTCGTCGAACTGGACCGGTTGGAGGAGTACGTGCCGGGCGACCCGCGCAGCCTCTACGAACGCGTCGACCGGGACGTCCTGCGCGGCGACGGCAGCACCGTCCGCGCCTGGGTGTACCTGGCCGCACCGGCGGTCGCCGCCCGGCTGCGGAACCACGGCAGGCCGATCGCGGACGGCGCATGGCCGGCCCGGGACGTCAGGGTTCCGCGCGCTCCACGCGCACCGCGCAGACCTTGAACTCCGGCATGCGCGAGGTGGGGTCGAGCGCCGGGTTGGTGAGCGTGTTCGCGCGGCCCTCGCCGGGCCAGTGGAACGGCATGAACACCGTGTCCGGCCGGATGGCGGTCGTGATCCGCGCGGGGGCCACGGCGCGTCCGCGCCGGGACACCACCGCCAGCGGGTCGCCGTCGGCCGCGCCCAGCCGTGCCGCGAGCCGCGGGTGCAGTTCGACGTACGGACCGGGCGCGGCGGCGTTCAACTCGGCCACCCGCCGGGTCTGGGCGCCGGACTGGTACTGGGCCACGACCCGCCCGGTGGTCAGCAGCACCGGGTACTCGGCGTCCGGCTCCTCGGCGGCCGGCCGATGCGACACGGGCACGAACCGGGCCCGCCCGTCCTCGGTGGCGAACCGATCGAGAAACAGCCGAGGCGTACCAGGATGCCCCCCGGCCGGACCGGCAACCCCCGCCTCCGCCCCAGCCCCGGCCCCCGCGGTCGCCGTAGCCGGCGTGGCCGTTGTGCCCGCCGTGCCGGTGGGGGTGAATGCGGCCGTTGTCCTCGCGGTGGCAGTGGGAGCCGGCGTGGCCGTTGGGCTCGGCGGGGCCGTTGCCGTCGCCGCGGCCGTCACGCTTGGCGTGCTCGTCGCAGCCGCTGCACCTCTCCTGGCCGTCGCGGTCGCCGTACTCGCGATGCCCGCCGAGGTCGGCGAGCCGGGCATGTCTGGCGTGGCCGTCGTACTGGGCGTGGTCGGTGTGATCGTCGTACTCACCGCGGCCGTCGTACTCACCGCGGCCGTCGTACTCGTCGTGGCCGCCGAGGTCGGCGAGCCCGGCATGCCCGGCGCAGCCGTCGTACTGGGCGTGGCCGCCATACTCGGCATGCCCGTCGCGGTCGGCGTGCCTGTCGCGTCCGTCGTACTCACCGCCGCCGTCGTACCGGGCGTGGCCGCCCCACTCGGCATGCCCGGCGCGGCCGTCGTACTCACCGCCGCCGTCGCGCTCGCCGCCGCCGTCGTGCTCGGCGTGGCCGTCTCGGTCGGGCAGGGCCAGAACACGCCGTTCTCCTGGGCCAGCCGGTCGTAGGTGATGCCCGAGTAGTCCGCCGGGCCGCCCGCGCTCGCCCGGCGCAGTTCGTCGAAGACCTCCTCGGGGTCCGTCGGGAAGCCCTTCTCCACGCCCAGCCGGTCGGCGAGCCCGTGCAGCACCTCCAGGTCGCTGCGTACCCCGACGGGCGGGTCGAGGGCCCGCCGCCGCAGCAGCACCCGGCCCTCCAGACTGGTCGTCGTGCCCGTCTCCTCGGCCCACTGGGTGACCGGCAGGACGACGTCCGCGAGCGCCGCCGTCTCCGAGAGCACGACGTCCGCCACGGCCAGGAAGTCCAGCGACCGCAGCCTGCCCTCGATATGGGCCGCGCGCGGCGCCGACACCACCGGGTTGGACCCCATCAGCAGCAGCGCGCGCACGTCCGTGCCGAGGGCGTCGAGGAGTTCGTACGCGCTGCGGCCAGGACCCGGCAGCGTGTCCGGGTCCACGCCCCACACCTCCGCGACATGCCGCCGCGCCGCCGGGTCGGTCAGCTTGCGGTAGCCGGGCAACTGGTCGGCCTTCTGGCCGTGTTCGCGCCCGCCCTGTCCGTTGCCCTGCCCGGTCAGACAGCCGTACCCGGACCGTGGCCGGCCCGCCCGCCCGGTCGCCAGACACAGGTTGATCCAGGCGCCCACCGTGTCGGTGCCCTTGGACTGCTGTTCCGGCCCCCGCGCCGTGAGCACCATCGCCGCCTCCGGCGCGCAGAACAGCCGTACGGCATCCCGGAGTTGGGGGACCGGCACCCCGGTGATCCGCTCCACGTGCTCAGGCCAGTGCGCCATCGCCGCCGCCCGCGCCTCCGTCCAGCCGGCCGTGCGCTCCCGGATGTACGTCTCGTCCGTCCGGCCCTCCGCGATCACCAGGTGCAGCAGTCCGAGCGCCAGCGCGAGATCGGTGCCCGGCCGGGGCGCCAGATGCAGGTCCGCCTGCTCGGCGGTCCGGGTGCGGCGCGGGTCGACGACGATCAACGTGCCGCCGTTCTCCCGCAGTTCGGTGAGGTAGCGCAGCGCGGGCGGCATCGTCTCGGCGAGGTTGGAGCCGACCAGGATCAGACAGCCGGTGCGCGGGATGTCCTCCAGCGGGAAGGGCAGCCCCCGGTCCAGTCCGAAGGCGCGCGTGCCGGCCGCCGCCGCGGACGACATGCAGAAGCGGCCGTTGTAGTCGATCTGCGAGGTGCCGAGGACGACACGCGCGAACTTGCCGAGCGCGTACGCCTTCTCGTTGGTCAGCCCGCCCCCGCCGAACACTCCGCAGGCATCGGCGCCGTACCCGCTGCGCGCCGCGGACAGGCCCCCGGCGATCCGGTCCAGCGCCTCGTCCCAGCCGGCCGGCACGAGGGCCCCGCCCTCACGCACCAGCGGCGAGGTCAGCCGCAGGCCCGACGCGAGCAACGCGGGTGCCGTACGACCCTTGCCGCACAGCGCCCCCCGGTTCACCGGGAAGTCCGCGCGTTCGGTCACCTCGGCACCCCCCGGCACGGGCGACAGACGCATCCCGCACTGCAGGGCGCAGTACGGGCAGTGGGTGGGCGTCGAGACGGTCTCCATGCGGCCCAGCGTGCTTCGACCGTGTTACGCCCCGTGCGGGCACCCGGTTACACCCCCGCGACCACACCCTCCCCCCGCCGACCGCCCCACTGTGAGGTGGGTGGCCTACCAGCGGCAGGTCTGTCCGTCCGGAGTGACGGTGATCGTGACTCAAGCTCCGCTGACCGGCCAGGCTCGTCCGGCGCGCGTCATGAATCACCCGGCAAGCGGGGCCGGCAGCATGCTGCCGGCCCCGGCCTCGACGTGGCCGTCAGCGGGCCATGAGAGCGAAGACCCCCCAGCCGAGGTACTCACGCTGGTACCTGGCATAGCGGGCCGGTTCCTCTGAGAGTTCGGCTCTCAACTGGGCCGCCAACTCGTCATCGGGGTTCCGGTCGAGCCAGCGTCGGATGTTGAGCCACTGGGCGGCCTGATACCGATCCCAGCTGTCCTGGTCGGCGAGCATCATCTCGACGACGTCGTAACCCAGTTCGCCGAACTGCTCGATCAGCTCGGGCAGCAGCCGGAAGTCGTCCTTGCCGCTGGCGAGGCACGCTTCGGCGGTGTGCTGGTCCAGGGGGTCCCGACGCCAGTACGGTTCGCCGATCAGCAGGATGCCACCGGGGCGGAGGCTGCGACGCAGCAGATCGATCGTGCCGGCCACTCCGTTGCCGATCCAGGTGGCGCCGATGCACGCGGCGAGGTCGACGGGTTCGTTAGCGACATAGCCGGATGCATCGCCGTGAAGGAAAACCACCTGATCGGCGACGCCCAGCTCGGATGCCCGGAGCCGGGCCCCGGCCGTGAACTCGGTGCTGATGTCCACTCCGGTCCCGACGATGCCGTGGGCGTGCGCCCAGGTGCACAGCATCTCGCCCGACCCGCTGGCGAGGTCGAGCGCGCGCGTCCCGGGGGCCAGGTGCAGCGCCTGCCCCAGGGCGGCCAGCTTCTCGCTGGTGAACGGGTTGTGGATGCGGTGGCTGCTCTCGCGGATGGTGAAGTTACGTGGAAGATCCACTGTGGGGATTCCTTACGTCCGATGAGGTCATGGCGTGCGCGGGGAACGGCCTGTTCACGCAGGCCGCCGTTGCCTGGACCGTCATCAAACGCACCTCATCCGGACGTACGAACTTCGAACTTCGGAGAGGCTAGGACGCACAAGTAACCGTGTCCATCGATTTTCGCCTGCGCTGGGGAGGGCTCAGCGTTTGAGTGTGAGGGTGAAGTCGGTGGAGAGCTTGCCGGTCAGCCGGACCGCCGAGACGAGAGTCCTTTCCGTGATCAGTTTCTCGACCTCGGCCCGTGAAAGACCGCAGCCTTCGGCGATCAGTCGCACCGGCCGGACAGGGATCCGTGCCGCGAAGCGGACCGAGACGTCGATCACCTCGCGGTCCAGATGATCCGGTCCGCCGGTGTAGAGGTGCCAGGCGTTGTCCCAGTCGAGGGCGATGCGATTACGGCGCTGCACGACCGGGTCCTGAAGCAACTCGGCTGTCAGGGAAAGGTCGTTGTCGTGCAGCCGGTTCAGCAGCTCAGGTCGTACGGAGCGTACGTTCATCCGCTCCAGGACCGTGAGCTTTGTCGTTTCCCCGCAAGCGGTGCAGAGCGCGAGGAGCCAGGCGTCGATGAGCTTGTGGTGTGCGTTGACGCGGAATTTGCCGTTCGCCCGGAAGTGTTCGGACGCGCACGTATGGCAGCGGCGGCGAACGAGCGGCAGGCAGGTGGGCATGACCACCCAGTTTTTGAGCACAGAAGTACACCGGTTTCAGTGAGAAGTCCGCAGCAAGAAGCAGCGCGTCGCACAGGTGCGACGCGCGACAGATCAGCGCTCGGGGGGTCTCACGAGGTGTACAACGGCACGTCCTTGACCAGACGACTTGGTTCAGCAGCACGGTAGTGGCGCACAGCGGCGCCGCTCCACCGCTTTTCGGGCGCCTCACCGCGTCCATCACTGCCGTGGGGACCGCTCGTCAGGCATGGGCGTGAACGCCCATGCCACCGGAGACAACGAGGTTGTCGCCGGCGATGTAACCGGCGGCGTCCGAGGCGAGGAAGGCCACGGCTTCGGCGATGTCGGCGGGTGCGCCGACACGGCCGAGCGGGACGTCCCGACCCCAGGAGTCGACCATTTCCTCGGAGACGCCCATCTTGCTGTAGGCGGGGGTGTTGATCAGTCCTGGGCTGACGGCGTTGACGCGGATGCGGCGGGGGGCGAGTTAGTGCGCGAGCGACCGGATGAGGGGCAGCAGTGCGCCCTTGGCGGCTGTCATGGCGGCTCCGAGCCCTTCGTCGGCGCCCACGGTGAACACGACCGAGGCGCCCTCGTTGAGGAGCGGGAGCGCCTTTTGCGGGGTGAAGAAGTTGCCCTTGACGTTCGTGTCGAACAGGGCCTCGAAGGTGTCTTCGTCGGTTGACTCGATCGGGCCGGGTCGGGAGATACCCGCGTTGAGGAAGAGCAGGTCGAGGAAGCCGAACCGCCGGCGTGCCTGGTCGATCGTGCGGTCGATGTCCGGCAGGGACCGTGCGTCGGCCAGGACGACCAACACGTCTTCGGGAAGTCCGGCGTCGGCGACATTGCCGACACCGGTGACCATGACGCGGTACCCGCGGGGGTGGAGCAGTTCAGCAGTCGCCTTGCCGATGCCGCTGGTTCCACCGGTGATCAAAGCTGCGGGTGCGGACCCTTCCTCGTTGACGCATTGGCAGCCAAACGGGGCTCGCGCATCGGGCAGCCTGAGTTGGCGACCGGTCAAAGCGGGAAGGCTACCTGATCAGCGCGGCGTCGAGATAAGCCTGCACCGGATCGAAGAGGCCGTACGGCACGTACTCGGGAATCTGGGCATGCTGAACCCACGCGAGTTCAGCAAGTTCTTCATCGTCCGCGACGTAAGGAGTCCCGGACTCTACGGCACAGGCCACGTACGACATGCTTCGGCCTGTTGTGGGGTGGACTCGTTCTCCAAGGAGCTTCAGCACGGTCACGTTCATGCCGACCTCTTCGAGCGTCTCGCGCACGGCTGCTTGCTCAGGGCTCTCGCCTGGCTCGATCTCGCCCGCCGGGAACTGCCACGACAGCTGGCCTTCCGAAACGCGGCGACGGACCATGAGAACGGCACCATCCTGGACCACGATCGCGGCTGTGATGCCCGGTCGCTCTTCTGTCGTCTGCTCGGTCATGCGTCTTCCTCCAGTGCCGCCAGGATCGGCGGGTAGATCGTGTCGGCGGAAATGAAGCGGCCCACCGCATTCTTCGGTACCCAGGTCACATCTACGTTCTCCACCACGTCGCTGTTCGTCGCGTCCCCTGCCAGGTACTCGCAGAGGAAGTACACGCACTGCACGCCCGTCACCGGATGGACGCGCTCACCGAGACTTCGCCGTACAGCACAGTGCACGCCCGTCTCATCCAGCGTCTCGCGGACCGTCGCGGTCTCGGGTCTGACTCCTGGCTTGATGACGCCGGCAGGGAACTGCCACGTGATCCCGGAAGCGTCGTCGCCGCGACGGCAGACCAGGAGGACCTCCTCGTCACGAACGACGACTGCGATCGCTACGCGCAGGGTCTGTGGCTGCGGCCCCGATGCTTCCGTGCTCTTGCTGCTGGAACTCGCGACCAGCAGAGTGAAACGCTGCCGGACCGTGGCTGGCGCGCTTTCGAAGGCGGCGTCAAGGAGTTGCTGCATGTCCGAGCGCGGTATCACGTCTGGGTCCGAGTGCCAGGCGGCGACCGTTCGGGTTGAGATGCCCAAACGGTCAGCGAAGGCCTCATGGGTCAAGCGGAGAGCAGATTGGAGCATGCATGCACGGTGACCCGTCCAAACGTCGATCACTTCCATCGCGGATGCCTCCCGGATCGGGTCGGCAGGTGCATGGTCAATGTGCCGAAGTTGCATGCTTGTTGCACCGGCACTTCATGGCGAAGTGATGCGATCAGCGGTTGACTCTCAGGTGTGCCGACCGAGACCCCGCGATTCGCCTCATCCATGCCGGACTGGCGAGCCTGCAGCCACCTGGGCATGGTAGGTGGAAGTCCTCTTGTACTTCAGCGAGTTGGCCGACGCTCCCGCGATCTTGGCGTGATGGTGCGCCTTGAGAGCCACCTGAACCGCAATCCGGGACACCAGCCACAGCCAGGCCATGGTCGCTCCGCAAGAATCGCCGCCCGGCGCTTCGATTCTGGCGTCTCGTTCGGACTATCGAATCGCCACACAAGAGGAGTAGGCCAGCACCGGCGGACGTCATTCAACTGCCAGAAATGATCAGCCCTTCGAGCGCGGGTAACCTCAGTCCGTGACGCGCTGAACATCCGTCACATCACCTGCGGAAGAGATGAGAGAGAACCATGGCGCAGGAGCAGGAACAGAAGGTGGAACGCACACTTGTGCTCCTCAAGCCCGACGCGCTCGTGCGGGGCTTCGCCGGGAAGATCATTACCCGGTTCGAGGACGCGGCGCTCAAGGTCGTCGGTATCAAGCTGAAGCAGATGGACGCCGAGTTCACCAGGCGCCACTACTTCGATCTCGAAGAGCGACTGGGGGCTGAGGTGTACGAGTTCACCGCCCGATTCATGCAGCAGGGGCCGGTCATCGCGCTGGTACTCGAAGGCTTCGACGCCATCGCCACCGTGCGCAAGATCGTGGGCAGCACGTACCCGAACGAGGCACCGGCTGGCACGATCCGGGGCGACTTCTCGCACTACAGCAAGGGGGCCAGCGTCGCGTCAGGCAAGGCGGTTGCCAACCTCGTGCACGCCTCCGGCAATGCTGAAGAGGCCCAGCAGGAGGTGGAGCTGTGGTTCGACAAGGACGAGCTGCACGACTACCGCACCCTCGCAGAGATCTACACCTACTGAGCATGGCGACGTCACCCAAGGCGCTTCGGCGCGTTGAGCCTACCTGGTACCACCGTTATCAGAGAGGGCACCATGACCAACCAGACCCGCGCCGCCTCCGTCCAGGAGCTGGAGTCGATCTTCCAGCAGGAACTGGCGACCGACCGATGGGCGGCGTCGGAGAGCGCCTACGCGCTGGCCTTCCGTTACCGGGAGGAGGGCAACTGGGAGAAGTCCCGCGAATGGGTGAAGCGGTGTCTCCAGCTCCTGGAAGGCTTCCCTGCCGACACGATGGAGCAGGTCGCCACCAGGCGCATGACCGTCGGCGGCGTCGCACTGCCGAACTACCTCCACGAGGGCGTTGTGCGTGAACGCTTCGGCGAGCTTGCCTGATCTTTCCACGGGCCGCTGAGGCGGCGGTGCGCGCAGTCCGCTGTCCGCACCGCCGCCGTACAACCTCATATGCCACCCCCTACCGAACCAGCCACGGGCCATCTGAGCAGGTTCGGGGCGGGTCAGCCATGCCTGAAGAAGGGACCAGACCGTTGCCCGTAGAGATCGAAATGCGCGCCCGATTCGACGAGGAGGCCCATGGCCGACTCGTCGCCCGACTGGAGCAAGAGGGCATCGACCTGGGCTGCGACGACAAGCACATCTACTTCTACGTTTTGCCGGACAAGCTCCTGAAGGTCACCGACAACACCGCCGCCGGGTCGGCGAAGATCACACTCAAGCACAGCAAGATCGGCCAAGGCGCTGCATTCCCCGAGACAGAGTTCGCCATCGCTCGCGAGGATGTATCCGCGGCCGTGCGGGTCTTCAACGCGCTGGGCTTCGAGTCTCAGATGCACCAGGCGTTCAACCAGCGTCACAACTACCGCTTCCGAGGCGTGGAGATCGCCGTCAAGTGGAGCGAGGCGTGGGGATATCACGCCGAATTCGAAGTGCTGCTGGACGACAACGCGAGTGACGCCGCTCGCCAGGAGGCGATTGACCGCATCTTTTCCGTGGCCAAGGAACTGGGGGTCACGTTGATGACCGAGCAGGAGCTAGCCGACTTCACCGCTGAATTCGAGGCTGCCGAACAGGCCCGTAAGGCCGCCCCTGCGGAGATCGAGCCCCAGAGCTGACCGTCATCCGTCTTTCCGAGGCCCCGAGGGGGTAGGCCCGATGAGCACCACCCCGCCGGCCGACAGCCTGGTCGAGCTGGCTGCACGTAAGCAGCTTCCGCACCACCAGTTCATGGACCACGCCACCCTGCGATGGATCGAGGCAAACCGGCCGGAATTCCCGGGCGCTCCGGCGTACGGGCTGCGGGCCGCCTCTCAACGGCTCCTTTACCGGTCGGCCATCCCCGTCTCGTGGATGGCCGAGCCGAGGCTCGCTGACTCGTTGCACGGTATCCGCCACGCCATGCGGACCGCTGCGCTGGCCGCGCTCCTCGCGGAAGCAAGCAGTCTGTCCCAGGAGGACACGGCCACGCTGATCGTGTCGGCAGCGGTCCACGACTGCCGCCGTCTGCATGACAAGGACGACCGTGGCCACGGGGCTCGGGCTGCGGTGTGGCTTACGGCCAACGCCGACACGGTGTGGGCGCACTTCCACCTGACCGCTATTCCCCGGTTCATCGGGGCTGCGACGACCGCGGTGCGTCTGCACGATGTGCCCTACGCCGCCTTCACCGCGGACGACAGGACCGATCACGCCCAGGCCGAGGGGGTCACCGACCTGCTCAAGGCAGCCGACGCCCTCGACCGCTACCGGCAACCGAAACTGTCCTGGTGGCCAGACAGCTCGTTGGTACGCACCGCAGCACTCGACGCGCTGCGGGCCGTGGCATTCGAACTCGTCGTGGCTTCAGAAGCAGCGCACCTTGCCGGCTTCGACAGCGCGAGCTCCGTGTTCAAGGCGCTGGAGCAGCGGGGGTTAGTCAGCTGATGGACATCCGCGACGGCTACCACCTGTGGGCCGACGCCCACGCCTTCTTTGATTCCCCGCTGATCTCCAGCACTCCCGATCCCAGCGACCCTCTGGGTCAGCAGTCCGCCGCATGGGAGATCCGGCTGGCAGAAGGCACGCCGAACGGCGCCCTGCTGAGAGGCAACGCCTTGTTCGATGCCCTCACCGGAACCGGACCGCTGTACCTGCTGCATGTCACCCACGCGCTGGAGGAGATCAGCCGGCATGGCTTCCTTTACCCCTCCGGAGGATGCCTGGTCGGCAGCATCTACTGCGCGCCGCTGACCGCGGACGGCAGCGGTTTTCGCATGCACAACCTGGCCGAGTACGTCCTGACCAAGGAAGCACCTGCCTTTGTGGCGAAAGTGGGGACGTCTGGCCGTAGACCGACCCCGCTGATCTTCGAGATCGCCCGTCCTCGACGCGCCTACCGTGGACTTGCAGGAGTGGACTACCTGCGCCTCGGCTCGATCCACCTGAGCATCTACACCCATCTCGAATACCTGTTGTCTACCGCCGAGAGGTACGAGCTTCGCGAGACCGTAGTCAGTCGCGTCAAGAACTCCACTACGTTTCTCGCGCTCGCGGCGGCGATCGCCCATGAGGGTGCCGACATCACCCCGACCGTGTTTCTGGAGCTACTGGACGAGACGATCCCCCGCCTGCCGATCCTCGGCTACCTCTACTTCGAGGCGTTGGCCGAGTACCTGATGCTCCACTCCACCAGCGAACACACCCAGAGGCTGGCGGCCCGAGGGGAGTTCAACAACTGGCTCTACAAGGACATGCTGTTCGCCATCCTCGGCATGGCCGGCAAGTTCGACCTGGCAAAGTTCCGGCCGCCTTCGGCCGGCTTCGAGGAACTCCTGAGGCAGGTCGACGCGTCCGTGAACGCCGTGGACGCCCGAGCCTATCTCCGGGACCGGATCAGCTACCTCGTCGCCGCCCGACTGTTCACCCCCGGCAAGGTCCCGGATGCCTGGCACCACACCCGCTGGGAGTTCGACAGCCTCGCCGCCCACCTGGGCCCGCTCCTTGGACATCTGATCCACCGAGAGCTGCGGACCTTCGGACGCTACCCGGACTTCTATTTCTACTTCGACCAGCACAAGGCACTCCAGGCGTGGAACTACTGGAACCACATGGACATCTTCGCGCCTTTCAACGGCACGATGCCCAAGGGCGAGGTCGGCATCAACCCGGCCTATCCCGACTTGGAGTACCGCATCTGGCGGGCCGAGCAGGATGATCTCGGCCGCGTTCACCCCATCGAGCAACAGAACCTGACCATCGCGCCGCGTCTCGTGGACGTCAAGTACACGCTGATGCGCAACAACAAGTGGTCGGTCCCCGAGTCTTTAGCCAACTGATGCTTCACAGGGAGCCCGTATGACCGCGCACCTCTCCGCGCTCTCGCTCGATTGCCTCGCCGAGCAGATCGCGGCCCTCCTTGAAGAGCCATCGACCAGCCACGGTCTCGCCCGCACGTTGCGTGCCGCCGCCAAGGAGATCGACATCAGCAGGTACCACCACACCGGCACCCGAGCATGGCCGAACGGACGCATCGACAAGGCCCCAGAGAAGGTCCAGGTCGGAGGTGGCGCCCACCGTATCGACGGCTTCTACAACATCGACGCCGTACCGCCCGCCGATCTGCTCTGGGACATCCGCGAGAGCATTCCGCTACAGGACGGCAGCGTCCGATTCATGTTCTCCGAGCACTTCCTGGAGCACATCGACTATCCGAACTCCGCCAAGCTCTACGCACGAGAGGCGCACCGCGTGCTCGTCCCCGGTGGCCAGCTCGTCACGGGCGTTCCCGACGCCGCGTTCGTACTCCGGCACTACCCGCATAATCCTCCCCTCGCCGAGGAGATGGTCGAGCGGTGGTACGCCAAGCGTGACTGCATCGGCGACATCAACACCTTCCTCGACCTGATCAACTACGTCTTCCGCGACCAGGACGACGACCCCACCTACAGCACGCACCTCTGGGCATACGACCGCGAGAAACTGACGCAGATGTTCACCGAAGCTGGTTTCCAGACCGTGGAGCCGTGGGACTTCGACCCCACGATCGCCAACCCGAAGCGCCAGTGGGGCAGTGTCTACGTCATCGCTACGAGATAGCCTGGCCACGTCCGCTCGGACGCGCCCGAGTCCGACGGGGCCGGGGGCGCCGGATCAACTGACAGCGGCGGCAACACGATTCCGGCCTGGTCGAGTGCCGCTCGCAGAGAGGGGACGTCGGTCCTGGCTCCCTCCAGAGCTTTGTCGTTTCCCCGCACGCGGTGCAGAGCGCGAGGAGCCAGGCGTCGATGAGCTTGTGGTGTGCGTTGACGCGGAATTTGCCGTTCGCCCGGAAGTGTTCGGACGCGCACGTATGGCAGCGGCGGCGAACGAGCGGCAGGCAGGTGGGCATGACCACCCAGGTTTTGAGCACAGAAGTACACCGGTTTCAGTGAGAAGTCCGCAGCAAGAAGCAGCGCGTCGCACAGGTGCGACGCGCGACAGATCAGCGCTCGGGGGGTCTCACAGGGTGTACAACGGCATGTCCTTGACCAGACGGCTTGGTTCGGCAGCACGGTAGTGGCGCACGGCGGCGCCGCTCCACCGGTTTTCCAGCGCCTCATCGCGTCGACGGTGAGGTAGCCGGCCGGCCCGGGAACTCAGCGCTGGGGACGTTGGGGGCCCTTCTCGTCCGGGTTGTATCCCTTCACGTGCTGCGGACACGTCCACACCTCGACCCCGGGTCCGCTTCCGGTGTCGATCCACTCCACGAGCACCGCCTCGGCCGTCTCGCGCAGACAGCGCGCGCAGACGCGTGTGGCGGGCCGGGGCCAGCGGGGGACGCCCCACTCATCCAGCCGTTCCGCGACCCACGCGTGGCTGACGTGGAACGACCGGGCGAGGGACGCGACGGATTCACCACCCCGGTAGCGCGCGATCACGCTCGCACGGCTCTCGGTGAACTCGGCCTGCGCCCCCTGCACTTCGTCCCCGGTCCGGCGCTGCTCACGCCCACGGAACAGGCGTTGGGCGGGACGGCGGTGCAGGTGTGCCTCGTGGTGCCGTCGGCGCGGAACGCCCCATTCGTCCAACCGAAGCGCCAGCCAGCTCGCGGTCACGCCGTACGCGTCGGCGATCCGGCTCACCGGCTCGCGCGCCCGGTACCGCTCGATGATGGCGTCCTTGTCCGCGCGCGCCGCCTCACGCGCGGCGGC
The DNA here is from genome assembly GCF_042873595.1 of Streptomyces sp. NPDC004629. NCBI lineage: Bacteria > Bacillati > Actinomycetota > Actinomycetes > Kitasatosporales > Streptomycetaceae > Streptomyces > Streptomyces sp. NPDC004629. The sequence continues at coordinate 43,955 of NZ_JBIALO010000038.1, read as the reverse complement.
CCTCTCCGACGGGGTCGGGCGACGCGAGGCGAAACCGCGGCGGGTCGAACCGGTCACAGCACCTCACCCCGGCTTCGCGCGTTCGCACGGGCGGTCTCAGCGCGCAAGCGCTCCGCTGGGCTGGCCAGTTGTACGTCGTCGGGGCTAACGGACCACTCCCTGCCGCCTGTTACGGGACGCAGGAACCAGAACCCGTACGCCTCGCCGCGGAACTCTCCGACCCGTTGGTCGGCGTCCACCATCAGGGTGCCGGGGGTCGGAAGGTGGGGGGTTTGCTGCCGCTCGGTGGGGTCGTTGTTGTCGGACACGACCACTCCTCTCCGTAGTGATTCCACTACCAAGCGGATTCAGCGTGGACTACAGTTGAGCCGTCTTCAACCTGCGCTAATTGCACGGATAGTTAGGCGTCGCCGGTGAACCGAAAAGAACTGGACCCGGAAAAGTCACCAAAGGCCGCTTTTGGTCAGCGTCTGCGCACGCTGCGAGACGAGCGCGGCTGGACCCAGGACGAGCTGGCCGAACGGATGGGCTATTCCGGGACGCATATTTCAGCGGTCGAAACCGGTCGCCGATCTCCAACTCCGCACTTCGCGCGGAGTGCGGACAGAGCGCTGGGCACGGGCAGCCAACTCGAACGCCAGGGCAGCGCGGTACGGCAGACGGCACTGCTGGACGGCTTTCCGCAGTTCGTCGAGTACGAAGGACGCGCGGCAGAGATCCGGCTGTACGAGGTCGGTGTCATCCCTGGACTGCTCCAGACACCGGAGTACGCGTCCGTCCTCGCCCAGAGCGCGGTGAAACGGGGGGCCATCACCAGCGAGCAGGCAGACGAGCGGGTCGCGCTCGTCGCGACACGGCAAGCCTCGCTCGTCCGGACGCCCCCGCCGTTGGCCTTCGTGGTGCTGGACGAAAGCTGCATCCGTCGGCCCATCGGCGAACCCGCTGTCATGGAGGCCCAGTTGGCGCGTATTGCCGAGTTCGCCGAACTGCCCAACACGGTGCTCCAGGTCGCACCGTTCAGCATGGGGTCCCGTCGTCCCTTCAGCCTGCCGGTGACGCTGCTGACGCTGCCGGACCGCTCGCTGGTGTCGTACGCCGAGTCCGCCCATCGGGGTCATCTCGAACGGGATAGCACGTTCGTACTACCCATACTGGCGGCCTACCATCAACTACAGGCCGAAGCCTGCTCGCAGGCGGAATCGGTGGCCATGATCAGCCAGCCAGGAAAGGGCACCCAGTGACGACCGAGAACCCGCGTTGGATCACGTCCTCCTACAGCGAAAACGGCGGCCAGTGCGTCGAGGTCGCCGCCAACCTCGTCGCCTCCCGCGGCCTGGTCCCCGTCCGTGACTCCAAGAACCCGAACGGCCCGGTCCTGGACCTCCCGGCCCACGCCTTCACGTCATTCGTGACCGGCGTCAAGACCGGCCGGTTCGGCAGCGTCTGAGCACACGCATCCGGCCCCGCGATCTCCCGCCCGGCGGGAGGGGCGGGGCCACTTTCCTGCATTCAGGTCCAGGTCAGGGCTTCGATCGCCTTGAGGATCAACGCCCGCGCCTCGGCCCCGTACACGGCCATGGCACGCAGCTCCTCGAAGGCCCTGACGTACAGGTCGATTTCGGAAGGCTGATGGATCCGTACCCGGGCGGACACCAGCTCGACGGACACGAGTTTGTCGTCATACATGTGGAAGGTCTCGCGCGGCCACTGGGAACGCAACCGCGCGTCTGCCGGAATGATGCCGAGGGACACCGTGGGGATCGCGCCGGCGGTGAGGAGGTAGCCGAGCTGCGCTGCCATCGCGTCGACGTCGGTGATCTGGCAGTGCAGTACGGACTCTTCAATGAGCAGGGCGAAGCGGCGGCCGGGGTCATGGATGACGTGCGAGCGGTCGACCCGGGCTCGCGCGGCTTCAGCGCTGTCGTCGTCCGGTAGGTCACGGAAGCGGGCCGTCGCGCTGAGGACGCTGGTTGCGTAGCCCTCGGTCTGCAGGAGGCCGGGGACAAGCGTGGACGAGTACACGCGGAAATGGCTGGTGGTGCGGAAGAGCTTGCCGGTGCCCTTCTGGAGTTCCGTCAGGCCCCTGCGGAGCTGGTGGCGCCATTCCCGGTACATCGACTCGGCGTGCACCGATTGCACGATGATGTCCCGCGCCTGGGACGTTGCCCCGGTGGCAGCGCACCACTGACCGATGTCGTTGGCCGTGGGGCCGGTGATCGCGTTCTCGATGCGGGACGTCTTGGAGTGGTGCCAGCCGCACCGGTTCGCCAACTCGACGATCGTCAGTCCTGCTTCCTTACGGAGGTCGCGCAGCCGTCCGGCCACGGCCTCACGGGCGGCCTGGGCGGATGAGGACGGGGACATGGGCATGGGCTGGCTTACCGGTGCTTCCTACTGATGGATCTCGTACTGCTCGTGCGGGACGGCTCTGGACCACACCTCATCGAATGCGGCGGCGCACAGTTTGGCCGCGGCGGGATCGTCGGAGAGTTCCTGGCCTGCCGAGCCGCCGTCGCCGGTGAAGTGGTTCCACCGGATGAGGCGGCCGTCGAAGAGCCAGAAGTCGTTGCCGGGCAGGGCGATGTCGGATGCGCGTCGGCGTGGGAGCCAGCGCACCTGTTCGCCGGCCGCGACGTTGGTGAAGGTGCCGGAGTGCTCGAAGCGGATGTATTCACTGACGGGCTCGGACACGATCCGGGCGCGCCGCACGACGACGCCACGGGCAACGGTCTCCTGGATCAGGTCCAGCCACGGTCGCCACCAGGATGCCCGGTCGGCTGGGGCATGGCGGAAGCCCCGGCGCCACGCCTCGAACCGCTGGCGTTCGTTGTCGACCGAGTAGACGTCGCGCATCTCCAGGTGCACGGCCGAGTGCGTGCAGCCTGCGATCAGTTCAGCGAACGTCGGGATGCTCGACCGCATCGCACGCCTCCCTGATCATGTGCACCATCCTGCCCGGGATACGGACCACTGCCTCGTGTGCCGGGATCCCTTTCGCATGGCCGGGTACTTCGAACGCCGCGCATTCGACTTCGAGTTCTGGGCTCGGCTTCCATCCCTGGAAGACCAGTTCGTGGTTCTCCTGGTCTACCCAGACCGTTGGGCTCTCGTCGTCGCCGGTGTTCGGATCGATCCCGATGAACCGTAGTGCCACGTCTGCCTCCCTCAAGACGGTGTGCAGGATTCTGCAACACCGTCATGCCACCGGGGCACAGGGGCAAGTGCGCGAATCGGCCAACGCTCCTCTACACAGGTGGTGCATTGCACAGATCTGCACATCGCTGGCTGTGACGCTGTTCACGCTCCTACCGTCGGCAGGTACGAAGAGACCCCGGCGACCGTGCGACCGGTCCCGGGCCGTGGCCGACTGGTGAAGGAGTCGACATGCGGCACGCCACAACGTCCGTACCAGCGGGGGCTGTCCACCTGTTACCGCTCCACCCGATCCGTGACCTGACCGAAGCCCAGGTACGCGGACGCGCGTGCGTCTGGTGTGCCACTGCCCTGACCGCGGGCGCCGTCATGGGCCTCGGCCCGCGGCGACGGCCCGGCACCGAGAGCGACGCCTGCTGGTACCGCGCGGCTGTACGGCGTGTGTGCGCGCCGAGGTCCGCCGCATCGCCGCCCTCCACGCCCGGACCTGCTCCACCTGCCGCAGTCCTCGCATGTGTGAGATCCGTGCGGAACTGCTCAGCTTCGCCGAGAGGGGTCAGGGATGACCGCGCGACGGCTTCCGGCAGGCGCGGCCCGTGCTCCTGGTGCAGGCGGTACGCCGGCAGTATCCAGCTGATCCAGGCACACGACGCAGGACCAGACCCCGGCGTGCCCGGCCTGTTCGCCTGCGGCCGGTGCCGCAAGGGCCACCGCAAGGTGCCGCTCACCGACCGACCACCACCCCACGACCCACGTCCTCGACAACGAGGTCAACGCCTGCCCCGACCGCGCCCAGAGCACCAGACCGCGCCGGTGCAGCGCGACCAGGAGCCGCCCGCCCCGCTCAACCCCGTACGGGACGAACGCCGAGGCGGGCGCAGCACGGCACGGAGACCGCTTCTCCGAACAAGTCCACCGGAGGTCAGCCATGGCCAGGACCAGCCTGTACGAGTTGCCCGCAGCCGCCGACGCCCCCGCACGCATGTGGTGCGGCGGCAACCTCGGCGGCGACAACGAGACGTGCGTGACCACCACCCAACTGGCCGGTACGGACGCGTTCGCCGTCACCGACTCCAAGCCCGAGGGCTCCGGGCGCGAGCTGCGCATGACCGGCTCGGAGCTAGACACGTTCGCCGTCCACTGGGCCCGCGCCCGCGGCCTGACGCTCTAGCCTGACCGCCCACCTCACCGCACACCACGGGCCGCTCCGCGTCAGCGGTCGGCCCGTCCGGAGGACGCATGACCACCATCGCACCAGAGGCGCCCGAGGTCACCAGCCAGACGTGGGCGGGCCACTGGCACGGCTTCGGCCCCTGGCTCGGCTCTCCCGGCCACTACGCGAAGGAGGGCAACAGGAGGCCGCCCCACCCTGTGCGGCCAAGGCCCGACGCGGACTTCGCCACCCGCTATCAAGAGGCCGGCGGCGAGTTCGCCACGTCCAGCCTCCCGCCGCTGATGACCGGCCACTGGCTGGCCAAGGAAGGACAGACCGCGAGCGACCGCACCTGGACGGACGCCGCCGAGGCACTCACATGGCTGAAGCGCGGATACAGCGAGCACCCGCCGTACGAGCGAATCGACGGCAGGCAGGCGTACATCGGCCTGGACGGAAAACTCGCCTACGCCGCAGACGTCCTCCCCCGGGGAGTCGACGTCACCTGGGTCCACTACACCCAGACGCGCAGCCTGCTATCACTGGCCGTCGTGTGCTGCCCGAACCTCTTCCACCCGGATCTGAAGTGCCCGCTGCTCCCTCGATGACGAGGAGATCAGATGTCGCTGAATCTGCTGCTGCCCCCGCAGGAGTTGGCCGGCCTTCTGGCCGACTGGCCCACCGAGCCTCGCGTGTATGCGCGCGGGCGCACGGCACTCGACAGCATCGTCACCGTCCGCTCCTTGCACGAGTGGATCGACACGGGATGCGTTCCGGTCGCCGAGGTCGCGGTCATGAAGGCCGGCCCATCCAACCGGGAGGCCTTCAAAACCGACGGGCGTACCGACCCCGTCAAACTCCGCACGTTCTACGCCGACGGCTACACCATCCGTCTGGGCAACCTCCAGCGCGTCATCCCGGCCTTCGCCACCATGTCCAAGGCCATTCAGCGGGAGACCGGCTACAGCAACTACGTCCATGCCTTCCTCACCCCGGCCGGCGAACAGGGACTGCTGCACCACTGGGACCAGCAGATGGCGCTCGTCGTACAGATCGCCGGCGCCAAGACATGGCAGCTGTGGAAACCGGTGTACGAAGCCCCCATGCGCGAGTACCAGGAGTCATTCCGGGTCTGGCAGCCCGACTTCATCCCGGCCTGGAAGGCTGCCGGGCCCGACCTGTCGATCGACCTTGAGGCCGGGCAGACCCTGCTGTTGCCGAGAGGCTGGGTGCACAACCCTCACGCCCTGGGTCACACCGAGGACAGCGTCCACCTCACCTATGCCATCCGCGAGCGCACCCCCTTGTGGCTCGCGGAAACGCTCGTGGCGCGCGCGATCGAAGACCCGGAGTTCCGGCGCGTCATCGCGCCCCGCGACCTGTTGGGCCCCGCACTCACCGACCGACTGAGCGAGACCGTGCAAGCACTCAGGACGTACCTTGGCGGACTGGATCTGGGCGAGGCCGCCGAGGTGGTCCGGAGGGCGGCGCTGCACGAGCGGGAGTACACCACCTGACCACCCCCACGCAGCCCCGCTCGCCGCCTCCCCGTCAGGTCCGACGAGGCGGGGGCACGGCGGCCCGATCCGCGGGCGGTCTTGCCGGAGGCCGCGCCGGTCGCCGTACCGGCCGCGGACCAGCGGACTAGCGGTCGGAGCCGCGACCCTTCGCCCCGGCGGTACCGCTCGTGGTCCCGCCCGATGCCGCCCGGCGGGGAGCGCGACGCCCGTCGGGCGCGGAGGTGCCGGCAGAGGTCGTCGCCCCGGTGACGCTCGTCGCCGCCCCGCCTGATGCCGCCCGGCGGGGAGTACGACGCCCGTCGGGCGCGGAGGTGCCGGCAGAGGCTGTCGTTCCGGCGGTGCCGCTGGTGGTCCCGCCGGATGTCGCCCGGCGGGGAGTACGACGCCCGTCGGTCGTGGGGGTGCCGGCAGAGGTCGTCGCCCCGCCGGATCCCGCCCGGCGGGGAGCGCGACGCCCGTCGGTCGTGGGGGTGCCGGCAGAGGTCGTCGCGCCGCCGGATTCCGCGCGGCGGGGAGCGCGACGCCCGTCGGTCGCGGCAGAACCGCCGGAGGCTGTCGCGCTGGAGCGGCGGTCGGCGCCCCGGCCCCCCGTTCCGCCGGCGGCGCCCGTCGCCGGGGACCCGGAGCCGCGTCGGCGCCCGGACCGTCTGCCGGGCTCGGTGCCGGTCTTGCGGTCGGGGCGTGCCGCCGGTGCCGCCGGCTGGGGGACCGCGATGGTGACGGCCACGCCGGACGGCTCACGCGCGCCGGTGATGGTGGCGAGTTCCGCGTCGCTCGATGTGATGCGGGCCGTCCGGGGCCGGATGCCCGCGTCCGACATGAGCCGGGTGATGTCCCGTTTCTGCTCGGGCAGGACCAGCGTGACCACGCTGCCTGAGCCGCCGGCGCGGGCCGTGCGGCCGCCCCGGTGGAGGTAGTCCTTGTGATCGGCCGGGGGATCGACGTTCACGACGAGGTCGAGGTCGTCGATGTGTATGCCCCGGGCCGCGACGTTCGTCGCCACCAGCGCGGTGACCTGGCCGTTCTTGAACTGTTCCAGGGTGCGGTTGCGCTGCGGCTGGGAGCGGCCCCCGTGCAGTGCCGCCGCGCGGACTCCGACGGCCAGGAGGCGCTTGGCGAGCCGGTCGGCCGACCTCTTGGTGTCGAGGAAGAGGATGACCCGGCCGTCACGGGCCGCGATGCGCGTGGTGACCGCCTTCTTGTCGGTCTCGTCCTGGACGTGGAGCACATGGTGCTCCATGGTGGTCACCGCCCCCGCCGACGGGTCGACGGAGTGCACCACGGGGTCGGTCAGGAACTGCTGCACCAGACGGTCGATGGTGCGGTCCAGGGTGGCCGAGAAGAGCATGCGCTGCCCGTCGGGCCGTACTTGCCGGATCAGCTTGGTGATCTGCGGCAGGAAACCCATGTCGGTCATCTGGTCGGCTTCGTCCAGCACGGTGATGCGTACGTCGCCGAGCACGCAGTCCCCGCGCTCCACGAGGTCGTTGAGCCTTCCGGGGCTCGCCACGACCACCTCGGCGCCGCGCCGCAGCGCACCGGCCTGCTTGGTGATGGACAGCCCGCCGACCACGGTGGCCAGCCGGAGGTTCACCGCTGCCGCGTAGGGGGTCAGCGCGTCCGTCACCTGCTGGGCGAGTTCACGGGTGGGCACCAGCACCAGGGCGAGGGGCGCCTTGGGCTCCGCGCGCAGTCCGGCCGTACGGGCCAGCAGCGCGAGCCCGAACGCGAGGGTCTTGCCGGAGCCGGTGCGCCCTCGTGCGAGCACGTCACGGCCGGCGAGCGAGTTGGGCAGGGTGGCGGCCTGGATGGGGAAGGGGGTGGTCACGCCCTGTGTGGTCAGGGTCGTCAGCAGCCCCGCGGGCATATCGAGACCGGCGAAGTCCTCGACGGCGGGAAGTGCGGGTGTCGTGCTTTCCGGCAGCCGGAATTCCCTCGGTGACGACGCGGACGGTCGGGGCGACGAGGCGCGCCGGTTCGGCTTCTGGGGTCTGCGGGGCATGCAGTGATCTGCCTTCCTGAAAACAGCACAAACCGGGGTCTGCACCATGACGGTGCGGACCCCGGTGAGCGGATACGCGTGCGGCGATCAGGCGGGGACGATGTTCTCCGCCTGCGGGCCCTTCTGGCCCTGCGTGACGTCGAAGGAGACCCGCTGGCCCTCCTGCAGCTCACGGAAGCCCTGGCTCTGGATGTTCGAGTAGTGGGCGAAGACGTCCGGGCCGCCGCCGTCCTGCTCGATGAAGCCGAAACCCTTTTCGGCGTTGAACCACTTCACGGTTCCCTGTGCCATGTCGCACTCCTTCTGTAGGCAGAGGCCCCATCCGGAGATGCCGGTAACGAACAAATGCGCCTGAAGGAGAAACATTCCCGTCAGGCGCACATGGGTTCATGGGTACCACAACTGCAACACCGAGACCGTAGCACAGCTCGGCGCCCTCGTACTCGTCTGTATTCGTCGCAGGAGGGCGGACGTTGCCCGATGCGGCACCGCTGCCACGCCGCCTCATGGGCCGGGGAACGCGCCCGTTCGGCTTATCTGGTCGTCATGTGAGAGGACCGTGAAGATCCCTACAGGTGTGCCTCGGCTCGCGAGCGTGCTCGCTCCGGACGCACATCCATTGGCGGAGGAAAGGAACGAGTAGTGGATCAGCGGCAGCGCCGGCGGTGGTCCGGCGGTATGTCCTTGGCCTTGTCGGCCGCGTTATCGGCGTCGCTCGCGGCGACGGGGGTGGTCTCGGCGGTGTCCCCGGCGGCGGCGGACTCCGGGGACGGCGACGCGACCGTCCGGGTCGTGCGTGAGGTGAACGCGAACGGCAAGTGGGATCAGGCGCTTGAGCCGGGTATGGCCGGGGTCACGGTGGTGCTGACCGATGACGCGGGGCGGTCGGTGACCGGGACCACGCAGGCGGACGGCACGGTGAAGCTGACGCCGGGCAACAGCCTGGGCGGCGGCAGGTACCGCATCGAGGTGAAGAACCCCGACCAGGGTGTGCTGTTCCCCGGGTTCGCCTCGTCGCGCAGCAATCTGATCGATCCGACGGTGCTGTCGTCGAACGTGGAGTTCGTGGATCTGTCGGGTGGCAAGAACGTGGAGGTCACGACCTCGTTCTGGTCCCCGGAGGACTACTGCCAGAAGAACGTCACCCTGGTCGCCGTCTGCCAGAACCCCACGATCCCGCCGCCGAACCCGACGCCGCCGAGCAAGCGCACGCTGTCGTCGTTCCCGTTCAACACGCGGGGTGACGCCGTGGCGAATCCGGGCCTGGTCACCGACCTGGCGAACGAGGGCACCACCGGCACGCTGTGGGGAGCCGGCTACAACCGGGTGACCAAGCAGTTGTTCACGGCCGCGTACGCCAAGCGGGGCACCGAGTACGGTCCCCACGGTGCGGGCGCGATCTACCGGACCGACCCGGCCACCAAGAAGACCTCGCTGTTCACCAAGGTCCCCAACCCCGGTGCCACCCAGCACCAGCCGAACGTCAACATGGACCTGGCGTTCAACCCGGTGGTGGGCAAGGAGTCGCTGGGCGACCTGGACGTCAGCGCGGACGGGAAGGATCTGTACGTCGTCAACCTGCACGACCGCAGGCTGTACCGCTACGACGCCACACAGCCAACTGCCGCCGCGCCGAAGGCGTCCTACCCCGTCAAGGACCCGGGCTGTGCCGCGCCGGGTGACTGGCGCCCCTTCGGCCTGGGCCTCCAGGACGGCAAGGTGTACGTCGGCGGTGTCTGCTCGGCGCAGTCGACCGGCAGCAAGGCCGACATGCGGGCCGTGGTGCAGGTCTTCGACCCGGTCACGGGCCAGTTCACCGGCACGGTCATGGACCAGCCGCTGAGCTTCCCCCGCGGTGGTTACTCGGCCAGGGCGGACACCGAGGGCAGCGTCCCCTGCCCTGGCCTCTCCTGGTACCCGTGGACCGACTCCCGGCCCGCTGCGCAGAACGGCGTGGCCTGCACGCCCGGGAAACCGATTGTGCAGCCGGAGGCGGAGCTTTCCGACATCGACTTCGAGACCAACGGCGACATGGTCGTCAGCTTCGCCGACCGCTTCGCCGACCGCGCCGGCTGGGCTCTGCCCGCATTCCCCGGTTTCCCCCAGACCTCCGCTTTCAACGCCGGTGACATCAACCGGGCGTGCCGTGGCGGGAACCACATGTTCGTCCTGGACGGCAACGGCGGCTGCAGGAACAACGCCACCGCGGCCAACAACGGCGGACTTCAGGCACCGGATGTCCGGGAGTTCTACCCGGGTGACTACGCGGCAGGCGGCGCCGGGTGGCACTCGGAGACCGCTGAGGGGTCCGTGGCCATCTCCAAGGTGGAGACGACCATGCCGCTCATCTCGGAAGACCCCATCGCGGACCCGATCACCGGGCACGGCCTGCACTGGGTCAACCGCGGCGACGGCACCCGTGTGGCCAACGACAACACCGGTGGCATCTACCTGAACAACGACTTCGGCAAGGCCCGTGGCATCGGCGACCTGGAAATGATGTGCGACGAGGCGCCGCTCCAGATCGGCAACCGGGTCTGGAAGGACACCGACCAGGACGGTATCCAGGACCCCGGTGAGGAACCGGTGGTGGGTGCCACGGTGAACCTGTACGACGCGGCCGGCAAGAAGATCGGTACGGCGGTCACCAACGAGCGGGGCGAGTACTACTTCGACTCCACCGTGACCAAGAACGTCAAGCCGGAGGACTTCCCGTACGGCAAGACGTACACGATCAAGATGGACAACCCGGGCGACTACCAGGCCGGTGGCGTCCTGGACGGCTGGAAGCCCACCCGCCCGAACCAGGGCGACAACGACCAGATCGACTCCAGCGGTGAGACGTCAGGCAACCCCTTCCCGGCCGTCGAGGTCACCCCGAAGGGCGCAGGACAGAACGACCACGGCGCCGACTTCGGGTTCACCAACCCGCAGGCCGACCTGTCCGTGATCAAGGTCGGTCCGGCCAAGGTCAACCCGGGCGAGGAGATCGAGTACCAGATCATCGTCACCAACAACGGGCCGAACACCGCCACGCGCTGGACGGTCACCGACCCGCTGCCCGAGGGGATCACCAACGCCCGCACCTCCAACGCGGACTGCGGTATCGCCGCCGGCAAACTGACCTGCTCCGGCGGGCCGCTGGCGGTCGGGCAGAGCCACACCATCACGGTCCGGGCCAACGCGCCCTACCCCGCGCAGACGGTCGTGCTGAAAAACTGCGTCAACGTCAAGGGTACGGAGCCCGACCCCAACCCCGACAACAATGACTCCTGCTGGCCGACCGAGGTCCCCGAGATCCCGGTCATCAACCCGGCCATCGGTGGCGCAGCCGCCGCGGCAGCCCTCGGCGGCTTCCTCCTGATCCGCCGCCGCCGCAACAGCGCGGGAGCCGTGCTCTAGCCCACCCCGGCAAAACCTCTCTGGACACACCGGCCGGTCCCTCCCCGACACCACGGGGAGGGACCGGCCGTTTCCGCCGCGTCACCCCGCCGCCGGCCCGGCGCTGACCGGTGCTCACGGGGCGCCCAGGCGCGGGCCGAGCGTAAAGTTTGCGGTGTGAACCCGCGACTGACTTTGCTCAGTACGGTGGCTCTCGGAGTCCCGGAGAGCGAAGTCTTCCGGCTGGCGCTCCAGCACGCAGTGGGCGAGCTGCGCGCTCTGGGCGGGATGATCCATCTCTGTGGTCCTACGTCCGTGTTGTGCCTGGCGTCGGCCGTCGGTCTGCCACCCGCCCTCACCCGCCCCTGGGAGATCATCGACCAGCAGAGCCCGCTGGCCCCGGCGCGTGCCCTGCGCCGGGGCACCGCTGTATGGCTGCCGCTGCCGCCCGGCGAAGCCGCCGACGCCCCAGGGCCCGGCACCGGCCTGGCCGCCCTGCCGGTGTCCGGCGGGGGCCAGATCGTGGGCACCCTCACCGTTCTGACAGGCGACCGGAGCGAGCCCACCCCGGAGCACTGGGACTTCCTCCGGACCGTCGTCGCATGGGCCGAGGAGCGCATGTCCCAGGCTCCGAAGATGGCCGAATCCGCGCCGAAGGAGCCCGACAGCGAGCAGCCCTGGCAGGGAGTGCCAGGGCTCAGGGTCGGCTGGTGGGACTGGAACCTCCGGACCGGTGAGCTGATCTGGGACGCGGCGATGATGGAGTTCTACGGCAGCAGACCGGCCGATTACACCGTAAAGGTCCAGGACTGGATGCACGTCCTCCACCCCGACGACCTGGCACCCACACTGGCGGAGGCACAGCGGGCGATCCGCGACCACTCGGTGTACGAGGCCGCTTACCGGGTACGGCGTCTGGACGGCACGTACGCCTGGTCGCGGGCCCGCGGTCTGCCCACGTACGACGACCGGGGCCGGCCGTTCCGGATGGTCGGCGTGAGATGGGAGAGCAGCGAGTCGCCTTCCGCTCGGGACGCGCTCAGCCGGGCCCTTCGCCAGATGAGCGACGGTTTCCTGGCGGTGGACGCCGAATGGCGCATCATCTTCACCAACCTGGAAGCGGAACATGCGCTGGGTTTCTCCCAGGAGGAGCTTTTCGGGCGTGTGCTGTGGGATCTGCCCGCCGCACGGTGGATCAAGGGCCTGGAGCGTCGCTGTCGGAAGGCCGCCGCCGAGGAGCAACCCGCCGGCTTTGATGTACGCCTGCCGGACACAGGGTGTCGCTACCGGCTGCGGCTGGTCCCGGGGCCCGTAGGCTGCGTCCTCTACCTGACGGACGTCACCGAGAAACTGCGTATGCAGGAGGAGCGCCGGGCGGCCGAGCGTGCCGCGTCCGAGCGAGCGGCCCAGATCACGGAGCTGACCGCGGCGCTCGCCAAGGCGACGACATCACAGGACGTGGTGGACGCGGTCGCGCAGTGGGTACTGCCACCGTTCGACGCCGTCGGACTCATGGTGCAGGCCATCGAAGGAAAGCGGCTCATCGGTGTCGGAGCCGTCGGCTACGCGGACGACTTCCTCGACCTCCTGAACAGCCGCACCACAGCGAGCACCAGCCCGGCCTGGAATGTGATCCGGTCCGGAGCACCGGCGTTCCTGTCCTCGCCGCAGGAATACGCCGCGTACTCGCCTGATCACACCGACCTGCCCGGCATCGCCCACAAGCAGGCCTGGGCGTTCCTGCCGCTGACGGCGTCCGGTTACACCTTCGGAGTGTGCGTCGTGTCCTGGGACCGTCCGCATCGGCTCAGCGACGACGAGCGCTCATTGCTGACCACGATCAGCGCCCTCGTCGCGCAGGCCCTGGAGCGGGCCCGGCTCTACGACGCCGAGCGCATCCGGTCCCGCGAACTCCAGCGCAGCCTGCTTCCCACCGGCCTGCCCGAGCTGCCCGCATGCGTGACCGCCGCCCGTTACCTCCCCGCCGGTCAGGGCATGGACGTGGGCGGCGACTGGTACGACGTCATCCCGCTCTCCAGCGGCCAGGTCGCCCTCGTCGTCGGTGACGTCATGGGTCACGGGCTGCCCGAGGCGGCCGCCATGGGCCGCCTGCGTACGGCCGTCCACACCCTGGCCGGCCTCGAACTGCCCCCCGACGAAATCATGGGGCACCTCAACGAGATCGTCGGCGGCATGGGCGAGGAGTCGTACGTGACCTGCCTGTACGCGCTCTACGACTCCACCACCCAGGTCTGCTCCATCACCCACGCCGGGCACCCGCCCCCGGCCCTGGTACACCCCGACGGCACCGTGCGGTTCCCGGAACTGGGCGAAGACCCGCCTCTGGGTGCGGCCGAGCCGCCGTTCCAGACGGTCGAGCTGACCCTGCCCGAAGGCACCCTGGTCGTGCTCTACACCGACGGCCTCGTCGAGTCGGCGAAACGCGACATCGACGCGGGCATGGCGGACCTGGCCAGGCTCCTGCGTACCGCCCACGAGGATGGCAGCGACGCGGATCTGGAGCGCCTCTGCGACACCCTGACGGCCGGCCTGCTCCCCGCCGAGCACCAAGCGGCCGATGACACAGCGCTCCTCGTCGCCCGCCTCCACGCCCTGAACGCGGACAGGATGGCCTCCTGGCCGCTCACCGAGGACCCGAAGGCGGCCGGCGTGGCCCGCCGCCACGTCCGTGAGCAGCTTTCCGCCTGGGGCCTGGACGACCTGACATTCACCACGGAGCTGCTGGCCAGCGAACTGGTGGGCAACGTCGTACGCCACGCCAAGGGCCCGGTCACCCTGCGTCTGCTGCACGGAGCCGAACTGATCTGCGAGGTCTTTGACGGCAGCCTCACGATGCCCCGTATGCGCCGCGCCGCGGACACCGACGAAGGCGGCCGCGGGCTGCAGCTGATCACGGCGCTCTCGCAACGCTGGGGCAGCCGCTACACGGCGAAAGGAAAGTGCATCTGGACCGAGCAGGCCCTGCCCGGCCCGGACCGCCGCGGGAACCAGTCGCCCGATGCCCTGGAGCTGATGTTCCCGAGCACGGACGGATTCGACGTGGACCCGACCGAGCACTTCGGGGAGGGGGAGTAGCAAGGGCTGCTTCAGGCCCGGGGCCGCTCGCGTCACCGCCCGCTCGCCAGTGCCTCGTGCACTCCGGGTTCCTTCGGGCCGAGGAAGTGGGGATTGGGTCGGAGCGTCGTTTCCAGGGCCGCCTTGCCCGCCGCGAAGATCTCGCGGACGCCGCCGTAGTACCAGGTGATGTCGCGCTCGTCGGCCACGCCGACGCCGTAGGAGTCGATGCCCGCCGCCTCGCACAGCGCCACCGCTCGCCGGATGTGGAAGTCCTGGCTGATCAGCACGGCCCGGTCGACGCCGAAGATCTTCTTCGCCCGGACGCAGGAGTCCCAGGTGTCGAAGCCCGCGTAGTCGCTGACGATGCGCCCGTCGGGCACGCCGTGCCGCGTCAGGTACGCGCGCATCGCGTCCGGCTCGTCGTAGTCCTCCCGGCTGTTGTCGCCGGTGACGAGGACGACCTCGATCCGGCCCGCCCGGTACAGCCGCGTCGCCTCGTCCAGCCGGTGCGCGAGATACGGCGATGGCTCGCCGTTCCACAGGCCCGCGCCGAAGACGACCCCGACCTCGGCGCGCGGCGCGTCCGCGGTGCTGCGCAGCCGGTCGGCCGTGGACAGGTGCAGCCAGGTCGCCGGGGACAGGGCCAGCACACACCCGGCCACCACGCCCTGCACCAGCCGCCGCTGCCCGGCCCGGGTGCGCGGCAGACGCGGTCGACGGATCCTCATGCGGTGCCCCCATTCCTCCCCGGGTGGCTTCGCCCCGGTCGGTTCCCGTTCTGGAGGACGCGCCGGAAGGGGGCCCGGTTCGCCTCACCGCGCGCGGGCGAACTCTCGTCGCCCCCGCCCTTCGGGCGAACGACGGCGGGCGACGGGAGTGCGAACGGCAGACCCAGGAGCGCGGCTCAGCGCACGCGCTGCTCCTCGGCCAGGTGCTGCGCACGCTCGCGTCGCGACCGGCCCATCACGTCCACGGCCCTTCCGGCGCCCTGACCGGGGGTCGCCTCCGCCTCGCGCAGCCGGTCGGCGAGTTCGCGGACCCGCGGGTCGGCGGGGCCGCGGTCCAGGTAGAACAGCGACTCGTTCACCGGGGAGTCGTCACCGCCCCAGCGGACCACGCCGTCGCAGTCCGCGAGGATGTCGCGCAGCACTATCTCCTGGAGTGGGAAGAGCCCGCCCTGCGCAGCGGCACCCGGGCGGATCCTGACCGCGGTGCCGGAGGCCAGGTTCGACTCCGGCAGCTTCTCGTCCAGGCCGTCGATCGGCTGCCAGCCGGCCAGATCGACGCGGGGGAGTTGCTCGACCTCGTAGTGGAAGCGCCGGACGACGTGGAGCAGGATCGCCTCGGCGTCGCCGATGCGGACGTCGACGCTCAGCCCGGTGCCGGGGACGGAGCGGGTCCACACGGTGGAGACGTGGTTGGCCTCCCGTTCCAGGGGCCAGCCATTGGCCGAGGTGGGGACCTCGCCCGGTGCCGTCGTCTCCGTCCTCGGAACCGCCGCGGGCGTTGCCGCGGCCATGCCCGGCACCGAGGAGCCCACGGCCGCCGCCGCGATGACACCGGCGTGCGTCAGCACGGTCCGTCTCGCCGTACCGTTGGTAGGGTCAGATAGGCGACCGAGCGGATGTTGTACGTGGGGTCCTCGTTGAGCTGGGTCCCTACGGTCCAGTCGCTGTCGGTCCAGCCGTCCCCGCCGGTCTCCGGCACACCGATGGAATCCAGATAGCTTCGGACGTCCCGCACCAGGAGGTCCTGGTACGCCGCCTTGTCCAGCTCCACGTCCAGGCCCACGGCCACCCCGCCACGCAGCTTTGAGGGTTTTTCAAGGGTCGGTAAATTCACCGGTGCCGGCGCTCCCGGATCGACGCCCGCCGTTCGCATCATGGATAACGGTCCGGTAACAGAACGGTCGGCTTCCCTCACCGCGCGCCGCCCGGGGGTGTGATCCGCCGGAAAACGGCCGTGACCGGCAGGCAACGGGCACGCAATCTGCTGCCGTCAGGATCTGTTCATGACGGCGTCGAACCACCCTCGCGACGAGTCCCGTATCCGCCTCGACAGCACGGCGCACCTCATGCACAGCATCAGCAGTCAACTGGCCGGTCAGCTCCGCCACATCGCGCTCGACGGCAGCCGCCGCCCGGGCCCGCCCGCCCTGGTCCTCGTGGCGCACGGCAGCCGCGACCCGCGTGCGCTGCACACCGTACGCGCGCTCATGGAGCGGGTACGGCGGCTGCGTCCCGCCGTGCCGGTCCGGCTCGGCCACATCGAGCTGAACGAGCCGCTGCTCCCCGATACCCTCGCCGGTCTCGGCGGCGCCCCGGCGGTGCTCGTCCCGCTGCTGCTCACCCGCGGCCACCACGTCAAGCGCGACATCCCGGAGGCGGTCGCCGCCGCGGCCCCGCACGCGCGCGTGGCCGCCCCGCTCGGCCCGCACCCGCTGCTCGTGGACACCCTGTGCGCCCGGCTCGCCGAGGCCGGCTGGCGCACCCGGACGACCGAGGCCACCCGCCGCGGCAGCGGGATCGTGCTCGCCGCCGCCGGTTCCCGGGACCCCGACTCGGCGGCCGACACCCGCCGCACGGCCCGCCTCCTCGCCGACCGCCTGGGTGTGCCCGTCGTCCCCGCCTACGCGTCCGCCGCGGCACCGACCGTGCCCGCGGCCCTGCGCGCGCTGGCCGACCGCGGCCGGCACCGGATCGCGGTGGCCGCCTGCTTCACGGCCCCGGGCCGGTTCGCCACCCAGTGCGCCGAACAGGCCCCCTGGATCGCGTCCGCCCCGCTGGGCGCGCACCCCGCGCTGGCCCGCCTGGTCCTGCACCGCTACGACCAGACACTGGCGGCCCCCACGAGCGCGGCACCCGAACTGGCATCGGCATGACACCACAGGCACCCAGCCCGGCAGGCCACCGACCTGCGGGCCAACCCGAACCAGGACGCGCAGGGCATCTCGATCGAGTCCCGGCTCGACCGCGGCAGCCTGCTGGAGGCGGTCGTGCTGACCGCCGACGCCGCCCTGGCCACCCGACAACGGACGCACCACCGCTGCCACAGTGCCCCCAGGGCACCCGACGGCGCCCACGGAACCCCGTGACACCCCACGCCCGGTCGCGCACCGCGCGGCACCGTGGGTGCAGGGACCCGGAGGGCATCCGGCGGCGTCCACGGAACCCCGTGACACCCCACGCCCGGCCGCGTCCCGCGCGGCACCGTGGGCGCAGGGCCCGGAGGGCATCCGGCGGCGCCCACGGAACCCCATGACACCCCGCACCCCGACGTGTCCCGGCAGACGCGCGGGCGCCCGGTCGCCACCCGAATGTCCCGGCCGCCGCTTACCTTCTAACCATGGCACCCGCACCCCCTGCCGGCTACGGCCCGGCGTCGGCCGACCGCTGGGCCCCCGAACCCGACAAGCGCCCCGGCCGCACCGCGTTCCAGCGCGACCGCGCGCGCGTGCTGCACTCCGCGGCGCTGCGCCGCCTGGCCGGCAAGACCCAGGTGGTGACGCCCGGCACCATGGGCCCGGCCTGGGACGCCAGCCCGCGCACCCGGCTCACCCACTCCCTGGAGTGCGCCCAGGTAGGCCGGGAGCTGGGCGCCGCCCTCGGCTGCGACCCCGACCTGGTCGAGGCGGCCTGCCTCTCGCACGATTTGGGCCACCCGCCGTTCGGGCACAACGGGGAGCAGGCGCTCAACGAGTTCGCGCGGGACTGCGGCGGCTTCGAGGGCAACGCCCAGTCCCTCAGACTGCTCACCCGCATCGAACCCAAACGCTTCACCCCGGAGGGCTCCGTCGGGCTGAATCTCACCCGCGCGGTCCTCGACGCGGCGACCAAGTACCCCTGGCCGCGCGGCGCCCACCCCAGCGACCCCGCCTCGCCCAAGTTCGGGGTGTACGAGGACGACCGGCCGGTCTTCGACTGGGTCCGCAAGGAGGCCCCCGGCACCCGCACCTGTTTCGAGGCCCAGGTCATGGACTGGTCCGACGACGTGGCGTACTCGGTGCACGACGTCGAGGACGGCCTGCACGCCGGCCATATCGACCCCGGCGCTCTGCGGGCCGGCCCGGAGCGCCGCTCGGTGTTCGAGGTCGCCGTCGGCCGGTATGTGCCCGCGGACACCGACCACGCCGAACTGGCCGCCGCCCTCGACCGGCTCCAGGACCAGGAGTGGTGGCCGCACGGCTACGACGGCACCGCGGTCGCCCAGGCCCGCCTCAAGGACGCCACCAGCCAGCTCATCGGCCGGTTCTGCCTGGCCGCCGAGGGCGCCACCCGGGCGGCCCACGGCAGCGGGCGGCTGACCCGGTACGACGCCGAACTCGTGGTGCCCCGGCAGACCCGGATGGAGTGCGCGGTCCTCAAGGCGGTCGCCGACCGGTATGTGATGCAGCGCGCCGAGCAGGAACGGCTCCGTGCCGACCAGCGCGTCGTCGTCGCCGAACTGGCCGAGGCGCTGACCGCGCGGGCCCCCGAGGGCCTGGACCCGCAGTTCCGTGCCCTGTTCGGGACGGCGGCGGACGACAGCGCCCGCAAGCGGGTGATCGTCGACCAGATCGCGTCGCTCACCGACGCCTCCGCGCGCTCGTTGCACGCGCGCCTGACGGGACGGACGTGACCGACACGTGAGACTGATGTGATGCATGTGACACGGATGTGACCCTCCGTGGCCTGATCGGGTCACTCCCCCTTCCCGCGCCACGCTCCGTGCGGGAGGCTCGCATGTGGCGGCACGTTTACGAGGAGGCATCAAGTGGTCGACGCGGACCAGACATTCGTCATCGTCGGAGGAGGCCTGGCCGGGGCCAAGGCGGCCGAGACGCTCCGGTCGGAGGGCTTCACCGGCCGGGTGATACTGATCTGCGACGAACGGGACCGCCCCTACGAGCGCCCGCCGCTGTCCAAGGGCTATCTGCTCGGCAAGGAGGAGCGCGACAGCGTCTTCGTGCACGAACCCGCCTGGTACGCGCAGAACGACGTCGAACTGCACCTCGGCCAGACGGTCGACGCGATCGACCGCGCCGCGAAGACCGTACGTTTCGGCGACGACGGCACCCTTGTCCACTACGACAAGCTGCTCCTCGCCACCGGCGCCGAGCCCCGCCGCCTCGACATCCCCGGCACCGACCTCGCCGGCGTCCACCACCTGCGCCGCATCGCCCACGCCGAGCGGCTGAAGGGGGTGCTCGCCGCGCTCGGCCGGGACAACGGCCATCTCGTGATCGCGGGCGCCGGCTGGATCGGCCTTGAGGTCGCGGCGGCGGCCCGCCAGTACGGCGCCGAGGTCACCGTCGTGCAGACCGCGCCGACCCCGCTGTACGGCGTCCTCGGCCCCGAGCTGGGCAACCTCTTCGCCGAGCTGCACCGGGAGCACGGGGTCCGCTTCCACTTCGGCGTGCGCCTCACCGAGATCGTCGGCCAGGACGGCATGGTCCTCGCCGCCCGCACCGACGACGGCGAGGAGCACCCGGCGCACGACGTCCTCGCCGCGATCGGCGCGGCCCCGCGCACCGCGCTGGCCGAGTCGGCGGGCCTGGAGATCGCCGACCGGGCACACGGCGGCGGCATCGTGGTGGACGAGCGGCTGCGCACCTCCGACCCCGACATCTACGCGGCCGGTGACGTGGCGTCCTACCCGCTCGCGCTGTTCGGCACCCGGCTGCGGGTGGAGCACTGGGCCAACGCGCTCAACGGCGGCCCCGCCGCGGCCCGCGCGATGCTCGGCAGGGACGAGGTCTACGACCGCATGCCCTACTTCTTCTCCGACCAGTACGACCTGGGCATGGAGTACAGCGGCTGGGCGCCGCCCGGCTCGTACGACCAGGTCGTGATCCGCGGGGACGCGGGCAAGCGGGAGTTCATCGCGTTCTGGGTGAAGGAGGGGAGGGTGCTGGCCGGGATGAACGTGAACGTGTGGGATGTCACAGGGCCCATCCAGCAGCTGATCCGCTCCGGGGCCCGGGTGGACACGGAGCGGTTGGCGGATCCGCACGTGGCGTTGGACGGCCTCGCCTAGGCGTCTGCCGGGTTCGGTCGTCTCGCGGGTGCGGCGTCGTTGTGGCTGGTCGCGCAGTTCCCCGCGCCCCTTCGGGGCGTGCGGGTCTTCTCGCGAAGTTCCCCGCGCCCCTTTGGGGCGCTGCGGTCCCCGTAGAATCAGCTCGTGGCAGGACGGATCAATGACGAGGACGTGAAGGCGGTGCGGGACGCGGTCCCGATCGACGCCGTGGTGTCCGAGTACCTCCAGCTGCGCAACGCCGGCGGCGGCAACCTCAAGGGCCTGTGCCCCTTCCACGACGAGAAGTCGCCGTCCTTCCAGGTCAGCCCGAGCAAGGGACTCTTCCACTGCTTCGGCTGCCAGGAGGGCGGCGACACCATCACGTTCGTGATGAAGATCGACCACCTCTCCTTCTCGGAGGCGGTCGAACGCCTCGCCGCCCAGGCGGGCATCACCCTGCGCTACGAGGAGGGCGGATACAACCCGGCGCACCAGCGCGGCGAGCGGATCCGTCTGGTCGAGGCCCACAAGATCGCCGCACAGTGGTACGCGGAACAGCTCGCCACCGGCCCCGAGGCCGAGACCGGCCGGATCTTCCTCGCCGAGCGCGGCTTCGACCAGGCGGCGGCCGTGCACTTCGGCGTCGGCTACAGCCCCCAGGGCTGGGACCACCTCACCCGCTATCTGCGCGGCAAGGGCTTCACCGACAAGGAACTGCTCCTCTCCGGGCTCTCCCAGGAGGGCCGCCGCGGCCCCATCGACCGGTTCCGGGGCCGTCTGATGTGGCCGATCCGGGACATCGGCGGCGAGGTCGTCGGGTTCGGCGCGCGCAAGCTGTACGAGGCGGACAACGGGCCCAAGTACCTCAACACCCCCGAGACGGCGATCTACAAGAAGAGCCAGGTCCTCTACGGCATCGACCTGGCGAAGAAGGAGATCGCCAAGAGCAGCCGCGCGGTGGTCGTCGAGGGCTACACCGATGTGATGGCCTGTCATCTGGCCGGGGTCACCACGGCCATCGCCACCTGTGGCACGGCCTTCGGCGGCGATCACATCAAGATCCTGCGCCGGCTGCTGATGGACAACGGCTCGGCGCGGGTGATCTTCACGTTCGACGGGGACGCGGCGGGCCAGAAGGCCGCGCTGCGCGCCTTCGAGGACGACCAGAAGTTCGCCGCCGAGACATACATCGCCATCGCGCCGGACGGCATGGACCCCTGCGAGCTGCGCCTGGCCAAGGGTGACGAGGCGGTGGCCGACCTGGCCGAACCCCGCACCCCGCTCTTCGAGTTCGCACTACGCCAGATCGTCGGCCGCTACGACCTGAACACACCGGGAGGCCAGGGCGCGGCGCTGGATGAGGCGGCACCGGTGGTTGCCAAGATCAAGGACCACAGCGTGCGGCGTGGGGTCGCAGTTCAACTGGCCGGGCTGGTCGGCATTGTGGACCAGGAGTTCGTCGTAGACCGTGTGGGGTATCTGGTGCGCCGGGGCGGAGGGTTTGCGCCGGGGGCCACGAGATCGCGTTCTCGCAGGCCGGAGTTCGAGCTTGCGCCTCGGCCAGCCAGTTCCGGCCCTTCCCTCAACCTGCGCAACCACGTGTACACGACCGAGCGTGAGCTGCTCAAACTAGCCCTTCAGCGACCCGAGTTGGTTTCCCCAGCCTTTGATGCGTACGGTGTCGACGAATTCACCGCTGCGCCGTACGCGGCTGTGCGTCAGGCGATCTTGGACGCGGGCGGCGCCGAGTACGGAGTGGAGGACGGCCAGGAGTACCTGGTTCGTGTCAGGGGTGCGGCACCCGACGACACGGTGCGTGCGATGGTGACGGAACTCGCCGTTGAAGAGATCATGCGGAAGACCGTCGACGTGCACTACGCAGGCACACAGTTGGTGACGGTCCGGCGGCGTGCCGTGGCTCGTCGTCTTGCGGACCTGCAAAGTCGCCTGACTCGCCTCAGCCACGAGGACTCGGCCCAGGCCGCCGCCGTCCAGAACGAGATGATGATCCTGACCAGGTACGACCGTGCGCTCCAGGACGACGGCCCGTCCGCTCTCTAAGGCTGAGTAACCGGAGGGTCACGCACGGGGCGCAAAAAGTCATCGCACGACCCTCGTGGCGGTGATGTGTCTTACCCCACACTGGGGTGCGGTGCCTGAGTCCTCGGAGCGCGGCAGATCCGTCCCCCACGGGTCCCACAACCCCGCGGTTCCGCTCATCTCGTACGGGACGGACAGCGGCGAGGCCGTCGACTCCGCCCCCGACGTACCGCTGCCGCACACCCGGGCAGCGATCATCCTGGAGGTCGCCCCCGTGCAGACCCAGACCCTCACCCAGACCGACGTCAGTACGACGGGCGCGCCGGACACGCCGGATGCCGGGAACGGCGTCATCGTGGCCGTGCCCCCGCAGAGCCGCGCCGCGCTGCACCCCGAGACGGGGCCGGACGGCCCGGCAGAGCCCGCCGAGCCGCCCGCCGAGCCGCCCGCCGAGGCGTTCGCCACCGAGGCGCCGGAGCCCGCCGAACCGCCCGTCGCGCGCGCCGAGACCGGCGGCCCCACCTCGGACCTGTTCCGCCAGTACCTGCGCGAGATCGGCCGTATCCCGCTGCTCACCGCGGCCGAGGAGGTCGAACTCGCCCGCCGGGTCGAGGCCGGACTCTTCGCCGAGGAGAAGCTGGGCAGCACCCCCGACCTGGACAGCCAGCTCGCCCTCGACCTGGACCGGCTGGTCGTGCTGGGCCGGATGGCCAAGCGCCGGCTCATCGAGGCCAACCTGCGCCTCGTGGTCTCCGTCGCCAAACGGTACGTCGGCCGCGGACTGACCATGCTGGACCTCGTGCAGGAGGGCAACCTCGGTCTGATCCGGGCCGTGGAGAAGTTCGACTACGCCCGCGGCTACAAGTTCTCCACGTACGCCACCTGGTGGATCCGGCAGGCCATGTCCCGCGCGCTCGCCGACCAGGCCCGCACCATCCGGGTGCCCGTGCACGTCGTGGAACTCATCAACCGGGTCGTCCGGGTGCAGCGCCGCATGCTCCAGGAGCGCGGCCACGAGCCCACCCCGGAAGAGGTCGCCGCCCACCTCGACCTGTCGCCCGAGCGGGTCGGCGAGGTGCTGCGGCTCGCCCAGGAGCCGGTGTCGCTGCACGCGCCGGTCGGCGAGGAGGACGACGTCGCCCTCGGTGACCTCATCGAGGACGGCGACGCCGCGAGCCCCGTGGAGTCCGCCGCCTTCCTGCTGCTCAGGGAGCATCTGGAGGCGGTGCTTTCGACGCTGGGGGAGCGCGAACGCAAGGTCGTCCAGCTCCGCTACGGGCTGGCCGACGGGCGGCCCCGCACCCTGGAGGAGATAGGGCGCATCTTCGGCGTCACCCGGGAACGGATCCGGCAGATCGAGTCCAAGACCCTCAACAAACTCCGCGACCACGCCTTCGCCGACCAACTACGCGGCTACCTCGACTGACGCCGGGGCCGTCGACCTCGGGGGAGGCCGTCGGAGGGGACGCCCCGCGGCCCGCATCGGCGTCGAGGGAACCCTCCCCTCTGCCGCCCACACCGCCGGGCTGCGCCGATGCCGGCACCGGCTCACGGCAGCCGCGAGCGGCCTTCGCCTCGGCGCCTGGACCACCCCGGGGGCCCGCACCGGGCAGCACTTCCCCCCGCCGGGCGGCGGCGCGGCGGGGCGAAGTGGTCGGGATCTCGAATCCGCAGGCGACGGCCCCCATCGTGGGTCGGGTCAGTCGATCTCGGCGACTGCCTGGGCGAACTGGGCCTTGTACAGGCGGGCGTAGGCACCGTCGGCCGCCAGCAGCTCGGCGTGCGCGCCCTGTTCGACGATCGAACCGTTCTCCATGACGAGGATCGTGTCCGCGTCCCGGATGGTGGAGAGCCGGTGGGCGATGACGAACGAGGTCCGGCCGTGCTGGAGCTTCGCCATCGCCTTCTGGATCAGCACCTCGGTACGGGTGTCGACGGAGCTGGTCGCCTCGTCGAGCACCAGGATCACCGGGTCGGACAGGAACGCCCGCGCGATGGTGATGAGCTGCTTCTCACCGGCGCTGACCCCCGTGCCCTCGTCGTCGATCACCGTGTCGTAGCCGTCCGGCAGGGTGCGGATGAACCGGTCGGCGTGGGCCGCCCGCGCCGCCTCCTCGATCTCGCCCCGGGTGACCTCGCGCGCGGCGCCGTAGGCGATGTTCTCCGCGATGGTGCCGCCGAACAGCCAGGTGTCCTGGAGCACCATGCCGATGCCGGAGCGCAGTTCGTCCCGGGACATCCGTGCGATGTCGACGCCGTCCAGGGTGATGCGCCCGCCGGACACGTCGTAGAACCGCATGAGCAGATTGACCAGCGTGGTCTTGCCCGCGCCGGTCGGGCCGACGATCGCGACCGTGTGACCGGGCTCGGCCTTCAGCGACAGGTCCTCGATCAGCGGCTTGTCGGGGTCGTAACGGAAGGAAACGCCCTCCAGCGCCACCCGGCCGCGCAGCTCGGTCGGCCGCTCGCCGGGCACCGGATCCGCCTCCTGCTCCTCCGCGTCCAGGAGTTCGAAGATCCGCTCGGCCGAGGCGACACCCGACTGCACCAGGTTCGCCATCGAGGCGACCTGGGTCAGCGGCATCGAGAACTGCCGCGAGTACTGGATGAAGGCCTGCACATCACCGATGGACAGCGAGCCCGAGGCGACCCGCAGACCGCCGACGACCGCCACCAGTACGTAGTTGAGGTTCGAGACGAACATCATCAGCGGCTGCATGATCCCGCTGTTGAACTGCGCCTTGAACCCCGCCTCGTACAACGCCTCGTTCTGCTCGGCGAACTGCCGCGCCGACTCCTCCTGCCGGCCGAACACCTTCACCAGGGTGTGCCCGGTGTACATCTCCTCGACGTGCGCGTTCAGTTTGCCGGTCGAGCGCCACTGCTGCACGAAGTGCGGCTGGGAGCGCTTGCCGACCCGGGTGGCGACGACGAACGACAGCGGCACGGTGACGAGCGCGACAAGGGCCAGCAGCCACGACACCCAGAACATCATCGCCAGCACGCCGATGATGGTGAGCAGCGAGTTGATGAGCTGCCCCATCGACTGCTGGAGCGTCTGCCCGATGTTGTCGATGTCGTTGGTGGCCCGGGACAGCACCTCGCCGCGCTGCCGCTTGTCGAAGTACGACAGCGGAAGCCGGGACAGCTTCGTCTGCACGTCCTCGCGCATCCGGTACATCGTGCGGTTGACGGACCGGTTCACCAGCCGGGTCGCCACCGCCATCAGCAGACCGGCCACCAGGAAGGTGCCCAGCGCGAACAGCAGGACATTGCCGACGGCGCCGAAGTCGATGCCCTGGCCCGGGGTGAAGTCGGTGCTCTTCAGCATGTCCGCGACGGCGCCCTCGCCCCGCTCGCGCATGGACTGGAGCACCTGCTCCTTGGTGGCCCCGGCCGGCATCCGGCGGCCGATGATGCCCGCGAACACCAGGTCGGTGGCCCTGCCGAGGATCTTCGGGCCGATCACGCTGAGGCCCACGCTCACGACCACGCACAGCAGCAGACCGTAGATCGTGAGGCGCTCGGGCCGGAACTGGGCGATGAGCCGCTTGCCCGACTTCGTGAACTCCATCGACCGCTGGTCCGGTCCTGCCCCGCCCATCATGCGTCCCATGGGACCGGCCATCAGGCAGCCTCCGCTTCCGTGAGCTGGGAGAGCACGATCTCCCGGTAGGTCTCGTTGCCCGCCATCAGCTCGTTGTGGCGGCCGGTGCCGACGACCCGGCCCTCGTCCAGGACCACGATCCGGTCGGCGTCCCGGATGGTCGCCACCCGCTGGGCGACGATCACCACGGTGGCCTCGGCGGTCTCCCGGGCGAGCGCGCCGCGCAGGGCGGCGTCGGTGGCGTAGTCGAGGGCGGAGAAGGAGTCGTCGAAGAGATAGATCTCCGGGCGCTGGACGAGCGTACGGGCGATGGCCAGCCGCTGGCGCTGACCGCCGGAGACATTGGTGCCGCCCTGCGCGATCGGCGCGTCGAGGCCGCCCTCCAGCTGCCGCACGAACTCCTTGGCCTGCGCCACCTCCAGCGCCTGCCACAGCTCCTCGTCGCCGGCGTCCGGATTGCCGTACCGCAGGTTGGTGGCGACCGTGCCGGCGAACAGGTACGGCTTCTGCGGCACCAGACCGACCGTCCTGGCGAGCAGTGCCGGATCGACGCTTCCCACGGGCACGCCGTCCACGAGCACCTCGCCCTCGGTGGCGTCGAACAGCCGCGGCACCAGGCCGAGCAGCGTCGACTTGCCGCTGCCCGTGGAGCCGATCACGGCGGTCGTCTCGCCCGGCCGGGCCACCAGGTCGACGGACCTCAGCACCGGCTCCTCGGCGCCCGGGTAGCGGAACCCGGCCCCGCGGATCTCCAGGTGCCCGTGCCGGCGCAGCTCCGTGACCGGCGCGGTCGGCGGCACCACGGACGACTCGGTGCCCAGCACGTCCTCGATGCGCTCGGCGCACACCTCCGCGCGCGGCACCATCATGAACATGAAGGTGGCCATCATCACGGACATCACGATCTGCATCAGATAGGCGAGGAACGCGGTCAGGTCGCCGATCGCCATGCCGCCGCTGTCGATGCGGTGGGCGCCGAACCACACGACCGCGATCGAGGAGACGTTCACCACGGTCATCACGATCGGGAACATCAGCGCGAGCATCCGCCCGGTGGCCAGCTGCATGTCGGTCAGCTCGCCGTTGGCCTTGCGGAACCGGTCCTGCTCGTAGGTGTCCCGGACGAAGGCGCGGATGACCCGGTTGCCGGTGATCTGCTCGCGCAGCACCCGGTTCACCGTGTCAAGCCGCTCCTGCATGGACCGGAACAGCGGACGCAGCCGGCGCACGATCAGCGTCACGCTGATGCCCAGCACCGGTACGACCGCGACCAGTACCGCGGACAGCGGGACGTCCAGGCCGAGGGCGAGGATGATGCCGCCCACGCACATGATGGGCGCGGACACCATCAGCGTGAACGACATCAGGACCAGCATCTGGACCTGCTGCACATCGTTGGTCGTACGGGTGATCAGCGAGGGCGCCCCGAAGTGGCCCACCTCACGGGCGGAGAAGGACTGCACCCGGTCGAAGGCGGCGCCCCGCACGTCCCGGCCGAGCGCGGACGCGGTCTTCGCGCCGTAGTACACGGCACCGATGTTGCACACGACCTGGGCGAGGGAGATGCCTATCATCAGCGCGCCGAAGGACAGGATGTAACCCGTGTCACCCTTCACGACGCCGTTGTCGATGATGTGCGCGTTGAGCGTGGGCAGATAAAGAGTGGCGCTCGTCTGCAGGAGTTGCAGCAGCACCAGGAGAACTATGGGTTTCTTGTAGGGCCTCAGAAAGGTCCGCAGAAGTCGTATGAGCACGCTGGGTCTCTTCGAGTCGGCGAGTGGGAGCTGGTCGGTACGCCCCTGGCCCCTATCGTCGGACACTCCACCCGCGTTACCTCAACCGATTAACCCGCCTGTGGGGCAGCGCCTCGAAGGGGCGCGGGGAACTGCGCGGCCGGCCACGATGGTGCCGCAGCCGGCCGACGACGTTCCACGGCCCTTCCCGCGGAGCGCTATGCCTGGAATGCCCCGGGGTGGGTCTGTTCCCGCACCGACACGAACTGCTGGCGCACCGCCTGCCCCACGGCCAGATCGTCGCCCGGCTCCAGCACCTGCGCCGCCGCGCCCTGCCAGGCGGGCGGGGTACGCGGGTCGAGCGAGCCCTGCGAGACCCCCAGCGCCCAGGCGGCCTGCCGGGCCGCGCCGATCGCGGCGTAGTCGGCGGGCTGCGGCACGACGACCTGCGCGCCGAACAGCGAGGGCGCCGCCGCCTGCACCGCGGGCAGCTCGGCGGCCGGACCCAGCAGGAAGACCCGGCGCACCTCCACACCCCGCCCGCGCAGCACGTCCAGCGCGTCCGCGAGAGCGCACAGCATCCCCTCGAAGGCGGCCCGCGCCAGATGCTCCGGCTTCATCGACTCGCGCCGCAGCCCAGCCAGCGTGCCGGCGGTGTGCGGCAGGTTCGGGGTCCGCTCGCCCTCCAGATAGGGCAGCAGCACCAGACCGTGCGACCCCGGCGTCGACTTCATCGCCAGCTCGGACAGCCCCTCCAGGTCGGGCAGGCCGAGCAGTTCGGCGGTGCCGCGCAGGGCCCGTACGGCGTTCAGGGTGGTGACGACCGGCAGGTGCAGACCGGTGGCGTCGGCGAGCGAGGTGATCATCCCGGACTGATCGGTCAGCGCCTCCGGGTGCACCGCCATCACGGAGCCCGAGGCGCCCAGCGACACCACGGCGTCCCCGAGACCGATACCGAGCCCGAAGGCGGCGGCCATCGTCTCCCCGGTCCCGGCGGAGATCAGCAGGCCCTCCGGCGTCGTACCGGCCGCGTCGGCCGGCCCGATCACCTCGGGCAGCACGGCCTGGTGACCGAGCGCCAGCTCGATCAGATCGGGCCGCCAGGCGCCGGTGGCCGCCGACCAGTACCCGGTCCCGGAGGCCCCGCCCCGGTCGGTGGTCCGCCGCACCGGCCGGCCGAGCAACTGCCACACCAGCCAGTCGTGGGCCTGGAGCAGCAGGGCGGTGCGCAGCGCGTGCTCGGGTTCGCTGCGGGCGAGCCAGCGCAGCTTGGTCACCGGCTGCGCGGCCTGCGGCACAGAGCCGACCGCCTGCGCCCACGCACCCCGCCCGCCGAGCGCGTCGATCAGGTCGGCCGCCGCGACCTGCGCCCGCTTGTCGCCGCCCACCAGCGCCGGACGCACCGTGTTGCCCTGCGCATCGAGCGGGATCAAAGCGTTCTGCTGCGCGGAGACGCCGATCGCCTGCACGCCCTCAAGCAACCCGCCGCCGGCCGCCTCCCCCAGGGACAGCAGCCAGGCCTGCGGGTCGATGTCGGAGGGGCGCCCGCCGCCGGGGCTCTCCACGGGGTGCGGCGCATAGCCCTGCCGGAGCACGGCCCCCGTGTCCGTGTCGCAGACGACGATGCGAGTGAAATCGGGCGAGCTGTCCAACCCGGCGACTATCCCCATGACCGAAATTCTGCCGTATCGCGGCGTCTGCTGTGGCCGTGGGCGGTTCATCGCTTCTCGGGTGCCCGGCCGGGCACCCGAGAAGCGGCCGACTGTGCCGACTACGGGGCGCTGGTACCCCAGTCGTCCGCGCCGGAGCCGCCGGCGGTGCGCTCGCGCAGGGTGCGCACCCGGTGGGCCACCGAGTCGGGCATGCGGTCGCCGACCTTGTCGCTCACGGTGTGCAGCGCCCGGCCCGCGAACTGCCGCCCCTGCTGGGCCGCCGTCTCCGCGGTGTTGCGGACGGCCGGGTTCTGCGCGAACTGCAGAGCGGACTTCTTCAGCTGCTCGTAACGCTCGCGTCCGGCCCTCGTGCCCAGTACGTAGCCCAGGGCGAGTCCGGCGACGAACGTGAGCCGGTAGCGCATGACGGCCACCCTTTCCTTGCGTAGGTCTGCTTGGTACGACATCGGCGTGGGGAGAGTACCGATTGGCGGAGCACCCCCCTGCTTGCGCTAATGTATGTGTCGCAGCGAGCGCGCGCCCCCTGGCGGATACCCAGGGAGGTACGTTCGATGCGATGAGGCATTCCTCCGTAGCTCAATTGGCAGAGCAGCCGGCTGTTAACCGGCAGGTTACTGGTTCGAGTCCAGTCGGGGGAGCTCGGTCCTCCGTAGCTCAATTGGCAGAGCAGCCGGCTGTTAACCGGCAGGTTACTGGTTCGAGTCCAGTCGGGGGAGCATGCTGAACGAGGACCCCGTAGGGGTCCTTTTTCATGTCCGCGCCGAATCCTGGGAACCGCCCGGCACGGGGCGGAGTCCTCAAGGTCATGTGAAGCCGACCATCCGAGGCAGGAGATCGTATGAGCGGCTATGCTGCGGCAGACGGCGCGCACACTTGTACGCGACACGCCGCTATGGGGCGGTAGCTCAGCCGGTTAGAGCAGCGGACTCATAATCCGTCGGCCGTGGGTTCGAGTCCCACCCGCCCCACCGAGGCGCCCCAGTGCAGAAACCTTCTGACCTGTACTGGAGCGTCGGCCCTTCCTCATCGGAGGGGCTTTCTTCGTCTCTCAAGATCGTTAGCTGGCTCGCTGCTGGCCCGAGAGCCAGGCGATCATGGCGCCGGGGGATCCCAAAGCAACTCGCCGACGTGTCGGGGGAGCACCGCTCCAATGGTCGAGCAGCCGCGTCCCTGGGCGACGAAGCGGCCCCGGCCGGGCAACTGTGGAGTGCCGGCCGGGGCCGTGGTCGAGCCTCAGGGCGTCAGGTCAGATTGCGGGCTGGCCGCTTCCGGGGCACATCTCGCGGCTGCCCTGCGCCTGGTGCGGGGCGGTCGGCTCGCCGGGGTTCGCGCTTCCGTAGGCGCCGCACACGGGGCAACTGGCCTCGCAGCGGCCGGGGTCTACACGCATGAGCAGGTCTCCCTCGATCGTCGGGATGGTGCTGATGTGTGGTGCTGGTGGTGCACTCCCCGGTGCCGCGGGCGCGGCCGGGGAGGTCTCAGATGCGCCGGATGAACGCCCGGGAGCCGTTGTGGAAGAAGACGGTCACGCCCTCGCCGCCACTGCTGTCCTCGCGGGTCGACCAGCGGTCGATCTTCGCGATCTTCGGGGACTCGGCGCGGCCGATGACCGCGGCCAGCCACTCCTCGCCCCCGTCCTGCACGGTGGTGTCCGTCCACGCAGCGGGCTGCCCGTCGACCTCGGCGGTGGGGGTGTCGTGCTTCTCGCCGTCCGCGAGCTGGTGGTTGAACTGCCAGCGGGTCTCCTTGGACCCGACGGTCACGACGATCCCGCGGGGGTGCTTGGTGTCGCCGGCCTCGGCGAGGGTCTGGACGCGGCTTACGCCCGGCGTGTTCTTGACGCAGTCCATGACGAATGGGACGAATGTGTCGTTGCGCATGACGGTCCTCTCCGTGCGAAGCGGCCAGTCTAGGCACTCGCGCACCGCCCGGTTCAGGGGTCTGGCCCCGGCCGGATCGGCGTCCGGCCGGGGCCTGGTGCCGCCCGCAGGCCAGGGGCGGGCGGCGTCTCAGGGCGCCAGCGCGAGGCGGCGCAGGGCGCGCGCGTCGGGGCAGTAGTCGCGGTGCGTGCACCGCGGGCACACCGTGACGTGGACCGCGTGCACGCGCGCGGCCTCCCGCTGAGCGCACGGCAGGCACGCGTGCGGGAACCAGCGGTCCAGGCGCCCCTCGGCCACCCGCAGCCGCGGCCCCAGCGGTATCTCGGGCTGCCGTGCGCACCAGGGGCAGGCGGTGCCGTCGAGTTGCGCGGCCGTGAACTCACGGCGGGGCATGGGCAGCATCTCGACCGCGTTCACGAAGG
Source organism: Streptomyces sp. NPDC004629 (assembly GCF_042873595.1). Classification (NCBI taxonomy): domain Bacteria; kingdom Bacillati; phylum Actinomycetota; class Actinomycetes; order Kitasatosporales; family Streptomycetaceae; genus Streptomyces; species Streptomyces sp. NPDC004629. The sequence goes on along the minus strand of NZ_JBIALO010000038.1, from coordinate 12,319 downwards.
CGGGGTTCACGGTCGGTCGGTGAGCGGGACCAGGCCGTACACGTCGCGGCACGGGCCGCAGGCGAACAGGCCTACCCCGGGCCCTGAGCCCTGCTCGATCGCGCTGATGAGCCGGATGCCGTCGGCGGCGCCCTTGTGCCAGGTGCACCAGCCGTAGGCGGTGGGCTTGTCGGGGGTGGCCTCGGTCTGCGTAGTCTCTGCCATGTCGACGCTCCTCAGCGGCGTTGGCCATGCCCCGGGAGGCCCGCCGCCTCGCCGGGGTTTCGTCGTATCCGCCGACGCTAGGAGCGTCCACATAGCCACAGCCAGCAATGTGCACCGATGTACACGCGACTTATTTGCGCACTTGACCTGCCAAGTCCTGCGCATAACGGTGGTGTACATCTCTGAACACGAAACTTGCAGGAGGCGGTCATGCCCCTACAGTTCTTCGGGATCGACCCGAACACCGGCACAGGCGAAAGCCCGACAGTGTGGGTCGACGACAGCACGAACGAACTGGTCATCCAGGGATGGAAGCCAGGACCCGAACTAGAAGCAGAGTGCGCCGCGTTCAGGGTGCCCGGGCACGCGGCGGGCATCCCCGAGCATGAGGCAGTCATCCGAATCCCGGCCCGCATGGTGCCGGCCCTACGAAAGGCGTGCGATGCCGCGGAACGTGCCCAGCTTCGATGACCTCTTGGACGGTGCCGAACGCACTGCCGTCCACCTTGAGATGCGAGACGCCTATGGAGTGGCCAGCGAAGCCGACGACTTCGCCCGCTGGAAAGCCACAGGCGAACGGGACACCGATCCGGACTCTCCGTACTGGGGCCCGTGGACCAGGCTGATCCGGCGGACCGTCGCCCGCGGCGTCGCTGTGCGCCGAGCCCGTATCGTCTCCGAACCGGTGAGCGACTACATCCGGTACGAACACGCAAGCACTGTCGTGAACCTGGGGGCTGGGGAACAGGTGCGGTGGCTCGCCCGCCGGCGCGCCTCCGATATCGCGCTGCCAGGCAATGACTTCTGGCTGATCGATGGTCGTCTGATCCGGTGGAACCACTTCACCGGGGACGGCGCCTCTGCGCCCGGCGAGATCAGCGAGGACCCGGCCGCAGCAAAGCTGTGCGCCGAGGCGTTCGAAGCGGTGTGGGCTCGCGCCGTGCCACACGAGAACTACAAGATCAGCTAACGCGAAAGTGACCAGGCCAGCTCATGCCTCTCTCCCCGTCCTCCTCGGCCCAGGCAGCCCGCGAAGCCGTCGCCGGTCGCCTGAAGGAACTTCGCGCTGACGCCGGGATCACCGGGCCCGAGCTGGCCACGCGTTGCGGCTGGAGCCACCCGAAGACCTACCGGATCGAGGCCGCGCGCACGCCCCCTTCGGCTGAAGACATCCGCCGCTGGTGCGCGGCCTGCGACGCGCAGGACCAGGTGGACGACATCATCGCCCAGTCCCGTACCGCAGAGTCCATGTATGTCGAGTGGCGGCGCAAGGTCCGCACCGGGCTGAAGCAGCTGCAGAACAGCTACGTCCCGCTCTTCAAGGCCACGAAGCTGTTCCGGGTCTACTCGCCGATCATGGTTCCTGGGCTGCTCCAGACCGAGGGGTACGCACGCGGGCTGATGACCTCGATCACTCGCTTTCGGGACATCCCCGACGACGTCGCCGACGCAGTCGCCGCACGACTCGCACGCTCCCGGATCATCCACGAACCCGGGCACCGGTTCGCGATGGTCATCGAAGAACCGGTCCTCTACTACCAGTTGGGGGACGCGGACGCGATGGCCGCCCAGTTGGGCTACCTGCTGACCGCCGGCGCTCTGCCGCAGGTGTCGCTGGGCATCATCCCCAGTGCGACCACCGCGCGTCCCATGTGGCCGCAGGAGCTGTTCCACGTGTACGACGAGACGCTGGTGTCGGTCGAGTTGCTGGCCGCCCGCGTGCAGGTGACCCAGCCCTCGGAGATCGCCCTCTACCTGAAGGCGTTCGAGCAGCTGCGCGGCATGGCTGTGTACGGGGCCGACGCGCGCGCCCTGATCCTCAAGGCGATCGAAGCCCTGCCCTGACCCCTGAACGCACGAAAGCGGCCCCGCCTCTGCCGAAGCAGGAGCGGGGCCGCTGGGGTTTCGTTGCGCGTTTCGTTTCACCGCCAGGGGGTGAGGTCGAGTTCCTGCGGCGGCTCGGGCGCCGGCCCAGCTGGAGTGTCCGGGCCGACCCGGCGAGCCCACCGCCAGATCTCCAGCACGTAGGACGTCAGCAGCTTGCGCTGTGTGCGCTCCGCATCGAGATCCTTCCGCAGCTCGGCGGCTATCGTCGTGAACTCGCTGCGCCGGTTCGTCGCCCTCGACTGCGTCCACGACAGCACGCCCACCACCAGGGCGACGCCGCCCCCGACCAGTGCCCCAACATCCATCAGCGTCTCGCCTTTCTCAGGTACGGCGGCAAGGGATCGTCCATACCTGAGACGAGCACCACGCCGATCGTGAACGCCCCCCACCCACACGCGGACCCGACGGCTGGAGGGAACTGGCCGGCGGCAGCTGCCGCGAAGACCCCGGCCCACAGGCCCGCAGGCACGGCGAGCGCCGCGTAGCCGAGGGCCTGGATCCGGGTATGCTGGGCGTGGTGTTGAAAGGGCTTCTGACCTGCGGGTCGGGGGCCCTTCTTGCTGGCCCCCTGCTGGCCCGAACGCCCCGGAACGCGGTGACACGCGACGACACCAGACGGTATGAGAGCTTGAAAGCCAGTGCGGTCGAACACTTCGTGACCAGCATGAACCGCACTTGCATGGCACAGGACGGTACGGGGCGGAATGAGGCGTATCGAAGCTACCGGAGACTCATAATCCGTCGGCCGTGGGTTCGAGTCCCACCCGCCCCACCGAGGCAGGAACGTTTTCACCTGCGGCAGAGCGTCGGCCCCTCCGTGCCGGAGGGGCTTTCACCGTCTCTGAAGATCGTTGGCTCAGCCGAAGCTCAACCGAGACGTAGACGATCACGACGGCCGGGGCTCCCCAAGCAACTCGCCGACGTGTCGGGGGAGTACCCCTCCAATGGTCGAGCGGCGGCCTCCCGGGACATGGACGGATTCCCGTCAGCGGCTTGCCGGTTGGGGCGGGGTGGCCCGCGCGTCGGCGTCCGGCGCGGTTGTCGGGCCACGATGGCCAACGGCAGAGCACGGTCTTGGCCGGTGGCCGCTGGTGGGTGTCTCCTCGGCCTTGGCGTCTCCGCAGTGGTCAGGGGGCCGTGGTGACTTCTTTCTCGGCGAGGTCGTTGATGATCTTCTCGACGGCCTGGTGCAGTTCGTCGTCGGTCAGGGCGCCGCACGCGCCGGACCCGGTGGCGCCGGCGCCTTCATCGGTGGGGTCGGGGAGCGTCTGTTCGATCCAGGCCCGGCATGCGGCGGAGACGCCGGTGGCCGTGGTCGGCGTGGGCTCGGCGGCACCGGGCGTGGCGAGGTCGGAGACCGGGATGCCGTCGCCGAAGGCGTCCTTCAGGGCGTCGCCGGCGGCCTTGTCGGCCTCGTCGCTCTTCAGCCATTCCGTGATCACTTCGCCGGTCAGGCGTCGTAGCGTCTTGTCGTCGAGGCCGTCGCACTCGGCGGGCCGGCCGCCTTCTTCGTCGTTCTTCGCGGCTTTGGACACCTGCTCCTCCAGCGCGGCCTTGCAGGCTCCGGGGCCGGCTTCGGCGTCACCGCTGCCGCATCCGGCCGTGAGGGCGGTGAGCGCGAGCAGGGCAGCGCACAGGGCTGTACGGATCTTCATGGTTGCCCCCAGCAGTCACTGAGGGGGCATCATCCGCCGGGTGGCGGTGCCGTGCGGGCTCTGTGGCCGTGTTGTGACCCTGCCGGGCGGCCGGCGCAGCCGGGGCGGGGGTCGGCGGGCATGACGATGCCCCCTGCGCCTCCCGAGGGGAGTGCAGGGGGCATACCAGACACCCCGGTGATACGGCGCGGTCGTGCCCCAGGTTCTTCCCCGTCGGCCGCGCCGTCCTCCACCTCCAGTGTGCGCGTCGCGCTCCCCACCCGCACCTCGATCTCGGGCCCGACGGGCTTGGGCATGGGCCGGGCTGGGCAGGACGATCAGGACGAGGCACCGGGAAGCATGAGGAGGGCGCCATGGACCGCCGGATCCGTGTTCGTGTCAGCCGTCGGCCCGCCGCCCCCCGCGGCCAGGAGATCGACCGCAGGACCCCTTCGGGGCGGATCCTGCCGTACTGAACGGCGTGGCCCGGCGCTGAGCATGGTCGGCAGCAGGCGGGGCAGGGGGCCTCGGGCATACGGCCGCGGCGCGGTGCCGGCTCAGGCGGCCAGCGGGTTCAGGACCAGGGGCTCGATCTTGCCCTCCAGCATGGCGCCGATGCCCTGGACGGCGCACACGTCGGGCCGCTCGGCGATGTTCACCGGCATCCCGGTCGCCTCCCGCAGCATCTGGTCAAGGCCGGGCAGCAGCGCGGAGCCGCCGACCATGACGATCCCGACGTCGGCGAGGTCGGCGACCAGATCGGGCGGGCAGTCCCGCAGCACCTTGCCTATGCCGTCGAGCACGGCCGTCAGCGGGGTATGGATGGCGTCGCGCACGGCGGCGGTGTCGATCCGCACGCTGCGCGCGAGACCGGTCGCCACGTCCCGGCCGTGGATCACCGTGGACACCGGGCCGTGCGGGGTCAGGCCATTGCCGGACAGGGCCAGTTGCAACGGTCGTACGGACTGGCTGGGCAGCACCAACTCGTGTGCGTGCCGCAGGTGTTGCACGATCGCATGGTCGACCGCCTCGCCGCCGACCGGGATCCGTTCGGCGGTGACGATCGAGCCGAGCGAGAGGACGGCGACCTGGGTGGCGGCGGCACCGCATACGACGATCATCGTGCCCTGGGCGCGTTCCACGGGCAGACCGCAGCCGACGGCGGCGGCGATCAGGGTGTCCACGAGTTCGACGCGGCGGGCGCCGAGGCCGGCCAGCGTCTCGATCGTCGCCCGCTGGGCCAGCGGATCGGCGTCGTGCGGGGTGCAGGCGGCGGCGCGCAGCCGCGTCTTGCGGCGCAGCGCGCGGCGGATCTTGTCGCCGAGGAGATGGCGCAGCATCCGCTGGGCCATCTCGATGTCGACGACGGTGCCGCCGGACACCGGCCGTACGACGCGGATATAGCCGGGGGTGCGTCCCGTCATCCGCTCCGCCAGCTCGCCCACGGCGATGAGCGCGCCGGTGCGGGTGTTCACTGCGGCGGCGGACGGCTGGTCCACGACGAGGCCGACGCCCTTCACATAGACGCGGGTACGGGCCGCGCCCAGATCGACGGCGAAGTGGCAGCGGCGCAACTGCTCCAGACTGACGGTCACGGCAGATCCTCCCGAGTGCGCAGGCCGTGGCGGTGCCGCCGGTTGGCGGGCCTCTTACGTATCCTCCGCCCCCGGCGGATCCGACGCCTCCCGAAGAAGGCCGAAGAGGGCCGACCGGGGCACCCTGAACGGTGATCCGGGCCGGGCCGGTGCCCCGGGCGACGCGGGCTGTCCCTCCGTCCCGGCCCCTTGGGCGACTCACGTCCCGCGCTGTCGGACCCGGCCGCCGGCCACTTCCCTCGGCGAGGCGGCTCGGCCAAGAGGGTGACGTTACGCCGATCGGGTGGCACGAGGACGAGGGACCGGCGCCGCGCCCCGTAGGGGCGCGGGGAACTGCGCGACCAGCCACGACGCCGCCGCAGCCAACGATGGCGCCGCGCCCTATAGGGGCGCGGGGAACTGCGCGACCAGCCACGATGGTGCCGCAGTCAACGATGGTGCCGCAGTCAACGATGGCGCCGCAGTCAACGATGGTGCCGCAGTCAACGATGGTGCCGCAGTCAACGATGGTGCCGCAGTCAACGATGGCGCCGCAGTCAACGATGGCGCCGCAGTCAGCGATGCTGCCGCAGGCGACCGGCGCCGTAGCCAAGACGGCGCCGTAACCCGGCCCACCCAGCGGAGCGTCACAGCGTGCGTTTCATGACTTTGCCCAGATCGTTGCGAGGCAGCGCAGCCAGATGGTGGACGACGCGCGGCCGCTTGTGCGGGGCCAGGCGGCGGGCCACATGGTCGGCCAACTCCTCGGCTCCGGGCGGGGACTGGGCATCCACGGGCACGATCCATGCCACGATCCGCTCGCCCAGGTCCGCGTCCGGCTCCCCGGTGACGGCCGCCTCGCTCACCCCCGGATGTTCCAGCAGCGCGTTCTCGATCTCCCCGGCGCCGATCTTGTAACCCCCGCTCTTGATCAGGTCGGTGGCCTTCCGGCCGACGATGCGGACATAGCCGTCGGCCTCGCGCACCGCCATGTCGCCGGTGCGGAACCAGCCGTCCGCGGTGAACGCGGCGGCGGTGGCGTCGGGCCGGTTGAGGTACTCGGTGAACAGGTTCGGGCCGCGTACCTGGATCTCGCCGATGCTCTCCCCGTCGTACGCCGCGAGGACCGTGCCGTCCTCCTCCACCAGCCGCAGCTCCACGCCGGGCAGCGGCACCCCGACCGTGCCCGCGCGGGGCTCACCGTCGGCCCGCACGCTCGTGTTCATGAGCGTCTCCGTCATGCCGTACCGCTCGATCACCCGCTGCCCGGTCGCGGCCGTGATCCGCTCGTGGTCGTGCACCGGCAGCGCGGCGGAGCCGGAGACCAGCAGCCGGGCCCGGCCCAGCGCCTTGGCCAGCCCGGGGTCCTCGGGCAGCGCCTCGGCGATCCGGTGGTACATGGTCGGCACCCCGAAGAGCATGGTCGCGCCGTCGTTCAGCTCCCGGGTCACGCCCTGGGTGCCGAACCGCCCCAGGTGCCGCACCGAGCCGCCGCGCCGCAGCGGGCCGAGGACGCCCAGCACCAGCCCGTGCACATGGAACAGCGGCAGCCCGTGCACCAGGACGTCGTCCGCGGTCCACCGCCAGGCGTCGGCCAGCGCGTCCAGGGTGGCGGCGAGCGCGCGGCGGGGCAGCACCGCGCCCTTGGGCGGGCCGGTGGTGCCGGAGGTGTAGACGACCAGCGCGGGGTCGCCGCCCGCCGCACGGTCCTCGGGGACGTCGCCGCCGCCGTACGCGTCCACGTCGAGCCGCGCCAGTGCGTTCAGCGGCGCCGGGAGCCGGTCACCGGGCGCGGCCAGCACCAGGGAGGGCGAGCTGTCGGAGAGGATGTGGGCGAGTTCGCCCTCCCCGGACTTCGGGTTGAGCGGTACGGCGGCCACCCCGGCGAGCAGGGCGCCCACCACCCCGACGGCCGTCTCCGGTTCCGGCGTCGCCCATACGGCGACCCGGCCCGCGCCCCGGACCCGGGCAGCCACGGCACCAGCGGCGGCGCCCAGTTCCGCGTACGTCAGCGACCGTTCGCCGAACCGCAGGGCGACGCGCTCGCCCGGACCGCCCGCCAGGGCCGGAAAGAGAAGGGACACGCGGCGCACTCCTTACCCGTCGGGGAGCACCGGCACAGCGCTCCGCACGCTCCTGTGTGCCACCGACGGTAGAGGATCGGACCGTCGGCGAGGGCGCCCGTGCGGGAGCGGCGGGACGCGGCGGTGGGCTCAGGCCGCCGTCTCGACCACGTCGGCGACCACGCAGCTGACGTTGTCCGGGCCGCCGGTGGCGTTCGCCTCGCTGATCAGGGCGCCGACCGCCGCGTCGGGGGTTGCGGCCGTGGACAGCACGTGCGCGATCCGGTCGTCCGTCACGACCCCGGACAGGCCGTCGGAGCACAGCAGATACCGGTCGCCGGGCAGCGCGTCACGCAGCTTCAGGTCGGGGGCGGTGCTCGCGCCACCGCCGAGGGCGGTGCCCGTGTCACCGCCGAGCGACTTCAGGAGCAGGGCGCGCTGCGGGTGCGCGGTGGCCTCCTCCGGGGCCAGCCGGCCCTCGTCGAGCAGCGACTGGACCATGGTGTGGTCGTGGGTGATCCGGAACAGGCCGCCGTCGCGCAGCAGATAGGCGCGCGAGTCCCCGATGTGCACCAGGGCCAGCCGTGAACCCGTCAGCAGCAGCGCGGTCAGCGTGGTGCCGGCCTCCGTCGCGCCGCCTGCCGCGTCCCGCACGGCCTGGTGCGCGCCCTGGACGGCGTCCTCCAGCAGGTTCAGGATGCTGCCCGCGGACGGTTCCGCGCTCTCCAGGAACTTCAGCGCCTCCACCGCGGCGCTGCTCGCCGGCGCCCCGGCGGGCCCGTACCCGTCGGCCACGGCGAGCAGGCGTGCACCCGCGTACGCCGTGTCCTGGTTGGCGGGCCGCACTCGGCCGGTGTCGGAGCGGGCGCAATGACGCAGTTCCAGCATGACGGTGTCCTTCCTCGACTCTGCGTTCAGATGGTCGACGAGAAATGCGGCGAGGTCCCGGCGCACGGCCGTCTCGGCCTCCACCCGCGCCCAGTGGGCGCGGATCTCCCGTGCGGCGGCGGCCGGTTCCAGCGCGCACACCGCGCGGATCCCGGCGAGCGGCATGCCCAGCCGGCGCAGCCAGGCCACCAGCCGGGCCTGCTCCAACTGCTCGACGGAGTAGTACCGGTACCCGGTGTCCGGGTCGACCCGCGCGGGCCGCAGCAGGTCCAGCTCGTCGTAGAGCCGCAGCGCCTTCGGCGAGAGCCGGCTGGCCTTCGCGAAGGCGCCGATCGTCAGCATCTCCATGCCCCACCCCCGGGTGCCGCTGTGCTCGTCGTCCCGCCACCGATGCTGCGGCTTCACCGAGGGTGAAGGTCAAACCGGTTGCCGCGGTCGCCGTCGCGACGGTTAGCCTGCGGTCTGATCATCCGCCGCATTCATACGCCGAGGGAGCCCGCCGTGCCCCGTATCGCACTCGCCACCTACGACCCCGGAACCGAGCCGAACCGGGACCGCGACCTGCCGGTCCTGCTGCGGGCCCTGGCGGACGCCGGGGCCGAGGCCGCCGCCGTGCACTGGGACGACCCCGGCGTCGACTGGAGCGGGTTCGACCTCGTCGTCATCCGCTCCACCTGGGACTATGCCTGGCGGGCCGAGGAGTTCGTGGCGTGGGCGGAGCGGGCAGGCAAGGTGACGCGGCTGGCCAATCCGGCCGCCGTCGTGCGCTGGAACACCGACAAGCGGTACCTGGGGGACCTCGCGGCGGCAGGCGTGCCCGTCGTGCCGACCCGTTACGTCGCGCCCGGATCCGCGGCCGAACTCCCGGACGATCACGACTTCGTCGTCAAGCCGACCTTCGGCGCGGGCGCCCGGTACGCCGCGCGGTACGCACCCGGCGAGCGCGACGCGGCACTGCGGCAGCTGGCCCGCATGCACGAGGAGGGGCTGACCGCGATGGTGCAGCCCTACGTCCGCGGCATCGATGTCGGCGGCGAGCGGGCCCTGCAGTTCTTCGGCGGCCGGCTGCTGCACGCCAGCCGCAAGCGGGCCGTGCTGGCGCCCGGCACGGCGTACGACGCGGAGAAGGTGGCCCACCCCGACCTGGAGCGCTGGCTGCCGACACCGGCCGAACTCGCCGTCGCCGGGCGCGCGTTGGCCGCCGTACCGGACGCGCCCGAACTGCTGTACGCGCGTGTGGACCTGGTCGACGGCGAGGACGGCACGCCCCACGTGATGGAACTGGAACTGATCGAACCCAACCTGTTCCTCTTCCTGCACCCAGCTTCGACGGCCACGGTGACATCGGCGATCCTGGCGGCGTGCGGCGCCCCGTAAGGGGCGCGGGGAACTGCGCGACCAGCCACAACGCACCCGCACCCGACCGACTACCGGCGCGCCCAGCCACAACGCACCCGCACTCGACTACCGGCGCGTCACCCCTGAGGCGCCGCCGGCAACCCGCTGCAACAAGCCCCAAGTGAACTCGGCGACAACCTCGCGGCGGACGCCGTGCGCGTCGGGGGCCGTGAAGGCGAGGCCCCAGCGGGTGGGGGCCGTGCCCTCCAGCGGGCGGGCCGGGGCGAAGGCGCGGGCCGCCTCGTCGACCGTGCACGACCAGGGCGTGAGGTCTTCGAGGCGGGCGAGGCGCGGCGCGGGGGCGCCCGGCGCGCGGACCAGCCACTCGTTCCAGACCGCGCCCGTGGCGGCGACCAGCACCTCGAAGCGCAGGTCGGGCCAGAGCGGGACGGGCCACTGCCACACCGCGCACTCCAGGTCGCCGATGGTGCGTTTGCCCTCCGACTCGGGCGCGCCGAGCACCGAGCGGTACCGGGAGGCCGCCGGGCGCGGCCTGGGGGAGCGGACCATCGCCTGCCAGCGCTTGTTGGCCTCGCGCATGTCCGCGAGGGACACGCCCAGCTCGCGTCGGGCGTCCTCGACCAGGTCGGGGTACGTCCTCGACGGCACCCGGCCACACATCATCCGCCCGCGCCGCGCGCGAGCGCTCCGCTTCGAGACCGGCGGGAAGATCGTGTTCGCGAAGGGGGTGAGGCACCCAGGGACCAGGCCGAATAACTTCATGGGCCGTGCGCTTCGCCTCGGCCGGTAGGTCGTTTTTCTGTCCCAAAACCGTCGGTGTCACAACTCTACGTAGCAGTGACGGGAGAGGTCGATGAAGGCAGGTTTACGATGAAGGCAAGTTTCAGTAAGCGCGCCGTGGGCTAGAGCCCGTGATTTTGGAATGAGTGGCGGGAATGTGTCCCGATGGCGCGGAACCATCCAACAGATCGGTATGCTGACGGGTGTGCAAGTCGGCCAGGGGGAGCTTTCGGTCAACCTTCTGGAGTTCCCTTTACACGTGGACATGATGTGTAGAGGATCTCCCTTGATCCCCACAAGGGAATCAAGGGAGGGGTTTTCGTGAAGATCTCCGGTAGATCGGTCATTTTCGCCGTTGCGGGCGCAGCTCTGGCTGCTGGCGGCCTCGCCACGCCGGCCACTGCGGACGGTGCTCAGCTCGGCGCTTCCGACACCATCATCGTCCACCACCGCGGGGACGGGACCCAGCCGCCCCCAGAGCTCGGTGACCCTGAGGAATGGGGCGAGGTGACGTTCACGATGGACGACAGCTCGGCGGGAAGCGTTACGCCAAAGGTCATTGTCGAGGTCGGTGGCGGAACGTGGAGCTACGGCTGGTACCTCACCACGGGCGGCAAGTACTGCTACTCGAACTACTACCACCACGACGTGCGGCACGGCTCAACGGTGAAGATCGCTGGTGACACGGCGAAGGACATCGTGGGCCCGAACGACTATTCCAACGCGAACCTCACCAGAGGCGCCGCCTTCACGTGCTCCACCTACTACTCTAAGTACTGAGCCTTCATCTCCCGGCGCTCTAGCGCTGCGCCTCCACCCTGTGTGGTGTGGGCATGTGCTAGACGACCGGGGGAGGTTCGTGTCGCCCGGGGTTCCTGTACTGGCACCAGCACAGGAACCCCGGAGAGGCATCATTTTCACCTTGAGGATTGACCGTAGAGACGGGGAAAGAGAAATCCTGTACTTTCCGCGCGCACGCGTTGCGCCTATCGCGGTAGCTCTCGTGATGGGTGCGGCACTTGGCGTAATTGGCCCACTCGCGGGTAAGTTCGATAACGCGATCTGCCATGCCGTAGCCCTTGTATTTTCCGGCGGGTGGTCGTGGGCGTGTTTCGCATTTTTGGTGGGCTATTCCCGCCGATCGAAGATCGAATCGTCGCTGCTGGCCTCTTCGGCATTGGCCATCGGCGTGGTTGTGTACTATCTTTTCAAGTTCCTGACACCAACTGCTCCAGTCGGGCGGGTTATCTCTGCTGGATCCGGAGAGGACCTAACTTCCAGAATCCTGTTCTGGGGGATAGCGGCTTTCGTGGCCGGTGCGCCTGTGGGCCTCGTGGGGAACCTGGGGCGAACTTCCGGCATTGGCGGCCTTCCATTCCGTCTGCTTGTTCCATTGATCGCATTTATTGAGACTTCTCAGCGGCTGAGCGTGGAGGCGGACTCACAAGGACTGATTGTCGATCTAACCTGGAACGCGATTCGTGTAGTTGCCGTCGTTGCTGCCTTGGCTCTCGTGGGGCACACGATGTGGACCTGGCGCACTCGGCGCAGCCGCCCCGAGTGCCGGTCGGACGTTGGAGCGTCAGCGAAGCGCGTCTGACACATGGCTTATGGCTCAGCGTTGCTGACTCGGCCGCTGGCTGGCGTCTGTCTCCGCGTGTGTTCAGAGGCGTATCTCCGTGTGGAGTGCCGGTTCGCTTGGATCAGCGTGAATCAAGTGGAAGCCGTTGACGTCCAGCTAGGCTTCCTTGTACGCCGCTGGTTTTGGGCCGGGCGTCCCGCGCGGGAAGAGAAGGGCCACCCGCGGCTAACAGCAGCTAACACAAAGAGGTGGATCGGAGCCGATGGCCGTGTCCGGGGCGGGAGTTGACCGTTCGTTCCGGTGTGGGGACATCGCCGTGGATCGTGTCGGATGAGCTGTGGGACCGCC
>NZ_JBIALO010000037.1:0-82243 GCF_042873595.1 Streptomyces sp. NPDC004629 | reverse complement strand
GGCCCTGTTCTCATGCCCCCGGCTTGTTGTGATCACCCGATCGAGACTCCCGTTCGACGCACACCCCTCAAGATCGGAACGACAACAGCTTCTCAGACACCTCCGGCTCGGACAAGCCCAGGCTCAGACGCTCCCGGGCTCGAACCCTCCGGACCCCTCGGGTTCGGACCCGATCGGCCCGGGGCACTTCAGGCCTCGCCCTCCCGCTCCGCCAGGAAGCGCTCGAACTCCTGGCCGATCTCGTCCGCCGACGGGATCTCGACCGGTTCGGCGAGCATGTTGCCCCGGGTCTCGGCGCCCGCCGCGGCGTCGTACTGGTGCTCAAGGCCCTGGACGAGGGCCGTCAGTTCCTCGTCGCCCTCCTGGATCTGCCGGTCGATCTCGGTCTGCGTGCGGTGCGCGTCCGTGCGCAGCGAGTGCGCGATGCCCGGCAGGACCAGGCCGGTGGCGGCCGTGATGGCCTCCAGGACGGTCAGCGCCGCGTCCGGGTACGCGGAGCGGGCGATGTAGTGCGGAACGTGCGCGGCGACGCCCAGGACATCATGTCCGGCCTCCATGAGGCGGTACTCCAGAAGCGCCTCGGCGCTGCCGGGCACCTGTGCCTCTTCGAAGGGGCTGCGGCCCGGCACGAGGTCGGTGCGGTTGCCGTGCGGCGTGACGCCCACGGGGCGGGTGTGCGGGACGCCCATGGGGATGCCGTGGAAGGTCACGGACAGGCGGACGCCGAGCCGTTCCACGATCTGCCGTACCGCGGTGGCGAAGCGCTCCCACTCCACGTCGGGCTCCGGGCCGGACAGCAGCAGGAAGGGCGCTCCGGTGGCGTCCTGGACGAGGCGGACCTCGATGGCCGGGACCTCGTAGTCGGTCCAGCGGTCCCGTTTGAACGTCAGCAGCGGGCGACGGGCCCGGTAGTCCACGAGCCGGTCGTGGTCGAAACGGGCCACGAGTTGGTGGGGCAGCGAATCGAGCAGCCGATCGACGATCTGGTCGCCGGTCTCGCCCGCGTCGATGTATCCGTCGAAGTGGTAGAGCATGACAAGGCCGGCCGACTCCTGGGCCAGCGCCATGTCGACGACAGCCAGCCCCTTCGGCTCCCATGCGTACAAACCCTGCGGATCAAGCACTGTGACCGCTCCTCCTCTGTTCCCCACGGATCAACGTCCGCGAGGACGCGGGCATTCCCGCCTCCCCGGGACCGGTCACGGCGGCTCCGGGCGGTGCCGGGACCGCGTGGAGCCGCCGTGTCGAGGCGCCAGACGGGGTCAGGAGGCGAGCACGCGCCGGTGCAGTTCGGTGACGACCTTGCGGGCGGAGGTGATCGCGCCGTGCTGCCAGGCGTCCAGGTAGCTCAGGTAGTCGCCGGCGAAGTACACGTTGCCCTGCGCCCGGTTGAGCGGCGCGTACGCAGGGGCGTCCGGGCCGCCGGGCATGGAGTGCCAGGCGCCTTCCAGGTAGGGGACGAGCTTCCACTGGTGTGAGAACGACGCGGCCAGTTCGGTGCGGTACTTCTCACCGTGGATCTGGACGCCCTGGGCCACGGCGCGCTCCAGGCGCCCGGCGGGAGTGAGCGCCGAGTACGCCTCGGAGTGGGCGCCGGTGTTGTAGTAGCCGATGATCACCCCTCGGTCGCCGAGGTGGCCGTAGGACGGGTACCAGATGTGGTCCAGGTCAAGGTCGGTCTCGGTGATGCCGCCGAAGATCCTGAAGTCCCGTTCCCACCAACGGCTCCTGTACTCAAGGCCGATCTTGGAGGCGTGGGAGGGCCGCACGGCGAGGAGGGCGGTCTGCACCCCGGAGCCGAGGTTGTGCGAGGTCTTCGCGAGGATGTGCGGTGCCAGTGTGGCGATGCAGTAGTCGGCCTCGATGGTGCGGGTGCGGCCGCGCTGGGTGTAGGTGACGACGACGCCGTCGCCGGTGTTCTTGATGTCGGTGACGGGCGCGCCGGTGCGGATCCGTTCCTCTCCTATGGCGCGTGCGAACGCTGCGGGTATCCGGTCCATGCCGCCGACCGGCTGGAACATCAGCATCGCCTGGTCGTAGCCGAACTCGAAGGAGAAGTAGCGGCCGACGTTGGAGGCGAAGACCTCGGAGAGCGAGGGCACGTCGCCGAGTTCGTTCCCGGGTGTGCCCGAGGCGCCGGGGTCGACGGTGAAGCCGCGGTGCTCGGTGCCCGTGTAGGTGTAGTCGGCGCCCAGGGAGCCGTAGCCCTTGAGGAAGGCGAGCAGCCGTTCCCTGTCGTCGGCGGTCAGTTCGCCGTCTAGGGCACCGGCGTTGGTGGCCTTCGCGAGGAGTTCGGAGACGTAGCCGTAGACGTCGGCCTTCGCGGTCCGGTACTGGACCGGCGTTCTCATGCCGGTGCCCGGGTTGTAGATGAGCGCGCTGGCGTTGGAGTTGGTGAAGACCTCTATGGGAACGCCGAGTTCGCGACAGTAGTCGAGGGTGACCATCCACTGGGCGAGGCGTGCCGGGCCGGCGTTCATGTACTGGCCCTTGCTGAATCCGGCCGTCTGCCGCACGCCGTTGATGTCCGTGAGCGTGTCGCCGCCGCGGACGGTGAGGTTGCGGCCGCCGACGCGGTCGCGGGCTTCCAGCACGGTGCAGTCGTAGCCGGCCTTGCCCAGTTCGTACGCGGAGGTGAGGCCGGCGATGCCGGCTCCGATGACGACGACCTTGGCGGGTTTTCCGGTGCGGCCCTGGAGGGTGAAGTCGCTGCGGCGGGGCGGCTGGAACGGCGTCTCCTTCTCGGCCGCGTGGGCGGCGGTGGGGGCGAGGCCGAGCGCCCCCATGGTGGCGAACATGGCTCCCGCGCCGCCGGCGACGCCGACGCTGCGCAGGAATGTACGACGACTCGTTCCCGACCCGGACTGAGGCAGTGCCATGGCGGAGGCTCCCATCTCGATCATGAACGACCGAGGAAGCCTCCCAATGGCCGGTTACGGGCCATCGGCTCTTGGTGTATCCCGCATGTTTCTTCAACGGCGAGGGCAACTCTCAACTCCCCGCGAGGCGGGGCGGGGAACCGCACGAGCCGCCACGGACGACCCGTGGCGGTCCGACAACCGGCGGACCGCGGGACCGCCGGTGGCCCGCAAGACCGCCCGTGACCCGCAGGGAACACCCGTCGCCCGCAAGACCGCCCGTGACCCGCAGGGAACACCCGTCGCCCGCAAGACCGCCCGCGACTCACACGGACACCCGTCGCCCGCAAGACCGCCCGCGACTCACACGGACACCCGTCGCCCGCAAGACCGCCCGCGACTCACACGGACACCCGTCGCCCGCAAGGCCGCCCGTGGCTCGCAAGGTGGAGGGGCCGCACCTCGAAAGGTGCGGCCCCTCTTTCAACTGCCCAGCCTCAGCGGCAAGCGCTCAGGTCAGCTCTGACCACCGGCGAGCTTCTCGCGCAGCGCGGCCAGCGCCTCGTCCGAGGCCAGCGCGCCGGAGTTGTCCGCGCCCTCGGAGGAGTACGAACCGCCACCGGACGCGGCCGGAGCGGCGGCCTCGCCGCCCTCGGCGGCAGCAGCGGCGTCGGCCTCACGGGACTTGATGACCTGCTGCTGGTGCTGCTCGAAGCGCTGCTGCGCCTCGGCGTACTGGCGCTCCCACTCCTCGCGCTGCTTCTCGTAGCCCTCAAGCCAGTCGTTGGTCTCGGGGTCGAAGCCCTCGGGGTAGATGTAGTTGCCCTGGTCGTCGTAGGACGCGGCCATGCCGTACAGGGTCGGGTCGAACTCGACCGCGGCCGGGTCGGCACCGAAGGACTCGTTGGCCTGCTTGAGGGACAGCGAGATCCGGCGGCGCTCCAGGTCGATGTCGATGACCTTGACGAAGATCTCGTCGTTGACCTGGACGACCTGCTCCGGGATCTCCACGTGGCGCTCGGCCAGCTCGGAGATGTGGACCAGACCCTCGATGCCCTCGTCGACGCGGACGAACGCACCGAACGGAACCAGCTTCGTGACCTTGCCGGGCACGACCTGGCCGATCTGGTGGGTGCGGGCGAACTGCTGCCACGGGTCTTCCTGGGTCGCCTTCAGCGACAGGGAGACACGCTCGCGGTCCATGTCGACGTCGAGGACCTCGACGGTGACCTCCTGGCCGACCTCGACGACCTCGGACGGGTGGTCGATGTGCTTCCAGGACAGCTCGGAGACGTGAACCAGACCGTCGACGCCACCCAGGTCCACGAAGGCACCGAAGTTGACGATCGAGGAGACCACACCGGAGCGGACCTGACCCTTCTGGAGGGTCGTGAGGAACGTCTGGCGGACCTCGGACTGGGTCTGCTCCAGCCAGGCACGGCGGGACAGGACCACGTTGTTGCGGTTCTTGTCCAGCTCAATGATCTTGGCCTCCAGCTCCTTGCCGACGTACGGCTGGAGGTCGCGGACCCGGCGCATCTCGACGAGAGACGCGGGCAGGAAGCCACGGAGGCCGATGTCGAGGATGAGACCACCCTTGACGACCTCGATGACGGTACCGGTGACGATGCCGTCCTCTTCCTTGATCTTCTCGATGGTGCCCCAGGCACGCTCGTACTGGGCGCGCTTCTTCGAGAGGATCAGGCGGCCTTCCTTGTCCTCCTTCTGGAGGACCAGGGCCTCGATCTCGTCGCCGACGGCGACGACCTCGTTCGGGTCGACGTCGTGCTTGATCGAGAGTTCGCGGCTCGGGATGACACCTTCGGTCTTGTAACCGATGTCGAGCAGGACCTCGTCCCGGTCGACCTTCACGATGACGCCGTCGACGATGTCGCCGTCGTTGAAGTACTTGATCGTCTCGTCGATCGCTGCGAGGAACGCGTCCTCGTTACCGATGTCGTTGACCGCTACCTGCGGGGTGGTGGCGGTGGTCTCGGTGCTGCTCGTCATGTGGGAAAGGGCTCCGGTACGGACATTGAAGTCGTAGGTACTGCTTACGCCGGGAGCCCGTTTCGCTCTGCAGAAGCCGGACAGCCTAGGAAGCGCCCCACCGAAAATCCGGCGACGGCGCCTCGACAACCGAGGGGACATACAACAGATGCGAGCGCAGCCTGCTACGTCTGAGGAGCGCAGGCCCGCAGCGCAACTTGTAGCATACGGGGGCAGCCGGACAGGGTCAATGCACGAAGGCGCACAGCCGGGGCGGTTCCTCGCATACCCGGCACAAGAACCGTCCGGCCAGGCCACGCCGGTCCGCGGGACCCCTTGCGTGACACGCCGTGCGTGCCACGCCCCACGGATTCACGGCAGAGTACGACGAGGGAGCCGATCATCCAAGAGTCCGAAGCGTTCGAGCCGGAGGCCACCCGGCGTGCGGCCGGCGTCGCGGAGAGCGCCCGCGCCAATCGCGGCTGGTGGGACCGGAACGCGGACGAGTACCAGGTCGAGCACGGCACGTTCCTCGGGGACGACCGTTTCGTGTGGGGGCCGGAGGGCCTCGACGAGGTGGAGGCCGAACTGCTCGGCCCACCGGGGGAGCTGAAGGGCAGGGCGGTCCTGGAGATCGGGGCGGGCGCGGCGCAGTGCGCGCGCTGGCTGGCCGCGCAGGGCGCGCGTCCGGTGGCCCTCGATCTCTCGCACCGCCAGTTGCAGCACGCGCTGCGCATCGGCGGTTCGTTTCCCCTGGTGTGTGCCGACGCAGCCGCGCTGCCGTTCGCGGACGCCTCCTTCGACCTGGCGTGCTCGGCGTACGGGGCGCTGCCGTTCGTGGCGGACCCGCGGCTGGTGCTGCGGGAGGTGCGCCGGGTGCTGCGCCCGGGCGGCCGGTTCGTCTTCTCCGTCACGCACCCGATCCGCTGGGCGTTCCCGGACGAGCCGGGGCCGGAGGGTCTGACGGTCTCGGCGTCGTACTTCGACCGCACGCCCTACGTGGAGCAGGACGACGAGGGCCGGGCCGTGTACGTCGAGCACCACCGGACGCTCGGCGACCGGGTCCGTGATATCGCCTCCTCCGGTTTCCGGCTGGTGGACCTGGTCGAGCCGGAGTGGCCGGCGTGGAACACGGCCGAGTGGGGCGGCTGGTCCCCGCTGCGGGGCGCCCTCGTCCCGGGTACGGCGATCTTCGTCTGCGAGCGGGACTGACGCACGCGCGCGTGGGGCGGGACCGAGGCACACGCGCACGCACGCGTGTGTGGGGGACGGTTCCGCGGGCGTACGACACTGGGGGCGTGATCCGTTACGACGCCCTGGACGCCCTGCCCGTACGCGCTGCCCTGCCCGCGCTGGACGACGCCCTGGCGGGGCACGGCACCGCCGTCCTGGTGGCGCCGCCCGGCACCGGCAAGACCACGCTGGTGCCGCTCGCGCTGGCCGGGCTGCTGGGCGAGGGTCCGGTGCGGCGGGTGGTCGTGGCCGAGCCGCGGCGGATCGCGGCGCGCGCGGCGGCCCGCCGGATGGCGTGGCTGCTGGGCGAGGAGGTCGGACGCTCCGTCGGCTACACGGTGCGCGGCGAGCGGGTCGTGGGGCGCCACGCGCGCGTGGAGGTGGTCACGACCGGTGTGCTGTTGCAGCGGCTCCAGCGGGACCAGGAGTCGGCCGGTGTCGACGTCGTCGTGCTCGACGAGTGCCACGAGCGGCATCTGGACGCGGACACGGCGGCGGCGTTCCTGTGGGACGTGCGTGAGACGCTGCGGCCGGACCTGCGGCTGGTGGCGGCGTCGGCGACCACGGACGCGCGGGGCTGGGCGCGGCTGCTGGGCGGCGCGCCGGTGGTCGAGGCGCGGGGCGCCGCGTACGACGTCGAGGTGGTGTGGGCGCCCCCGGCGCGTCCCGTGCGGCCGCCGCACGGCCTGTGGGTCGATCCGGCGCTGACGGCGCACGTGGCGTCGGTGGTGCGGCGGGCGTTGGCGGAGCGCTCGGGTGACGTGCTGTGCTTCCTGCCGGGTGTCGGCGAGATCGCCCGGGTCGCCGGTCGGTTGGGGGATCTGCGTGACCTCGGTGACGTCGAGGTGCTCCAGGTGCACGGGCGGGCGCCGGCGGCGGTGCAGGACGCGGTGCTGGCGCCTGGGGAGCGCCGTCGGGTGGTGCTGGCCACGTCCGTCGCGGAGTCCTCGCTGACGGTTCCCGGGGTGCGGGTGGTGGTCGATTCGGGACTCGCGCGTGAGCCGCGGGTGGACCACGCGCGCGGTTTGAGCGCGCTGACGACGGTACGGGCGTCGCAGGCGGCGGGGCGGCAGCGGGCGGGCCGTGCCGGGCGCGAGGCGCCGGGCACGGTGTACCGGTGCTGGGCGCAGGCCGAGGACGCGCGGCTGCCGCGTTTTCCGGCGCCGGAGATCAAGGTGGCCGATCTGACGGCGTTCGCTCTTCAGGCGGCCTGCTGGGGCGATCCGGACGCCTCCGGCCTCGCGCTGCTGGATGCTCCGCCGGGCGGGGCGATGGCGGCGGCGCGCGAGGTGCTGACGGCGATCGGCGCGGTGGACCCGGCGGGCCGGGCGACGCCGCGGGGGCTGCGGCTGGCCCGGCTGGGGCTGCACCCCCGGCTGGGGCGTGCGCTGCTCGACGCGGCGCCGCTGGTGGGCGCGGAGCGGGCGGCGGAGGTGGTCGCGCTGCTGAGCGAGGAGGCGCCGCGGGCGTACGGCGACGATCTCGCGGGCGCGGTGCGGGCCGCGGGGCGCGGCGGCGACGCCTACGCCGGTCGGTGGCGGGCGGAGGTGCGACGGCTGCGGGCCGTCGCCGCCGAGTCAGGCCGCCCGGCCCCGACGACACAGATCGGCACGGCCGGCGCTGCCGCACCGCCCGTGGCGTCACCGCCGGCCTGGTCGGGTGGCCCGGCGGGGTCCGGCGCGGACCGGGCCGCGGGTGTCGTCGCCGCTCTCGCGTTTCCCGAGCGGGTGGGGAGGTGGACCGGCGGGTCGTGGCTGATGGTGTCGGGGACGCGGGCGGAGGCCGCTGAGGGTTCGGCGCTGCGCGGTTGCGCATGGCTCGCCGTCGCCGCTGCGGACCGCCCTGTGGGCAAGGGCCACGCGCGCGTGCGGCTCGGGGCCGTCGTGGACGAGGACGTGGCCCGGCTCGCGGGCGGGGCGCTGCTGGGCGGGCGGGACGAGGTGCGCTGGGCCGACGGGGATGTCGTGGCGCGCAGGGTCGAGCGGCTGGGGGCCGTCGAGTTGGCCGTGCGGGCGCTGCCGGACGCCGCGCCCGCCCTGGTGCGGGAGGCGTTGCTGGACGGGCTGCGCCAGGAGGGGTTCGGGCTGCTGAAGTGGTCCGCGGATGCGGGCGTGCTGCGGCAGCGGCTGGCCTTCCTGCGGCGGCACCTCGGTGAGCCCTGGCCGGATGTGTCGGACGATGCTCTGCACGCGCGCGTGGACGAGTGGCTGGAGCCGGAGCTGGGGCGGGCCCGGCGCCGTGCGGATCTCGCACGGATCGACGCCGGGCAGGCGCTTACGCGGCTGCTGCCGTGGGCGGACGGAACGGCCGGGCACCTGGACGAGCTGGCTCCGGAACGGATCACGGTACCCAGCGGGTCCCGGATCCGGATCGACTACGGCAACCCGGAACAACCCGTCCTCGCGGTGAAGCTCCAGGAGATGTTCGGGCTGCACGAGTCGCCGGCGGTCGCCGGGGTGCCGTTGCTCGTGCACCTCCTCTCCCCCGCCGGGCGGCCCGCCGCGGTCACCGCCGACCTGGCCTCCTTCTGGAAGGACGGCTACCGGGGCGTGCGGACGGAGCTGCGCGGCCGGTACCCGAAGCATCCGTGGCCCGAGGACCCGGCCGCGGCCGAGCCGACCCGGCACACCAACGCCCGCCTCAGGCGCTGACCGGCTCCGGTTCGGACGCGTCGGCCCGCGCGGGTTCTTCCGGTCGGCGGCCGCGTGCCTCCAGGTAGAGGGAGGGGATCAGCAGCAGGACGCCGAGGGACAGGAATCCCCAGGGCAGGTAGGACGTCAGCAGCAGGACGACGGTCCGGTTGTCCTTGACCAGGGACACCGTGTGCGCGATGTAGTCCTCGCGCATCTTCACATGGCCGGCGAACGCCGTCACGCGGTCCCGGCCGCCGAGCAGGGTGCCGCCGCGCAGCTCCTCCTTGTGGATCTCCTCGCCGTAGACGGGCGCGCCGGTGACCGGCTCGACCCAGAACTTGCGGACCGTGGTGTACCAGCGGGTCGTGCCGGTCTTGGCGACCGACTCCGGGGTGATGCCCTCGACGGGCATGACCTTGGGGAAGCGGACCTTGGTCCAGGGGACGGTCTGTTCGAAGTAATAGACGCTCAGCCCGCGGAAGTTCCGGGTGCCCCGGTAGTGGATGGGGCTGGTGGTGCGGGTCTGCGCGTCGAAGTACTCGTAGTCCCGTTTCTCGGTGAGGAAGGGCCACTTGAACTCGATGCCGTCCCGTCGGACCGGGTCGCCGTCGACCATCTCGCCGGTGGCGTGGACGGGTTCCTGGGAGTGGGCGTCGAAGATGTAGCGCTCGGGGATCTCGGAGACCATCTTGCCGTCGGGGCCCTGGACATAGGACAGGCCGTCCCAGACGACCACGTCCCGGCCCGCCGTCCGCTCGACCTTCTTCGAGGCCTCCACATTGCCCTTGAGCGTCTGCACGATGGTGACCTCGGAGACCTTCCGCGCCTTCATCGTGCCGTAGTCGAGGAGGGTGGCGCCCTTGGCCTCCAGGACCATGTCCTGGTACTGGTTCGGCGGGATCTTGGCCAGGCGCGGGAAGGCGTACCAGCGCACCAGCGGGGACAGCGCCGCGAAGAACACGGCGAGGGCGAGCAGGACCAGGCCGGCCTTGCGGCGCATCTCGGCCTCCCTCCCGGAGGAGCGGTTACGGGTGTGCGGGCACGGTCGTCAGCAGCGGCTTCGGGGACGTCCTGCCGTCCGGCAGGCCCATGACGGTGATGGCGAGGACCAGGGCGAGCGCGAGGACGAGACCGGTCGCGGCGGCGATCAGGGCACGCATGCGGAGCCTCCCCGGACGGTCGGAACAGTCGGGCACGGAGCGGGGCACCTCGCCGGCTCCAGCCCGAACGTCGCGAACTGATGGATCGTCAGGTGCGGCACCGTAGCAACGGGAGGGCGAGATGAGAACACGTCGCACACGGACGAGGGCGCCCCTCCGCACAAGCGGAGGGGCGCCCTCGCAGGAGCGTGCGGCCGGCGGCCGCTACGACGTCGCTGAGGCGGTCGGCGACGGGGCGGACGGGCTCTCGGCCGCGGTCACCGTCAGCTCGACGGTCAGCGTCGCGCCGCCGGTGGTGGTGATGCGCAGCAGGAACGTGCCCGCGGTGTCGTCCGCGTACAGCTTGGGCAGCGTGATCTGGCCGTTCTCGTCGGTCACCAGGCCGCTCAGGGTGCGCACGGCGTCGCCGTCGGCGTCCTTGAAGTAGGGGCCCTTGTCGTTGACGGAGGGGTCGTACTTGGAGGTGACCAGGGTCGCGGTGGCCGCGACCCCGTCCGCGACCGCCCCCTGGTACGTGGCCTTCACGGCGACCTGGTCGGCGAACTCGCCGCCCGCCGTGCAGGTCAGCGGGGCTTCTCCGGTGCGGACGAGGGCGTCGGCGGCGCGCGCGGTGACCGTCGCCGTGTAGTCGAGGGCCTTGACCGTCGGACGGCCCACCACGGCGGCCCGTACCGTGAAGTCGCCGGTCTTCCGGCCCGCCTTCAGCGCCGGTGCGACGGCCACGCCCTTGCTGTCGGTGGCGACCGTGGCGACGCGCTCGCCACCGGCGAAGGTGGCATCGGTGTCACCGACCAGGGTGAACCGGACGCGGACCTTGCCGACGGACGTGCCGGCCTTGGTCTCGGCGCGCGTGCTGATCTTCTTGGCGAAGGTGTCGCCGGCCATCGCGGAGAGCTGGGCGGTGCCCGCGTCGGCCAGGTGGTCCACCGTGTCGGTGGGCGTGGCCGGCGGGGACGGCGGGGACGGTGTGGCCGGCGGAGACGGAGTGCTCGGCGGAGACGGCTCGTGGGGTTTCGGGGTGTCGCTCGGCTTCTCCGGCCTCGGCGTCGACCCGCCCGGCTGCTGGGGGGACGGCGAGGGGTCGACGCGGTCCGGTCCGTCGCTGCGGCTGCCGGGCAGCCGTCCGGTGCCGTCCGGGACCGAGTGGATGCCCTTGCGGTAGTACTCCAGCCACGACAGGACGGTGTTGAGGTAGTCCTGCGAGTTGTTGTAGCTGAGGATCGCCCGGTCGAGGTCGGCCTGCACCGACAGGTCCCAGCCGTAGCGGCACAGGTAGTGGCCGGCCGCGAGCGCCGCGTCGTAGATGTTGTTGGGGTCCTTCTTGCCGTCGCCGTTGCCGTCGCGGCCCGCCCAGTCCCAGGTGGACGGGATGAACTGCATGGGGCCCACGGCCTGGTCGTACAGGCTGTTGCCGTCGTACGCGCCGTTGTCGGTGTCCTTGATGAGCGCGAAGCCGTTGCCGTCGAGCTGCGGGCCGAGGATCGGGCTCAGGGTGGTGCCGTTCGCGTTGACCCGGCCGCCGCGGGCCTGGCCGGATTCGACCTTGCCGATGGCGGCGAGGAGTTCCCAGGGCAGGTTGCAGCCCGGCTTGGTGGAGCGCAGCTTCGCCGCGGCCTTCTTGTAGGCGTCCAGCACGGTGGCCGGTATGCCCGCCTCGGTATCGCCCTGGGTGACCGGGGTGCCGGCGCTCGATGACGGGCTGGGGCTGGGTCTGGGGCTGTTGAGGGGCGGCAGGTCCGTGTAGTACGGCGAGTTGCCGGTGGCGTTGTGCTCGGTGTCCTCCTCCGGTGCGGAGGCACTGGCGCCCGTGGCGGCACGCTGGTCGGGGTCGGCCGTACCGCCCGGAGCCTGGGACGCCGAAAGGGCAGCGACCGCCGCTGCGGCCGCCGCGGTCGTCGCCGCCCCCTTGCACAGCCTCCTGCCAAAATGCGCCGCCATAGAGTGAACCCCTCCCGTGGACGCCCCGGCGCCCGTCTCCGACTGCCTGCTCGCTCTGTTGTGACGGTTGACCCGGGGCAGTGGTTGCCCCGCTGCGCCGTTCCCGTCGCACGGTGACCCCTCCGGCCGTGCGTCACCGGCGGCGACCCAGGTGACCCTACGGCAACTTGCTTTGCTCGGGCACCCGTTGCAGCCCGGTTTTCACCGGTTGGCCATATGCCGTTGCGGTGGCGGAAGTCCCTCATACTTGACAGACGCGATCACCGGGTCGGCGCAGCGGCCGACGACCGCTTCAGGGGGCCCTCGTTGCCGTTCACTCTCAGCCACGCCGCCGCCGTGCTGCCCGCGGTGCGCGCGGACGGAACCGGGCGGGGCCGGCTGGTGCCCGCGGTGCTCGTCGCGGGGTCCTTCGCCCCCGACATGACCTTCTACGCGGCGAGCGTCCTGCCGGGCGCGATGCAGTTCGGGACGGTCACGCACTCGCTGGGCGGCGTCCTCGGCGTCGACGTGCTGACCACGTGGGCGCTCGTGGGGCTGTGGCTGCTGGTGCGCGAGCCGCTGGTGGCGCTGCTGCCGCGAACGTGCCGGGCACGGGCCGCGGGGCTGCTGCGGTGCGGGGCGCCACGCGCGCGCGTGCGGCCCGCCACGGTGGCGTGGTGGTACGTGTCCGCCGTACTCGGTGCGCTGACCCACGTGGGGTGGGACGCGTTCACACACCACGGCCGCTGGGGCACACGGCTGGTCCCGGTACTGGACCGGGACCTGGCGGGCGCGCCGCTGTACTGGTACGTGCAGTACGGCGGCTCGGCGCTGGCCGCGCTCGTGATCGCCGCGTTCGTCCTGCGTGCGGTACGGCGGGCCCCCGCGCGCGAACCGGTGGGGGTGCCGGTCCTTTCCGTACGGGACCGGTGGGGGGCCGGTGCCGTGATCGGTGGCTGCGCGATGGTCGCGGCGGTGGAGCGTGCGGTCCGCTGGTGGGCGTACTGGGGCGCCACGGCGCGGCCCTGGGAGCTGGTGCCGGCGGTGTGCTTCGGGGCCGGCGCGGGGCTTGTGCCGGGGCTCGTGGTGTACGCCGTCGGGGTCAAGGTGTGGCGTCCGGCCCCGGTTCCGGTTCCCGCCGGTCCCGGAGGGGACGGTGCGGAGCGGAGCCGGCCGGTCGCTCGGTGACGGTGGCCACGAACACGGTGATGGTGCGGGGCGGGCGCGGGCGCAGCCGTGGGAGCAGGGTGAGCAGCAGCGCGAGGTAGCTGCGGGCCAGCTCGGTCCAGTGGCGCCAGCGCGGTGTCGGATCGCGGCGGGGGGTGTGCCCGCCGAGTCGCCGCCCGATGTCCGTCACGGCCTCGCGTACCGAGGTCGACGGGGCGGTGGGGATGCGGGCGGTGCTTGCGTCGGCCGCGAGGGCCGGGACCTGCGGGGGCGGCAAGGACGGGGCCGTGGCGGTGTCCGCCCTGGCCGTGATCCACGCCTGTGCCGTCCGGCGGTGGAGCATGCGTATACCCATGCCCGCATCCTTACGGGCGGGCGTGGCGGGGGCGTTCTGGCAGGGGCCACGTGAGTGACGGGCCCTGCGGGGCTTGGCGGTCGGCTGAAGGCACGGGGTTGTGCGGGTCGCCTGGCGGCGCCTGGCTGAGCGGGTCGGCTGATGGCACGGGGTTGTGCGGCTGGCTGGCGGCACCAGGTTGTGCGGGTTGCCTGGTGGCGCCGGGTTGTGCGGGTTGGTTGGTGAGGGTGGGTGCGGTGAGTTCGGCACCGCCGTCATGCGCCGTCGTGGTTGCTCGCCGTTGCGGCGGAAAGTTCAGGTGCGGTTGAGATTTGGGGGTGGTGGGTGGGCTGGGGGGAGGGCGCCCGGTGGGGCGCCCTCTGGGGGTGGGGCCTTCTGCCGGCCAGAACCCCCCGCGCCGGGGCGGGTTCGAGAGCCGTCAGAAACGGACTAGTGGGCTGCGGATTCCCAGTCGGGGCCCGCGCCGATGGAGACGTCCAGAGGGGCCCTGAGCTGGACGGCGGCAGCCATCTCGCGGCGGACGATCCGCTCCACGTCCTCGCGCTCGCCGGGGGCGATCTCCAGGACGATTTCGTCGTGGACCTGGAGCAGCATGCGCGAGGTGAGGTCCGCCTCGCGCAGCGCCCGGTCGACGTTGAGCATGGCGATCTTGACGATGTCGGCCGCCGTGCCCTGGATCGGCGCGTTCAGGGCCATGCGCTCGGCCATCTCGCGGCGCTGACGGTTGTCGCTGTTGAGGTCCGGCAGATAGCGGCGGCGCCCGAACAGCGTCTCCGTGTAGCCGGTCGCCCGCGCCTCGTCCACCACGCGGCGCAGATAGTCCCGCACGCCGCCGAACCGCTCGAAGTACGTGTCCATCAGGGCACGGGCCTCGGCCGCCTCGATGTTCAGCTGCTGGGAGAGACCGAACGCGGACAGCCCGTACGCCAGGCCGTACGACATCGCCTTGATCTTGCGGCGCATCTCCGCGTCCACCGCGAGGCGGCCGACCGAGAACACCTGTGAGGCGACCGTGGTGTGCAGGTCCTCGCCCGAGGTGAACGCCTCGATCAGGCCCGCGTCCTCGGACAGATGGGCCATCACGCGCAGCTCGATCTGGCTGTAGTCGGCGGTCATCAGGGATTCGAAGCCGTCGCCGACGACGAAGCCACGACGGATCGCGCGGCCCTCGTCCGTGCGGACCGGGATGTTCTGCAGGTTCGGGTCGGTGGAGGAGAGCCGGCCGGTGGCCGCGACGGTCTGGTTGAACGTGGTGTGGATGCGGCCGTCGGCCGCGATCGTCTTGATCAGGCCCTCGACCGTGACGCGCAGCTTCGCCTGCTCGCGGTGGCGGAGCATGATGACCGGCAGCTCGTTCTCGGTCTGGGCGGCGAGCCAGGCCAGGGCGTCGGCGTCGGTGGTGTAGCCGGTCTTGGTCTTCTTGGTCTTCGGCAGGGCAAGCTCGCCGAAAAGGACCTCCTGGAGCTGCTTGGGTGAGCCGAGGTTGAACTCGTGCCCCGCCGCCGCGTGGGCCTCCTTCACCGCCTGCTGCACGGCGCCCGCGAACATCTGTTCCATGGTCTCCAGATGGGCCCGGTCCGCCGCGATGCCGTGCCGTTCCATGCGGGCGAGCAGCGTCGAGGTCGGCAGTTCGACATCCCGCAGGAGGTCCGCCGCGCCGACCTCCCGCAGCCGGCCCTCGAACGCCTCCCCCAGGTCGAGGATGGCGCGGGCCTGGATCATGAGCGCCTCCGCCTCGGCGGCGTCGTCCGCGCCGAAGGCGAGCTGGCCGTCGGCCGCGGCGGCGGGCGCCAGCTCGCGGCCCAGGTACTCCAGGGACAGCGCGTCCAGGTCGAAGGAGCGGCGGCCCGGCTTGACCAGATAGGCCGCGAGCGCCGTGTCCATGGCGACGCCGTCGATGCTCCAGCCGTGCTCGGCGAAGACCCGCATGGCGCCCTTGGCGTTGTGCAGGACCTTGGGCCGGCCCGCGTCCGTCAGCCAGGCCGCGAACGTGTTCTCGTCGGCCTCGTCCAGCTCGGACGGGTCGAACCAGGCGGCGGCCCCGTCGGCCGCGGCGAGCGCCACCTCGGCGACCGAGCCGGTGCCCAGCGCCCAGGTGTCGACGGTGGCGATGCCCAGGGGCCGCGTGCCGTGCTCGGTGAGCCAGGGGCCCAGCTCTCCGGTGCCGAGCACCGTGCCGTCCAGTTCCACGCCGCCGACCGCGACCACGGTGGTCTCGGCCTCCTCGGCGCCCGGGTCGACGGCGAACAGCCGCTCGCGCAGGGACGGGTTGCGGATCTCCAGGGTGTCCAGGATCACCGCGACGCCCTTGCGGTCGTACGGGGCGCGCTCCAGGTCGGTGACCGTCTTCGGCAGCTCCACCTGACGTTCCAGCTCGGTGAGCCGGCGGTTGAGCTTGACCGACTCCAGGTGGTCGCGGAGGTTCTGCCCGGCCTTGCCCTTGACCTCGTCGGCGCGCTCGACCAGTTCCGCGAAGGAACCGAACTGGTTGATCCACTTGGCGGCCGTCTTCTCGCCGACGCCGGGGATGCCCGGGAGGTTGTCGGACGGGTCGCCGCGCAGCGCAGCGAAGTCGGGGTACTGGGCGGGCGTCAACGCGTACTTCTCGAAGACCTTCTCCGGGGTGAAGCGGGTCAGCTCCGAGACGCCCTTGGTCGGGTACAGCACCGTCGTGTGCTCGGTGACCAGTTGGAAGGAGTCGCGGTCACCGGTGACGATCAGCACTTCGAAGCCCTCGGCCTCGGCGCGGGTGGCGAGCGTGGCGATCACGTCGTCCGCCTCGTACCCCTCGACGGCGAAGCGCGGGGCGTGCATCGCGTCGAGCAGTTCGCCGATCAGCTCGACCTGGCCCTTGAACTCGTCCGGGGTCTTGGAGCGGTTCGCCTTGTACTCGGCGAACTCCTCCGAACGCCAGGTCTTGCGGGAGACGTCGAAGGCCACCGCGAAGTGCGTGGGCGCCTCGTCGCGCAGCGTGTTGGCCAGCATCGACGCGAAGCCGTAGATCGCGTTCGTCGGCTGGCCCGTCGCGGTCGTGAAGTTCTCCGCGGGCAGCGCGAAGAACGCGCGGTAGGCCAGCGAGTGCCCGTCCATGAGCATGAGCCGGGGACGGTCACCACTGGAGGTGTTGTCGGTCTTCTTCGATGCTGTCTCTGCCACGAACCCGATCCTGCCACGCCGCACTGACAGCCGGCCCCGTCCCCACACCCCGGCCGCGGTCGGGCGGCGAGGTGGAACAGACGTCGCACGGCGCGGACAGGGGCCCGCGGGCGGCGCCCCGACCGGCCTCGATGATTGTCACCGCCGCGTGGGAGTATCGAATGCGAGCGCACAGATGCAGTCGTCGAAGGGAGCGCGTGGTGGCGACGAAACCGCCGAAGGGTGACCCGGTCCAGGACGCGCCGCGGGTCGGCGCGCCCCAGCATGCTGCGGCGGGACTGCCGGCCGTCGGGCACACGCTGCGGATCGCACAGCAGCAGATGGGCGTGAAGCGCACCGCGCTGACCCTGCTGCGGGTCAATCAGAAGGACGGCTTCGACTGCCCGGGCTGCGCCTGGCCCGAGGGGGACCACCGGCACACGGCGGAGTTCTGTGAGAACGGCGCGAAGGCCGTGGCCGAGGAGGCCACGCTGCGCCGCGTCACCCCGGAGTTCTTCGCGGCGCATCCGGTCGCCGATCTGGCCAACCGCAGCGGCTACTGGCTGGGACAGCAGGGGCGGCTCACGCACCCCATGTACCTCCCGGAGGGCGGCGAGCGCTACGAGCCGGTCTCCTGGGAGCGCGCCTTCGACATCGTGGCCGACGAGATCGCCGCACTGTCCTCCCCCGACGAGGCCGTCTTCTACACCTCGGGCCGCACCAGCAACGAGGCCGCGTTCCTCTTCCAGCTGTTCGCGCGGGAGCTGGGCACGAACAACCTGCCGGACTGCTCGAACATGTGCCACGAGTCGTCCGGCTCGGCTCTCTCCGAGACCATCGGCATCGGCAAGGGCAGCGTCCTGCTGGAGGACCTGTACAAGGCCGACCTGATCATCGTGGCCGGCCAGAATCCGGGGACGAACCACCCGCGGATGCTGTCGGCCCTGGAGAAGGCCAAGGCCAACGGGGCGAGGATCATCAGTGTCAACCCGCTGCCCGAGGCGGGCCTGGAGCGGTTCAAGAACCCGCAGACCCCGCAGGGCATGCTCAAGGGCGCCGCGCTGACCGATCTGTTCCTGCAGATCCGTATCGGCGGCGACCAGGCGCTCTTCCGTCTCCTCAACAAGCTGATCCTGGAGACCGAGGGCGCCGTCGACGAGGACTTCGTCCGTGCGCACACCCATGGCTACGAGGAGTTCGCCGCGGCCGCCGGCGCCGCCGACTGGGACGAGACGCTGACGGCGACGGGCCTCACGCGCGCGGAGATCGACCGGGCGCTGGCGATGGTGCTCGCCTCCGAGCGCACGATCGTGTGCTGGGCCATGGGCCTCACCCAGCACAAGCACTCCGTGCCGACCATCCGCGAGGTGGTCAACTTCCTGCTGCTGCGCGGCAACATCGGGCGTCCGGGCGCGGGCGTGTGCCCGGTGCGCGGCCATTCGAACGTGCAGGGCGACCGGACGATGGGCATCTTCGAGCGGCCCGCCCCGGCCTTCCTGGACGCCCTGGAGAAGGAGTTCGGTTTCGCCCCGCCGCGTGAGCACGGCTACGACGTGGTCCGCGCGATCCGGGCCCTGCGCGACGGCGACGCGAAGGTCTTCTTCGCGATGGGCGGCAACTTCGTCTCCGCGTCCCCCGACACCCGGGTCACCGAGGCGGCCATGCGGCGCGCGCGGCTGACCGTGCATGTGTCGACGAAGCTCAACCGCTCGCACGTGGTCACGGGCGCGCGTGCGCTGATCCTGCCCACCCTGGGCCGCACCGAGCGTGATCTTCAGGGGTCCGGCGATCAGTTCGTGACCGTCGAGGACTCCATGGGCATGGTGCACGCCTCCCGGGGCCGGCTGGAACCGGCGAGCCCGCGGCTGCTGTCCGAGCCGGCGATCGTGTGCAGGCTCGCGCGCCGGGTGCTCGGCGCGGACAGCGTGGTCCCCTGGGAGGAGTTCGAGAAGGACTACGCGACGGTCCGTGACCGTATCGCGCGCGTGATCCCCGGCTTCGAGGACTTCAACGCGCGCGTGGCCCGGCCCGGCGGTTTCGCGCTGCCGCACGCCCCGCGTGACGAACGCCGCTTCCCGACCGCCACGGGGAAGGCCAACTTCACGGCGGCGCCGATCGAGTACCCGAAGCTGCCGGAGGGCCGTCTGCTGCTGCAGACGATCCGCTCGCACGACCAGTACAACACCACCGTCTACGGCCTCGACGACCGCTACCGGGGCATCAGGAACGGGCGCCGGGTGGTGCTGGTGAACCCCGAGGACGCGCGCGAACTGCGGCTGGCCGACGGGTCGTACGTCGACCTGATCGGCGAGTGGCGGGACGGCGTGGAGCGGCGGGCCGCGGGGTTCCGGGTCGTGCACTACCCGACCGCGCGGGGCTGTGCGGCGGCGTACTACCCCGAGACCAATGTGCTCGTGCCGCTGGATGCCACAGCGGACACCAGCAACACCCCGGCCAGCAAGTCCGTCGTGGTGCGTCTGGAACAATCGGCAACCGACTGAGCGATTGCTCAGTGGAGTTCCAGGAGTGGACCACGACGAATGGAGCCTGGTCGATGGGCGAGCAGCAGCACGTGAAGTTCCCGCAGGAGATCGTCGACGAGTACGCCGCGCTCGGGGTGGATCTGCCGGCTCTGTTCTCCGCGGGCCATCTCGGGACGCGGATGGGTGTGCAGATCGTCGAGGCGTCGGCGGAGCGGGTCGTCGGGACGATGCCGGTGGAGGGGAACACCCAGCCGTACGGGCTGCTGCACGGCGGCGCGTCCGCGGTGCTGGCGGAGACGCTGGGCTCGGTGGGCTCGATGCTGCACGGGGGCAGTTCGAAGATCGCCGTGGGCGTCGACCTCAACTGCACGCACCACCGGGGTGTGCGGTCGGGCCTGGTCACCGGGGTGGCGACGCCGGTGCACCGGGGGCGGACCACGGCGACGTACGAGATCGTGATCAGTGACGAGGCGGGGCGGCGGGTGTGCACCGCCCGGCTGACCTGTCTGCTGCGGGAGGTCAACGCCGACGACGAGGCCCGGGTCCGTCCCGCGCAGGACTGACGGCGGCCTGCGCCGAGCCGTTGAACCCGCCGCTCGGGCCCGTGGCTTCGGCCCAGGGGACGGCGAGCCGTGCGCCGGGATCGTCGCCCACTGGTCACGGCAGGTGCTCGACGGCGGCACCTACGGCGACCGTCAGCCGATGGGGCTGTCCAATGGGCAGTACGAGATCCTGCGGTGCGTCGTGGCCGCGGCGCGCGCCGTCCAGCGGCGTCACGTTCCCTCGGCCGCCGATGAGTTGATCGCCCGTGAGACGCGCTCCGCGGGTGGGCCGTGAGACGCGCTCCGGGGTGGGCCTTCATGCGCCGTCGTGCGGCTGCGGCAGCGTCGTGGCTGGTCGCGCCCGCGCGGCGGAGCCGCATGGTGATACAGCCCCGCGCCCCTTTGGGGCGCGGCATGGCGCCTGGGTGCCTTTCCGGGCAAAAGCGGGTTCTCCCCCTAAGATCACGATAACCGTGCACGTGACGGAATGGGGAAAAGTACCGAAGGACGCCGGACTTCCTTTCCTGGACGTAACTCTGCGTAATACGCGCGCAATACAAGCCCCCCGTTTCCCCCTGGAGTCACGGTACGCACGGCACCGCTCAGAAGCCCTTCGAGTTGCCTGCCACAACAGTTCCGGTCATCACCAAAACACCTGAGACACCTGAACAGATCCAGGGCGGGTCCTGCAGGTTCTCACCATGCGGACGGGGCGAATCGACCGGAATTCGCGCGTTCCCCCCACGGTGTACCGCTCTGCATTACCTGGGGTCATAACAAGAGCGTCACAGCCTTGGTCAGACTCTCTCCCCATTCCTCGCGCCGGGCCTAGAGTCACGGCCAGTCACCGCGCCGTCGGATTGTGATTTCGGCCCAGCGCGCGACTCGACCGTTTCCACGGGGATGCGGTCGTGCCAGGGGAAAGGATGGATCGTGCGTCAACGTTCGCTCATCGCCATCACCGCCGCGCTGGCGGCGGGAGCACTCACCCTCACCGCCTGCGGCTCGCGCGACAGCGGCGACAAGGGCTCGGACTCCGGCAGCGGTGGCGGCACCACCGTTGTCATCGGTGTCGACGCTCCGCTGACCGGCGACCTGTCCGCGCTGGGCCTCGGTATCAAGAACTCGGTGGACCTCGCGGCCAAGACCGCGAACAAGCAGGACTTCGTCAAGGGCATCACCTTCAAGATCGAGGCCCTCGACGACCAGGGGCAGCCCTCCTCGGGCCAGCAGAACGCCACCAAGCTCGTCGCCGACAAGAGCGTCCTCGGTGTCGTCGGCCCCCTGAACTCGTCGGTGGCCGAGTCGATGCAGAAGGTCTTCGACGACGCCAAGCTGGTCGAGGTCTCGCCGGCCAACACCAACCCGGCCCTGACCCAGGGCACCAACTGGCAGACGTCGAAGTCGCGTCCGTACAAGTCGTACTTCCGCACCGCGACCACGGACGCCATCCAGGGCCCGTTCGCCGCGCACTACCTGTTCAACGACGCCAAGAAGAAGAAGGTCTTCGTCATCGACGACAAGAAGACCTACGGCGCCGGCCTCGCCGCCACCTTCACCGACGAGTTCAAGAAGCTCGGCGGCACCGTGGCCGGCAGCGAGCACATCAACCCGGACACCAAGGACTTCTCCGCGGTCGCCACCAAGGTCAAGAACTCGGGCGCCGACGTCGTCTACTACGGCGGCGAGTACCCGCAGGCCGGCCCGCTGAGCAAGCAGATCAAGGCGGCCGGCGCCAAGATCCCGGTGATCGGCGGTGACGGCATCTACAGCGCCGACTTCATCAAGCTGGCCGGCGCGACCGCCACCGGTGACCTCGCCACCTCGGTCGGCGCCCCGGTCGAACAGCTGCCCTCCGCCAAGGAGTTCGTCGCCAACTACAAGTCCGCAGGCTACAAGCAGGCGTACGAGGCGTACGGCGGCTACTCCTACGACTCGGGCTGGGCGATCATCGAGGCCGTGAAGAAGGTCGTCGAGGACAACGATGGCAAGCTGCCGTCCGACGCCCGCGCGAAGGTCGCCGAGGCCATGCAGAACGTCTCCTTCGACGGGGTGACCGGCAAGGTCTCCTTCGACGAGTACGGTGACGCGACCAACAAGCAACTCACCGTGTACGCCGTCAAGAACGGCGCCTGGGAGCCGGTCAAGTCCGGTACCTACACCGGCTGATCCGCCCGGACCACGTGAGCCGCGCGGGGCGCTGTTCCACTGGCGCCCCGCGCGGACTCGCGTCCGGCTCCATCCGTCATCCGTCGAAACATCCGAACGTCTCGGAGGACATGCGGTGAACGAACTGCCGCAGCAGCTGGTCAACGGCCTGCTACTGGGATCCATGTACGGGCTGGTCGCCATCGGTTACACAATGGTCTACGGCATTGTCCAGCTCATCAACTTCGCCCACGGCGAGATCTTCATGACCGGCGCCTTCGGGGCCCTCTCGGTCTATCTGTGGGTGCTGCCCGACGGCACCACCATGTGGGTGGCCCTGCCGCTCATGCTCATCGGCGCCATCCTGGTCTCCGTCGTCGTCGCGGTGGGTGCGGAGAGGCTCGCCTACCGCCCGCTGCGCGGCGCCCCCCGCCTCGCTCCGCTGATCACCGCCATCGGTCTGTCCCTGGCCCTCCAGCAGGCGGTCTGGGCCTGGTACCCCGAGGCCAAGTCCGCGCGCACCTTCCCGCAGATCGACGGCGGCCCGTTCCACGTCGGCAGCGTCACGATCCAGACGGGCGACATCTTCCTGATCGCCGCGGCGCCCGTCAGCATGGCCGTCCTCGCCTACTTCGTCATGAAGACGCGCACCGGACGCGGCATGCAGGCCACCGCCCAGGACCCGGACACCGCGAAGCTCATGGGCGTCAACACCGACCGCATCATCGTGATCGCCTTCGCCCTCGGTGCCGCCTTCGCGGCGGTCGGCGGTGTCGCCTATGGCCTGAAGTACGGTCAGATCGACTACAAGATGGGCTTCATCCTCGGCCTGAAGGCGTTCACCGCCGCCGTCCTCGGAGGCATCGGCAACATCTACGGCGCCATGATCGGCGGTGTCGTCCTCGGCGTCGCCGAGACCCTGGCCACCGCCTACATCGCCGACATCCCGGGCATGGACAAGTTCGGCAGCCAGTCCTGGGCCGACGTCTGGGCCTTCGTACTCCTCATCCTCGTACTGCTGTTCAGGCCACAGGGCCTACTCGGCGAGCGCGTCGCGGACAGGGCGTGACACCGATGACCACACAGACCACCGCACCCGAAACCCCCAGCGCCCCCGTCGCCGGCCGCATGCGCGGCGCCCTCGGCATGCCGGCGCCCGTCGCGCGCGCCCTCGCCACCGGCGGCGGCGTCCTCACCGTCGTCTCCACGTTCCTCGCCTGGACCTGGACGTCCGAGTTCCCCGGCGACCTGACCGTCTACGGCTACCCCGGGGGCCTCCAGGTCCTGGCGCTCATAGCCGGCGCGCTGACCACGCTGTTCGGCCTCGCCTCGTACGGGGTCAAGGGCCTCGGCCGGCTGACGCCCGCGGGCGGCGACGGCGCCCTGCGGTTCGCCTCGCTGGCCGCCTTCGGCACCGCCTGGTACACGGTCATCGCGATCAGCGCCAAACTCGGCGGCGTCGTCAACCTGGAGCCCGGCGGCTATCTCGTGGCCGCGGCCTCCCTGATCGCGCTCCTCGGCGCGCACGCACTGCCGTTCGAGCGGCCCGAGCCCGACCCGCTCGACCCGGACGAGTCCGGCTGGGCGCGCGCCAAGCACCGCATCGCCCACGGGTGGCAGACGCTCAGGGCCTCCTACGCCGGCGGCACCGCCCGCCCCGTGGGCGCGCTGCCGTCGTACGTCGAGATCCTGATCATCGTCGCGATCCTCGCCCTCGGCCTGATCGTCTTCACCTACGGCATCGGCACCTCGTACGACGAGCTGTTCATCGGCTTCCTGATCACGGCCGGGTTCGGCTTCGCCGCGCTCAACAAGGCGGGCCTGATCGCCCAGGCGTCCCAGATCACCTCCCGGCACCAGAACATCACCATCGTCGGCGCCTTCGTCGCGGCGGCCCTGTTCCCCTTCACCCAGACCGACGACCAGTACGCCACGGTCGGCGTGTACATCCTCATCTTCGGGACCGTCGCCCTCGGTCTGAACATCGTCGTCGGCCTCGCGGGCCTGCTCGACCTCGGCTACGTGGCCTTCCTCGGCGTCGGCGCCTACGCGGCGGCCCTGGTGTCCGGCTCGCCCAGTTCCCCATTCGACGTGCACTTCCCGTTCTGGGCCGCCGTCCTGGTGGGCGCCGCCGCCTCCCTCGTCTTCGGTGTGCTCATCGGTGCCCCGACCCTGCGGCTGCGCGGCGACTACCTCGCCATCGTCACCCTCGGCTTCGGTGAGATCTTCCGGATCACCGCCAACAACCTCGACGGCACCTCAGGACCCGATCTCACCAACGGCTCCAACGGCGTCTCGTCGATCCCGAACCTCAACATCTTCGGGTTCGACCTCGGCACCCAGCACGATGTCGGCGGCTTCACCATCGGCCGGTTCGCCAACTACTTCTTCCTGATGCTGGTCATCACCGCGGTCGTCGTGCTGGTCTTCCGGCGCAGCGGCGACTCCCGCATCGGCCGCGCCTGGGTCGCCATCCGCGAGGACGAGACCGCGGCCCTCGCCATGGGCATCAACGGCTTCCGCGTCAAGCTCATCGCGTTCGCCGTCGGCGCCTCGCTGGCCGGCCTCGCCGGTACGGTCCAGGCCCACGTCACCTACACGGTCACCCCGGAGCAGTACCTCTTCGCCGGCCCCATCCCGCCCAACTCGGCGTTCCTGCTGGCCGCGGTGGTCCTCGGCGGCATGGGCACCATCAGCGGGCCGCTCATCGGCGCGTCCCTGCTGTTCCTGATCCCCAACAAGCTCCAGTTCCTCGGCGACTACCAGCTCTTGGCCTTCGGTGTCGCGCTCATCCTGCTGATGCGCTTCCGTCCGGAGGGCCTGATCCCCAACCGGCGCCGCCAGCTCGAATTCCACGAAGAGGCCGAAGCGCCCGCCGTCCTCACCAAGGCAGGG
This sequence comes from Streptomyces sp. NPDC004629, assembly GCF_042873595.1. NCBI lineage: Bacteria > Bacillati > Actinomycetota > Actinomycetes > Kitasatosporales > Streptomycetaceae > Streptomyces > Streptomyces sp. NPDC004629. Next base: position 57,728 of record NZ_JBIALO010000037.1, on the reverse strand, counting down.
GCCTGAACCACGATGACTACCGACACCACCACCCGGGGCGCCGTCCCCGGGGCCTCCGCGCCCGGCCAGGTCGTGCTCGACGCCCGCGGCGTCACCATGCGCTTCGGTGGCCTGACCGCCGTACGCAATGTCGACCTCACCGTCAACAGCGGTGAGATCGTGGGCCTGATCGGCCCGAACGGCGCCGGCAAGACGACCTTCTTCAACTGCCTGACGGGCCTGTACGTGCCGACCGAGGGAGAGGTCCGCTACAAGGGCGCCGTGCTGCCGCCGAAGTCCTTCAAGGTCACCGCGGCCGGCATCGCCCGCACCTTCCAGAACATCCGGCTGTTCGCCAACATGACGGTGCTGGAGAACGTCCTCGTCGGCCGCCACACCCGCACCAAGGAGGGCCTGTGGTCCGCCCTGCTGCGCGGCCCCGGCTTCCACCGGGCCGAGGCGGCCTCCCGCGAACGCGCCATGGAGCTGCTGCGGTTCGTCGGCCTGGACGGGAAGGCCGAGCACCTGGCCCGCAACCTGCCCTACGGCGAGCAGCGCAAGCTGGAGATCGCCCGTGCGCTGGCCAGCGAGCCGGGGCTGCTGCTCCTCGACGAGCCGACCGCGGGCATGAACCCTCAGGAGACCCGGGCCACCGAGGAACTGGTCTTCGCCATCCGCGACCAGGGCATCGCCGTCCTCGTCATCGAGCACGACATGCGTTTCATCTTCAACCTCTGCGACCGCGTCGCCGTCCTCGTGCAGGGCGAAAAGCTCATCGAAGGCGACAGCGCGACCGTGCAGGGCGACGAGCGGGTCGTCGCCGCCTACCTGGGCGAGCCCTTCGAGGACGCGCCCGGCGCCGAGGAGGTCGCCGAGGTGGAGGCCGCCGAGGCACACGCCGACACCCCGCAGGACGCCGCGCCCGGCAAGGAGAACGACCGATGACCGCACTGCTCGAAGTCGAGGACCTCCGGGTCGCCTACGGCAAGATCGAGGCCGTCAAAGGCATCTCCTTCAAGGTCGAGGCCGGCGAGGTGGTCACCCTCATCGGCACCAACGGGGCCGGCAAGACCACCACGCTGCGCACGCTCTCGGGGCTGCTCAGGCCGGTCGGCGGGCAGATCCGGTTCAACGGGAAGTCGCTGAAGAAGGTGCCCGCGCACCAGGTGGTCGCGCTGGGGCTCGCCCACTCCCCCGAGGGGCGGCACATCTTCCCCCGGATGACCATCGAGGACAATCTGCGCCTCGGCGCCTTCCTGCGCAGCGACCGGCCGGGCATCGAGAAGGACATCCAGCGCGCCTACGAGCTGTTCCCCATCCTCGGGGAGCGCAGCAAGCAGGCCGCGGGCACCCTGTCCGGCGGTGAGCAGCAGATGCTGGCGATGGGCCGGGCGCTGATGTCCCGGCCGAAGCTGCTGATGCTCGACGAGCCGTCGATGGGTCTGTCGCCGATCATGATGCAGAAGATCATGGCCACCATCGCCGAGCTGAAGTCCCAGGGCACGACGATTCTGCTGGTCGAGCAGAACGCCCAGGCGGCGCTCTCCCTCGCTGATCACGGGCATGTCATGGAGGTCGGCACGGTCGTCCTGTCGGGGACCGGGCAGGAACTGCTGCACGACGAGTCGGTGCGCAAGGCATACCTGGGCGAGGACTGAGCGCTCCGCGGGTTCGGCCGTGTTTGTGGCGTCGGTTGGCTGTGGGTCCGGCGTCGGGCGGCTGTGGGTCGCGCGTCGGCCGGCTGCGGGTGCGTTGAGGCTGGGCGCGCAGTTCCCCGCGCCCCCTTCCGGGGCGCTGCCGGGCTGCGAGTCGGTGCGCGCGGCATGCCTGGGCGGGGGCGCGGCGTCGGCCGGCTGCGAGTTCGTCGTGGCTGGGCGCGCCCGCGCGGCGGAGCCGCATGGTGATACAGCCCCGCGCCCCTTCGGGGGCGCTGCTGCGGGCCGCCGTGCTGGCACGGTGGCCGTGTGATGAGGCCCGCGTCCCTGGGAAGTCGGGGGTGCGGGCCTCGTTGTGGGGGTGGGGGTTAGGGGTGGTCTTGCTTGGTTGCCTTTTTTTCGGCGTTGTCTGCGATGACGGCCTCGGCGACCTGTTGCATGGACATCCGGCGGTCCATGGAGGTCTTCTGGATCCACCGGAAGGCGGCCGGCTCGGTCAGCCCGTACTCGGTCTGGAGGATGGACTTCGCGCGGTCGACCAGCTTGCGGGTCTCCAGCCGCTGCGTGAGGTCGGCGACCTCCTTCTCCAGCTGCCGCAGTTCGGTGAAGCGGGAGACGGCCATCTCGATGGCCGGTACCACGTCGCTCTTGCTGAACGGCTTCACCAGGTACGCCATGGCACCGGCGTCGCGGGCGCGTTCGACGAGATCGCGCTGGGAGAAGGCGGTGAGCATGAGGACCGGGGCGATGGACTCCTCGGCGATCTTCTCGGCCGCGGAGATGCCGTCCAGCTTGGGCATCTTCACATCGAGGATCACGAGGTCGGGCCGGTGCTCGCGGGCGAGTTCCACGGCCTGCTCACCGTCGCCGGCCTCCCCGACGACGGTGTACCCCTCCTCCTCCAGCATCTCTTTCAGGTCGAGCCGGATCAGCGCCTCGTCCTCGGCGATGACGACGCGGGTCGTCAGCGGAGGCACGTGCGACTTGTCGTCGTCGGGCACGTCTACGGGCTGGGGCGACTCGGCGGTCACGGGGGCTCCTCGTTCAGGGCAGGGGTACTGCTGCCAAGAGCCTACCTAGCTACGGTATGGTGGACGCGCGGAGGGTCAGGCAAAACCTTTGATTCTTCGAGCCCCGGTAGCCCAATTGGCAGTAGGCAACGGATTCAAAACCCGTACAGTGTCGGTTCGAGTCCGACCCGGGGCACTTTTCCTTCGATTTCAAGGTCAGTGCAATTTTTTGGGCCCCTCTTTATGAGGGGCCCTTTCGTGTGACCGGGCGCTATGGCGCCCGCCGCTGTCGGGCTTCGCTATCGGGGGCTGTCGTCCTCGCCGATGTGGTGGACGCGCACCATGTTCGTCGTGCCGGAAACGCCGGGCGGGGAGCCCGCCGTGATGACGACGACGTCGCCCTTCTGGCAGCGGCCGTACCTCAGGAGCAGTTCGTCGACCTGGGCGACCATGGCGTCGGTGGAGTCGGCGTGCGGCCCCAGGAAGGTTTCGGCACCCCAGGTGAGGCTGAGCTGGGAGCGGGTCGCCGGCTCCGGGGTGAAGGCCAGCAGCGGAATCGGGGAGCGGTAGCGGGACAACCGACGGGCGGTGTCTCCGGACTGGGTGAAGGCGACCAGGAACTTCGCGCCGAGGAAGTCACCCATCTCCGCCGCCGCCCGGGCGACCGCGCCGCCCTGGGTGCGGGGCTTGTTCCGCTCGGTCAGCGGCGGGAGGCCGCCCGCCAGGATGTCCTCCTCGGCCGCCTCGACGATGCGGGCCATGGTGCGGACCGTCTCGACCGCGTACTTGCCGACGCTGGTCTCACCGGACAGCATCACCGCGTCCGTGCCGTCGATGACGGCGTTCGCGACATCGCTCGCCTCGGCCCGGGTGGGGCGCGAGTTCTCGATCATCGAGTCCAGCATCTGGGTGGCCACGATGACCGGCTTGGCGTTGCGCCTGGCGAGCTTGATGGCACGCTTCTGGACGATCGGCACCTGTTCCAGGGGCATTTCGACGCCCAGGTCGCCGCGCGCGACCATGATGCCGTCGAAGGCCGCCACGATCCCGTCGATGTCGTCGACGGCCTGCGGCTTCTCGACCTTGGCGATCACCGGGAGGCGCCGGCCCTCCTCGTCCATGATGCGGTGGACGTCCTCGATGTCCTTGCCGCTGCGGACGAAGGACAGCGCGATGACGTCGAAGCCGGTGCGCAGCGCCCAGCGGAGGTCGGTCTCGTCCTTCTCGGAGAGCGCGGGCACGGAGACGGCGACGCCCGGCAGGTTGAGGCCCTTGTGGTCGGAGACCATGCCGCCCTCGACCACCGTGGTGTGCACCCGGGGGCCGTCCACGGAGGTGACCTCAAGGCAGACCTTGCCGTCGTCGACGAGGATGCGCTCACCGGGCGTGACGTCGGCGGCCAGGCCGGAGTAGGTGGTTCCGCACTGGTTGCGGTCGCCCTCGGCGTCCGCCTCCACCGTGATGGTGAAGGTGTCGCCGCGTTCAAGGAGTACCGGTCCTTCGAGGAAGCGGCCGAGGCGGATCTTCGGGCCTTGAAGGTCGGCGAGGAGGCCGACGCTGCGACCGGTCTCGTCGGCGGCCTTCCGCACGTGTCGGTACCGTTCCTCGTGCTCGGCAGGACCGCCGTGGCTGAGGTTGAATCGGGCGACGTCCATTCCGGCCTCGACCAGGGCCTTGATCTGGTCGTACGAGTCGGTGGCGGGCCCCAATGTACAGACGATCTTTGCTCGGCGCATGCATCGAGCCTAGGGCTTACCGGCGGGTAGAGAATTGGCCGGACGTGACTACTCAACAACCTTTGAGTAAAGGGCCATTGACAACTGTTGAATTGTGCGACCGAGCGCTCTGATGAGCATATGGAACGCCGAGAATGGCCCGGTGGGCCGCTCACGGACGGCCGTGGGGAATCAGCGGACGGTTACTGCCCGTCGCGTTCCCGGAAAGTCTCGCTCCGCTTCGCCGGGGCTCACAGGCGTGGGGGTGCCATCGTGAAGCGGGCGTCGACCTGTGCGTACACATGCTGCCGCTGGGGTTCCAGGTCGAGCGGGGGCGCCGTGTTCTCCGCCGCCGCGGCGAAGGCCATGGAACGGGCGCGCACACCGGGGTGGCCGTAGGGCTCGGCGCTCTCCCCGCCGATGTCGGCGAGTTCGACCAGCGCGGCCAGCGAGGTGCCGAGCGCCTCCGCGTACTCGCGGGCCCGCCGGACCGCCTCGTGCACCGCCTGCCGGCGGGCCTGCCCGTGCACCGGCGAGCCGGGGCGCAGCGCCCACCTGGGGCCGTCGATGCGGGTCAGCTCCAAGTCGGCGAGGCGTGCGGTGAGTTCGCCGAGCGCCGGGAAGTCGGAGAGTTCGGCGGTGAGGTGGACGCTGCCGTGGTAGGTGCGGACGCGCTCGCCCCGGCCGTGCGTCGACAGTTCCGGAGTGATGGACAGGAAGCCCGTCTCCAGGCGCTCCACCGCCTCGCCGTAGGACTTGACGAGGTCGAGGACGGCGGCGTTGCGCCGGGTGAGGTCGTCGAGGGCCGAACGCCGGTCCCGTCCGCGGGCGGTGACCGTGATGCCGATGCGGGCGATCTCCGGGTCGGCTTCCAGATGCGCCTCGCCGCGGACGGCGACGCGGGGCAGCTCGGGCGAGGGAGTGGTCATACGCCCCACTCTGTCACGCCTTTCCCCGGTTGGGACCCAGGAGTTCACCGATGAGGTCACCAGATCGAAACCTCCCGGACCTGTTGCCGTCGGCCGGGCCGGGCCAGAATCTACGCGCGTTGTTGAACCATTCCCCGAGGAGACCGCACGATGCCGCTGAACCGCCGGAAGTTCCTGAAGAAGTCCGCAGCGACCGGAGCGGGAGTGGCGATCGCCGGTGCCGCGGCAGCCCCGGCGCAGGCATCGACGTCGCCCGGTCAGGGCACGGCCGGCAAGCGACCCAAGCGCCATTCCCTGACCGTCATGGGCACCACCGACCTGCACGGGCACGTCTTCAACTGGGACTACTTCAAGGACGCGGAGTACTCCGACACCGCCGGCAACGCGATGGGCCTGGCCCGCGTCTCCACCCTGATCAACCAGGTGCGCAAGGAGAGGGGCCGCGAGAACACGCTGCTCCTGGACGCCGGTGACACCATCCAGGGCACCCCGCTGACGTACTACTACGCGAAGGTCGACCCGATCACCGCCAAGGGCGGCCCGGTGCACCCGATGGCCCAGGCGATGAACGCGATCGGCTACGACGCGGCGGCCCTCGGCAACCACGAGTTCAACTACGGCATCGAGACGCTGCGCACGTTCGAGGGCCAGCTGCGCTTCCCGCTGCTCGGCGCCAACGCCGTCGACGCGAAGACCCTGAAGCCCGCCTTCCCGCCCTACTTCATCAAGAAGTTCCCCGTGAAGGGCGCCCCGCCGGTTCGGGTCGCCGTCCTCGGCCTGACCAACCCGGGCATCGCCATCTGGGACAAGGCGTATGTGCAGGGCAAGCTGAAGTTCCCGGGGCTGGAGGAGCAGGCCGCGAAGTGGGTGCCGAAGCTGCGCTCCATGGGCGCGGACGTCGTGATCGTCTCGGCGCACTCCGGAACGTCCGGCACGTCGTCGTACGGCGACCAGGTGCCGTACGTGGAGAACGCGGCGGCCAACGTCGCCAAGCAGGTGCCGGGCATCGACGCGATCCTGGTCGGGCACTCCCACGTGGAGATCCCGGAGCTGAAGGTCACCAACGAGAAGACCGGCAGGACGGTCGTGCTGTCCGAGCCGCTGTACTTCGCCGAGCGGCTCACCCTGTTCGACATTGAGCTGGTCTTCGCCAAGGGCCGCTGGACGGTGGAGTCGGTCTCCGCCTCGCTGCGCAACTCCAACACCGTCGCGGACGACCCGAAGATCACCAAGCTGCTGTCCGACGAGCACGCGAAGGTCGTCGCGTACGTCAACCAGGTGGTCGGCACCGCCACCGAGACGCTGACCACGGTCGACGCCCGCTACAAGGACGCACCGATCATCGACCTCATCAACAAGGTGCAGGAGGACGTGGTCAGGGCCGCGCTCGCGGGCACCGCGTACGCCTCGCTGCCGGTGCTCTCGCAGGCTTCGCCGTTCTCCCGTACCTCGGAGATCCCGGCCGGCAAGGTGACGATCCGGGACCTGTCGAGCCTGTACGTGTACGACAACACGCTGGTCGCGAAGCTGATGACGGGCGCCCAGGTGCGGGCGTACCTGGAGTACTCGGCGGAGTACTACGTCCAGACGGCCCCCGACGCGGTGGTCGACGTGCAGAAACTCACCAACGCGGGCGGCCGTCCCGACTACAACTACGACTATGTGTCGGGGCTCGGTTACGACATCGACATCGCCCAGCCGGCCGGTTCGCGGATCAAGAACCTCACCTTCGACGGCGCCGCGCTGGACGACGCTCAGCAGTTCGTGTTCGCGGTGAACAACTACCGGGCCAACGGCGGCGGTGCGTTCCCGCATGTGGCCTCGGCCCAGGAGCTGTGGTCCGAGTCGACGGAGATCCGGACCCGGATCGCGGAGTGGGTGACCGCGAAGGGCGTCCTGGATCCCAAGGACTTCGCGTCGGTCGACTGGAAGCTGACCCGGGCCGGCACTCCGGTGTTCTAGGGCCTCGGTCCGGGGCCTGACGAACCGGCCCCGGGCCGCTGCCCGGGGCCGGTTCGTCAGCTCCGGTCGTCCACGAGCGTGGTCAGTACCCGCGCCCGCCGGGCGGGCGGCACCGGCCGGGCCGGTTCGAGTCCGAAGCTGGTGAAGGCCGTCCGGCCGGGCAGCGGGTAGGTTTCCTTCCTCGTCAGGGAGTTGATGATGGTGGCGCTGCGCCAGGCGGCCAGCCCCAGGTCGGGTGCGCCCACGCCGTGGGTGTGCCGTTCCGCGTTCTGCACATAGGCCGTCCCCGTGACGGACGGGTCGAGCACGAGCCGGAACGCCTCGTCCACCTCGGGGCGGCCGGCGCCGTCGCGGCGCACATGGGGGTCGAGTCCGGCGAGGATGCGGTCCAGCGGGCGTTCCCGGTAGCCGGTCGCGAGGACGACCGCGTCCGTGGTGAGCCGGGAACGGGTGTCCTGCTGGATGTGTTCCAGGTGGAGTTCGATCTGGGTGGTGGCGACGCGGCCCGCCGTGCGCACCTGCACCCCGGGGGTGAGCACGGCGTCGGGCCAGCCGCCGTGCAGGCCGCGGCGGTACAACTCTTCGTGGATCGCGGCGATGGTCTCGGCGTCGATGCCCTTGTGGAGCTGCCACTGGGCGGCCACGAGCTGGTCCCGGACCGGTTCGGACAGGCCGTGGAAGTAACGGCTGTAGTCGGGGGTGAAGTGCTCAAGGCCCAGCTTGGAGTACTCCATGGGCGCGAACGCCTCCGTGCGGCCCAGCCAGTGGAGCCGTTCGCGGCCGGGCGGGCGGTGGCGCAACAGGTCCAGGAAGACCTCGGCGCCGGACTGCCCGGAGCCGACGACGGTGACATGCCCGGCGGCGAGGAACGCCTCGCGGTGCTCCAGATAATCGGCGGCGTGCACCACGGGGACATCGGGCGCCGCCACCAGGGGCTTGAGGGGTTCGGGCACATAGGGGGCGGTGCCGACGCCGAGGACGATGTTCCTGGTGTGGGTGCGGCCCAGGGACTCCGCCTTGCCCTCGGCGTCGAGGCGGGTGTAGTCGACCTCGAAGACGTCCCGCCGGGGATTCCAGCGGACGGCGTCGACCCGGTGGGAGAAGTGCAGTCCGGGAAGGTTCTCGGCGACCCAGCGGCAGTACGCGTCGTACTCGGCGCGCAGGCTGTGGAAGCGCTCGGCGAAGTAGAAGGGGAAGAGCCGGTCGCGGCTCCTCAGGTGGTTGAGGAAACTCCACTGGCTGGTCGGGTCGGCGAGGGTCACCAGGTCGGCGAGGAAGGGGACCTGGACGGTCGCGCCCTCGATGAGCAGTCCGGGGTGCCAGTCGAAGCCGGGGCGTTGTTCGTAGAAGACGGCGTCGAGTTCGGCGAGGGGGTGGGCGAGGGCGGCGAGGGACAGGTTGAACGGGCCGATTCCGACGCCGACGAGATCGCGGGGGGCTTCGGTCTCGCGGTGTGGGGGGCTGGTCATCTGGGCGTGGTTCCTTCCACGAGTTTCAGGAGGTGGGCCAGTTCGGCCGGGCGGGTGTGGGGGTTGAGGAGGGTGGTCTTCAGCCAGAGGCGGCCGTCGAGGCGGGCGCGGCCGAGCACGGCCCGGCCCTCCTTGAGCAGGCCGCGCCGTACGGCGGCGACGGCGTCGTCGTCCGCTCCGGCGGGCCGGAACAGGACGGTGCTGATGACGGGCCGGTCGTACAGTTCGAAGCCGGGGTGGTCCTGGACGAGGGCGGCGAACTCGCGGGCCCGCGCGCACACCTGCTCGACCAGGGCGCCGAGTCCGCGGCGGCCGAGGGTCTTGAGGGTGACGGCGGTCTTGAGCACGTCGGGGCGGCGGGTGGTGCGCAGGGAGCGGCCGAGCAGGTCGGGGAGGCCGGCCTCGGTGTCGTCGTCGGCGTTCAGGTAGTCGGCGCGGTGCTGGAGCACGGCGAGTTCGCCGGGGCGGGCCACGGCGATCAGGCCGGCGGCGACCGGCTGCCAGCCGAGCTTGTGCAGGTCGAGGGTGACGGTGTGGGCGGCTTCGAGACCGGCCAGTTGCTCGCGGTGCCGGTCGCTGAAGACGAGCGGCCCGCCGTAGGCCGCGTCGACGTGCAGCCGGGCGCCATGGGCGGAACACAGTCCGGCGATCTCGGCGAGCGGGTCGATGAGGCCGGCGTCGGTGGTGCCGGCGGTGGCGGCGACCAGCAGGGGGCGCGGGAGCCGGAGGACGGCGTCATGGAGCGCGGCCGGGTCCAGGATGCCGCGCGGCGCGGGTACGACCACGGGTTCGGGCAGGCCCAGCAGCCAGGCGGCGCGGGGCAGCGAGTGGTGGGCGTTGGCGCCGCACACGAGCCGGACGCCGCCGCCCTGTGTCTCGCGGGCGAGCAGCAGCGCGAGCTGGTTGGACTCGGTGCCGCCGGTGGTGACGAGGGCGTCGGCCAGGCCGATCTCCTGAGCGAGCCGGCGGGTGACGACGGCTTCCAGCGCGGAGGCGGCGGGCGCCTGGTCCCAGGAGTCCAGGGAGGGGTTGAGGGCGCTCACCGCGAGGTCCGCGGCGGTGGCGACGGCGAGCGGCGGGCAGTGCAGATGGGCCGCGCACAGCGGGTCGGCGGGGTCGGCCGAGCCCTCGGCGAGGGCCCGCACGAGGGTGCGCAGGGCGTCCGGGTCGCCCTCGGCGGGCAGGACGTCTCCCACGGCCTCGGCGATCCGCGCGGCGACCGCCTCGGGGCCGCCCGCGGGCAGCGGCCCGCCGCGCGCCCGTCCGCCGTCCCTCAGGGCGTCGAGCACGGTGTCCAGCAACGGCCGCAGGGCGTCGGGCCCTTCGGGGGACGAGGCGAAGGGGGGCGTGCTCATGGGCTCTCCTCCGGGCCGCGGGAACGCGGAACGACCATGTGGCTTCCAGCTTGTACGCAACGGCCCCGACGCGCCCGGGATGCGCGACGATCGGACCCGAAAGTGGGTACTCCCGTACGGGGAAAACATGTCGGGTACCGTGCCGGCGGCAGCGCGGCGCCGATGTCGACCGACGGTGTCCCGGGGCCGTCGCGCGCAGGCAGGAGGTGGCCCGCGCACGGTCGCGGCCCGGGCGGGGGCTTCTACGCGACGACGAGCGGTGAACGGTCAACCGGGTTCAGAGACTCGGGGCCGGGCGGCCTGGACCGGGCGGCCGGAGCCATGCGGTCGGGGCCAGGCGGTCGGGGCCAGGTGACCTGGGCCGGGCGGGCCGGAGCCGGGCGGCCGGAGCCGGGCGGCCGGGGCCAGGCGGGCGGAGCCGGGCGGCCGGAGCCGGGCGGCCGGAGCCAGGCGGCCGGAGCCAGGCGGCCGGAGCCAGGCGGCCGGAGCCAGGCGGCCGGAGCCAGGCGGTCGGAGCCAGGCGGTCGGAGCCAGGCGGTCGGAGCCAGGCGGTCGGAGCCGGGTGGCCGGAGCCGGGTGGCCGGGGCAGACGGACACGTTCCCCGGCCGAGACGCCCCAGCGCGAGCCCCGGCAGACACAGCCCCAACAGACGCGCCCCCAGCCGATACGCCCCCTGGGTGGGAGTCCTCTGCCCAGCGGGATCCAAGGAGGAGGCCCGGCAGGCGTGCCCCGACCGGTGCGGTCCCGCGGCCACCGCGCAGCGGTCGAGGCCTCGGCGGGCCCACGGTGCCGGGCCCGTAGGAGGGTTATGCCGTGCGGATGCGCAGGGCCCTGGAGAGGTCGTCGAGTTCGTCGGTGAGCCAGCGGCGCAGGGCGGTGGTCGGCTTGCCGTCGCGTAGGCATGCTGCGCCGAGGGCGAGGTTCTCGGCGTCCACGGCGTGGGCCGGGAAGGCCCAGCGGCCGACGGCGGTGGCGATGGCCGGGCCGCGGAGGGCGGCGACGGCGACCGCGTCGGGGTAGTAGCGCGGCACGTACTCCCGTACCAGATCGGCCTGTTCGGGCTGCCAGAAGCCGCGGGCGGTGGCGATGAACAGGTAGTTCGACAGCTCGGCCCCGCTGTCCGCGGCGAACATCGCCTGCCACGCGGCCCGCTTGGCCTCCGGGTCGGGCAGGGCGGCGCGGCAGCGTGCGGCGCCCTCCTGGCCGGTGGCGCTCGGATCGCGTTCCAGTTCCGCGGCGATGGCGGGCTCGTCGGTGGCGCCGAGCACGGCGAGCCGGCCCAGGATGCGCCAGCGCAGCTCCGGGTCCAGTTCGGGTCCGCCGGGCACGATGCCGTCGGCGAGCCAGGCGGCGATCGTGTCGGGATGGGCGGCGACGTCGATGAAGTGGCGGACGGCGAGCAGCCGCAGGCCGGGGCTGTCGCCGTCCTCGGTGCGCCGGATGAGGTCGCGGCAGAGCGAGGAGAGCGTGGCCAGCGCGGCGGGCCGGTCCTCGGGCGTGACGTACCGGCCGGCCACGTGCACGGTGGCGAAGGCCAGGACACCCTCGACGAGGGCGAGGTCGGTCTCGTGCGGCAGATGGGCGCGGGCGGCGTCCAGGTAGGCGGCGGGCGGGAGTTCGCCGTCGCGGACCGCGTCCCGCAGCGCGTTCCACACGACCGCGCGGGTGAGCGGATCCGGCAGGCCGGACAGTCCCGTGCGCAGCGCGTCGAAGGACTCGGCGTCGAACCGGACCTTGGCGTAGGTCAGGTCGCCGTCGTTGAGGAGCAGCAGCGCGGGCCGCTTGCCGAGGGGGTGCGGCGCGGTCTGCGGGACGTCGAGGCCGACGCGCTCACGCAGCACGAGGCGGCCCTCGTCGGCGAGGTCGTGGTCGTAGAGGCCGACGGTGATGCGGTGCGGTCGGCTGCCGTCGCGTTCGACGGTGAGCGCGCAGGTGCCGTCGGCGGCGGGGGTGACGGCCGGGGTGAGGGTGTCGACGCCGGTGGTGCGCAGCCAGGCGTCGGCCCAGGCGTGCACGTCGCGCTCGGTGGCGGTGGCCAGGGAGTCGATGAAGTCGGCGAGTGTGGCGTTGCCGAACCGGTGCCGGGCGAAGTGGGTGTTGATGCCGGCCAGGAAGTCCTTCTCGCCGAGCCAGGCGACGAGCTGGCGCAGCGCGGAGGCGCCCTTGGCGTAGGAGATGCCGTCGAAGTTGAGCAGCGCGGCGGCGGTGTCGTCGACGGCCTCGGGGGCGACGGGGTGGGTGGTGGGGCGCTGGTCGGCGTTGTATCCCCAGCCCTTGCGGGCGACGCCGAAGTCGACCCAGGTGTCGGTGAAGCGGGTCGCCTCGGCGGTGGTCTGGTAGCCCATGTACTCGGCGAAGGACTCGTTGAGCCAGATGTCGTCCCACCACTTGAGGGTGACGAGGTCGCCGAACCACATGTGGGCCATCTCGTGGGCGATGACCATGGCGCGGGTCTGCCGCTCGGTGTCGGTGACGGCGGAGCGGAAGACGAACTCGTCGCGGAAGGTGACCAGGCCCGGGTTCTCCATGGCGCCGGCGTTGAACTCGGGGACGAACGCCTGGTCGTAGGAGTCGAAGGGGTAGGGCTCCTCGAACTTCTCGTGGTAGCGGTCGAAGCACGCGCGCGTGACGTCGATGATCTCCTCGGCGTCGGCGTCCAGGTGGGGCGCGAGGGAGCGGCGGCAGTGGATGCCGAAGGGCAGACCGCGGTGCTGGGTGCGCACGGAGTGCCAGGGGCCGGCGGCGACGGCGACGAGGTAGGTGGAGATCAGCGGGGTGGGGGCGGCCTGCCAGCGGCCCGCGCCGAGGTGTTCGGTGACCCCGTTGGCGAGGACGGTCCAGCTCTCGGGGGCGGTGACGGACAGCTCGAAGACGGCCTTCAGGTCGGGCTGGTCGAAGGCGGCGAAGACGCGCTGCACGTCGTCCATGAACAGCTGGGTGTAGACGTAGGTCTCGCCGTCGGAGGGGTCGGTGAAGCGGTGCATGCCCTCGCCGGTGCGGGAGTAGCGCATCCGCGCGTCGACGCGCAGTTCGTGCTCGCCCGCGGCGAGGTTCTTCAGCGGCAGCCGGTTCTCGTCCAGCGAGTCCGGGTCGAGGGGCTGTCCGTCGAGCGTGACGGAGCGCAGCTCGGCGGGTTTGACCTCGACGAACGTGTCGGTGTTCGTGGCGTCCGCCCGCACGGAGAACGTGATCGCGGTACGCGAGTCGAAGGTCTCGTCCCCGGTGGTCAGGTCGAGTTCGATCGTGTAGCGGTGGACGTCGAGGAGCTGTGCTCGGTTGTGCGCTTCGTCGCGCGTGAGTACGGACATGCAGGCCATGCTGCCCGATGCCGCCGACAACACACAGGGGCGGATGCAGTACGCACCTTATGTCCGCTATTGGGCGGTGGCGGCCCGCCCGGCGTCACGTTGCGGCGGTACCCGGCCGTCGGGGTGCGACCGGGCGGCGCGCGGGCCGCGGTCCTCGTCCTGGCCGCGGCCGGCGAGCAGCGCGCGCAGCTCGCGCACCTCTCGTTCCAGGGCGAGGCTGCGCTGGTGGGCGGCGTACAGATGGCGGACCTTGGTGCGCAGGGCCCATGGGTCGACCGGGGTGCGGACGAGGTCGGCGACCCCGAGCCCGAAGGCGGCGGCGGCGAGTTCGCGGTCCGGGTCGGAGCCGGTGAGCAGGACGACGGGGATGTCCCGGGTCTGCTCCAGGCGGCGTATGCACCGCACCACGTCCAGGCCGTCCGGTCCGTCCGGTCCGTAGGCGCCGGGTGTGCTCACATCGAGCAGGAGGAGGCCGACCCGGCCGCGCAGGACCTGTTTGAGCGCCTGGTCCGAGCTGGTGGCGCGGCCGATCCCCAGGCCCAGCGGGGCCAGGGCGTGCTCCAGTGCGTACAGCGTGTGCTGGTGGTCGTCGACGATGAGGATCTCGGCGTCCGACGGCATGGCCCCACCCCTCCCGCCTGGCGTGGCCCACCAGCTTACGCCGGGGCACTGACGGGGAGTGCTCGCGGGTTGACGAACAGTGCCCGGCGGCGCGGCACCGCCCGGCCGGCCGGGACCGCGGGCCGCCGCGTCGCCGGAGGTCAGCTGGGCTCGGCGGCCTGGTGCCTGGCGGTGTCCTCGGCGATGCGCTCGTGGTGTCTGATCACCTCGGCGACGATGAAGTTGAGGAACTTCTCAGCGAAGGACGGATCCAGCTTGGCGTTCTCGGCGAGGCTGCGCAGCCGGGCGATCTGCCGGGCCTCGCGGGCCGGGTCGGCGGGCGGCAGCCGGTGCACGGCCTTGAGACGGCCGACCTGCTGGGTGCACTTGAAGCGCTCGGCGAGCATGTGGACGACGGCCGCGTCGATGTTGTCGATGCTGTCGCGCAGCCGGTCGAGTTCCGCACGGACGGCGGGATCGACGTCACCGGTACCGGTGTTGCTGGTGGTCATGGGGGTTCAGCCTAAGGGGCGGCGACGGGTTCGATCATCGGTGGATCGTCGGGGTCGGGGACCCGGTCGCGCCGGCCGCCCGGAACGGTGCGGCCCTGCTGGGCGCGGAAGCGGACGGGGGGCCGTGCCGGCCCGGCGGCTGAACAGCAGGGAGAAGCAGGCGGAATCGTCGTAGCCGACGCGGCGGTCCACCGCGGCGACCGACGGTTCGCTGCCGGCGAGGGGTTCCTTGACTGCGCGACCTCGCGGTGGTCCACGTCGACGGCGCGCGTACGGGCCGCGCATCGGCGAGCCCAAGGGCATCACCGGCGGCATCCTGCACGAGCGGCAGTATCAGCACGGGGTACGCGCGCGTGGGCTGCGGCTGGACGCCTTCGACGGCGGGGTGGCGGCGGTGCCCTGCACGACGCCGCCCGCGGACGGCGCACCGGGGCTGTACCGGGGCGCGGGCACGGTCCGAGGGGACGGCGATGGCCGGCTCGAACTGCCGGTCTGGACGCGCGGATTCGTCTGGATCAACGGTTTCGGTCCGGGCCGGCTGCTGGGCGACCGACCCGCAGCGGACGCTGTACGCCCCGGGCCGGAGCTGCGGGAGGGCAAGAACGAGATGTGAGTGCTGGAGGCACGGCCCCGGTCGCGCCGCACCCGCTCCCCGTGTGACCCGACCGTCCCGTGCTCCCCCGGTGCCCCGGCCGTCCCGCGCCTGCCGCGCGCGACCGCACCGGGACGGCGACGGGTGGCCGGGGACCGGTGAAAACCGCTCACACCCGCATAGAGTGGATGAGAAGTCGGGGCGTCCTTGGGGGTGACGGTGTGGCGAACGACGGGCCGGTCGTGCACGGCTACCCGCATCTGGAGACGGTGCGGGCCGCGATCACCGCGCTGTACAGGCGTCTGTCGTACGACACGATCCAGACCTTCCCGACCAGTGTGGCCCCCGCCGACGTGGCCTTCTGCGACACCGACGATCTGCATCTGGGCGCGCAGCGGGTGGCCGGCGAGATCGTCCGGCACTTCCGGCTGCCGGACGCCCGGGTGATCGTCAGCTTCCGCGAGATGACTCATGCGGCGAACGTCGAACTCGCCGCAGGCCCCGAGTACTTCGTCGAGCTGAACGACCGTTTCCGCACCCATCGGCGGGACATCGGCGCGGCCCTGGCGCACGAGGTGACGCATGTCTATCTGCACCGTCTGGACCTGTCCTTCCCCAGCACGGCGGAGAACGAGATCCTCACGGACACGGCGGCCACGTACCTGGGCGCGGGCTGGCTGCTGCTGGACGCCTTCCGGGAGGACTCGGTGTCGTCCCAGAAGCTCGGCTACCTCACCCCGGAGGAGTTCGGCTACGTCCTGGCCAAGCGCTCCCTGGTCTTCGGCGAGGACCCGTCGGTGTGGTTCACCAGCCCGCAGGCGTACACGGCGTACACCAAGGGCCTGGCGCAGGCCCGGCACGACGAACAGCAGCCGCCGCTGACCGCGGCGGGCTGGGCGGGCCGCCGCCGCTACGCCCGCGACCGCCGGCACGCCCACGGGCCGCAGCCCGGCGTGCCCTACACCTTCACCCCCGACGGCGGCGGCCGGCTGCGCGTGTCCTTCCCCTGCCCGACGTGCCAGCAGCGCATCCGGGTGCCGGTGGAGGGCCGGGTCCGGGCCCGCTGCGCCCTGTGCCGCACGGTACTGGAATGCGACACCTGACCCACACCCCGAGAACCGCGCCCCCTGCCGACAACCGCCGCCGACGGAAAGCCGCGAGGGCTCCCAGCGGGTCGGTTTCGGCACGCGCGGCCGGTCCGCACATCGCCAGGGCCGGCCCGGCCCGCACCCGCCGGGCGGTGGTGGCCCCGGCGGCACCGGCACCGGCATTCGAGTCCGGTTCCGGCACGTCTCCTTCCGCCTCGACCGCCGCAGGTACTCCGTGGCCTCGCCGAGAACCGGCGCGGTGCCCGGCCCCTCCCCCGGCTGTGCCTGGAGAAGGTCGGTCGGCGGGTTCAGGGTGAGGGGATGATGCCCTGGGAGTGGGCTGATCTCAGCCAGGTGGGGAATTCGGCGACGAGGCGGTCGTAGAGTTCCGCGTCCGGCAGGGTCCGGGGGTCCGAACCGGCGTGGAAGAAGCCCGCGTTGTCGACCACCCGCCGCTCCGGCACCGCCAGTTCGTCCAGCTTGCGCAGGAAGTCGAACTGGCGGCTTTCCGGGTCGCCGAAGCCGACGAACTGCCAGAACAGCGGCAGCTTGGCCGCCTTGCACAGATAGCGTTCGGCGGCGGGCCTGCTGATCGGGCCGCCGTCGGTCTGGAAGACGACGAGGGCGGGCGCGGTGGAGCCGCTGTCCAGGTAGTGGTCGATGACGGTGTCCATGGCCAGGTGGTAACTGGTCTTGCCCATGTGTCCGAGCCCGGCGGCGATCCGGCCGATGCGGCCCTGGTGGTCGGCGAGGGCGATGTCGGTGACGGCGTCGACGTCCGTCGAGAAGAACACCACCGGCACCCGGCCGTCGTCGTCGAGGTGCGCGGACAGCCCGAGCACCCGGTCGGCGAGCGCCTGCACGCTGCCGTCCTCGTAGTACGGCTTCATCGACCCGGAGTAGTCGACGACGAGGTAGACGGCCGCGCGCAGCCCGTCGAGCCCGTGCTTGGCGAGGGACACCCCGGCCGTGCGGTACGGCTCGACCAGCGCGGGCGCGCTCTCCGCCACCTTGCTGAGACTGATCGCGGCCATGCCGGGCTCCCCCCTCGTGCGGCTCCGGGGGCCGAGACTACGCGATCTTCCACCCCCGCTTTTTCCTCCCGCCCCCGCAGTTCGCTATTTTGTTCGCCGCCGTCCCCACCGGCTCATCCGTCCCCGTGATCTTGAGGAGCCGGCCGTGGCCGCCGAGTCCGCCGTCACCACCTGCTATCGCCACCCAAAGGCGGAGTCGCATGTGCGCTGCACCCGCTGCGATCGCTATATCTGCCCGCTCTGCATGCGGGAGGCCGCCGTCGGCCACCAGTGCGTGGACTGCGTACGGGAGGGCGCCCGGTCGATACGGCAGGCGCGGACCGCGTTCGGCGGCCGGATCACCACGGTGCCGGTCGTCACCGGCGTCCTCATCGGCCTCAACGTCCTCGCCTACCTCGCCGAACTGGTGCGACCGGGGGTCGTGGACCGGTTCGGGATGCTGGGGCGCGGTCTCGTGGGCGGCGACGGCACGCACTACCTGTGGCAGTACCCGTACGGCTCCGACGTGCACGCGGAGGGGCTTGCCGGGGGCGAGTGGTACCGGCTGCTGACCGGAGCGTTCCTGCATCTGCCGGCCACGGAGACCCCGTTCGGCATCCTGCACATCGTGCTGAACACGGTGTCCCTGTGGAGCCTCGGCCGGGTGGTCGAGGCCCAGTTGGGCCGCGTCCGCTTCGTCGCCCTGTATCTGCTCTCGGCGCTCGGCGGCTCCGTACTGGTGCTGCTGATCGCCCCGGACTCGCTGACGGTCGGCGCGTCCGGCGCGATCTTCGGGCTCGGTGCCGCCTATTACGTGATGGCCCGCCGCCTGGGCTACGACATGAACGCCGTCAACCGCTACATGGTGGGGCTGCTGCTGTGGCTGGTGATCTCCGCCGGGTTCGCGTCCTGGCAGGGGCACCTCGGCGGTCTGCTGGCGGGCGGCGCGCTGACGCTCGCCTACGCGTACGCGCCGCGGGATGGCCGCCGCACCCTGGTACAGGCGGGCGCGGGCATCGCCGTGCTGGCCCTGCTGGTGGCGTTGACCTGGGCGAAGGCCGCAGAACTGACGGGAGGGGCGGCCTGATACAGGCCGTACGGTGATCTCATGAAACGAGCCGGAATTCTGCTGTTCGCGGCCATCCCGGTGGTCGTCACGGCGGTGGTGTACGTGGCCACGCCGGGCGACTCGGGCCCGTCCTCGTCCCAGCCCACCTCCGCCGCAGCCCAGGCCCGCGCGGACGCCAAGGCACGGGCCGAGCGGTCGGAGAAGTCGCAGGACGACGAGGTGATCGCGGACGCCCCGCCGGGCCTCGCCGCGCCGAAGAAGAAGGAGCTGGCGCAGCAGCTCGTGGCGAGCGCCGAGAACTCCACGCTGGACTGGCGCAGTACGTACGGCTACATCGAGGACATCGGCGACGGCCAGGGCTACACCGCGGGCATCATCGGCTTCTGCACCGGCACGCATGACCTGCTCACCCTGGTCGAGCGCTACACCAAGGCGCACCCGGGCAACGGTCTCGCCGGCTATCTGCCCGCCCTGCGCAAGGTCGACGGTACGGACTCGCACGAGGGTCTCGACCCCGGCTTCACCGCCGACTGGAAGGAGGAGTCGAAGCTCCCGGCCTTCCGCGCGGCGCAGAACTCCGAGCGTGACCGCGCCTACTTCGACCCCGCCGTCCGCCTCGCCAAGCTGGACGGGCTGGGCACGCTGGGCCAGTTCGTCTACTACGACGCGATGGTCTTCCACGGTCCGGGCACCGGTCCGGACGGCTTCTACGGCCTGCGTGAACGCGCCCTGAAGGAGGCCGACACGCCTGCCGAGGGCGGCAGCGAGAAGGCGTACCTCGACATCTTCCTGGACGTCCGCCGGAAGGCGATGCGGGCCAAGCGCCCCGGCATCGACACCACCCGCATCGACACGGCCCAGCGGCAGTTCCTCTACGACGGCAACGTGGAGCTGCGCAGGCCTTTGCGGTGGCGGGTGTACGGGGAGACGTACCAGGTGCCGTAGCGGCGTTGCCTGTCGCTTGTCGTCTGTCGTCTGTCGGCTGCGGCTGCGTCGTGGCTTGTCGCGCAGTTCCCCGCGCCCCTACGGGGCGCTCAGTCGGGAGCGCCGTGGCTCGTGGCTTGGCGCGCAGTTCCCCGCGCCCCTTTCGGGGCGCAGGCAGACGGCGGCGCCTGCCCGGGGTCCGGTCGGGGACTGGTGGGCAGGCGCCGTCGGTGTTCCGTACGCCTTTGTACGGGACGTCTGGTGGCGGTCGGTCAGACCAGGGCGCGGTCCGTCGGGAGGATCGGGGCCGGCAGGTCGCTCACGCCCGTCAGGAAGCGGTCGACGCCCTTCGCGGCCGAGCGGCCCTCGGCGATCGCCCACACGATGAGCGACTGGCCGCGGCCGGCGTCACCGGCGACGAAGACACCCGGGACATTGGTCTGGAAATCGGCGTCGCGGGCGATGTTGCCGCGCTCGTCCAGCTCAAGGCCGAACTGCTCGACCAGTCCGTTGTCCCGGTCGGTGCCGGTGAACCCCATGGCGAGCGTGACGAGTTGGGCGGGGATACGGCGCTCCGTGCCCGGCTTCCGGGTCAGCCTGCCGTCGATGAACTCGACCTCGGCCAGGTGCAGCCACTGCACCTGACCGTCCTCGTCGCCCTCGAAGTGGGTGGTGGACGCCGAGTAGATGCGCTCGCCGCCCTCCTCGTGGGCCGAGGTGACCTTGTAGAGGATCGGGAAGGTCGGCCAGGGCTGGGAGACCTTGTCCCGCTCGTCGCTGGGGCGGGGCATGATCTCCAGCTGGGTGACGGAGGCCGCGCCCTGGCGGTGGGCGGTGCCCACGCAGTCCGCTCCGGTGTCGCCGCCGCCGATCACCACGACGTGCTTGCCCTTCGCCGAGATCGGCGCGGTGACGTAGTCGCCCTCCTGGACCTTGTTGGCCAGCGGCAGGTACTCCATCGCCTGGTGGATGCCCTTGAGTTCACGGCCGGGCACCGGCAGGTCACGGGCGGTCGTGGCGCCGGCCGCGATGACGACGGCGTCGTACCGCTTGCGCAGGTCCGTCGCCTTCAGGTCGCGGCCGATCTCGATGCCGGTGCGGAACCGGGTGCCCTCCGCGCGCATCTGCTCGATGCGGCGGTTGATGTGCCGCTTCTCCATCTTGAACTCGGGGATGCCGTAGCGCAGCAGGCCACCGATCCGGTCGGCGCGTTCGTAGACGGCGACGGTGTGGCCGGCCCGGGTCAGCTGCTGGGCGGCGGCCAGGCCCGACGGCCCTGAGCCGATCACGGCGACCGTCTTGCCGGACAGCCGCTCGGGCACCTGCGGCCGGACGTCACCGGCGTCCCACGCCTTGTCGATGATCGAGACCTCGACGTTCTTGATGGTGACCGGCTGCTGGTTGATGCCGAGCACGCACGCCGACTCGCAGGGCGCCGGGCACAGCCGCCCGGTGAACTCCGGGAAGTTGTTGGTGGCGTGCAGCCGCTCCGAGGCGGCGGACCAGTCCTCGCGGTAGGCGTAGTCGTTCCACTCGGGGATGAGGTTTCCGAGCGGACAGCCGTTGTGGCAGAACGGGATGCCGCAGTCCATGCACCGGCTGGCCTGCTTGCTGATGATCGGCAGCAGGGAGCCGGGGACGTAGACCTCGTTCCAGTCCCTGACGCGCTCGCTGACGGGACGGGTCTCGGCGATCTGACGGCCGTGGTTGAGGAAGCCCTTCGGGTCAGCCATTGATCGCCGCCTCCATCATCTTCTCGTGGGTCTCGGTCTCGGAGAGACCGGCTCGCTCGGCGGCGTCCTTGGCGGCGAGCACTGCCTGGTACGTGCTGGGGATGATCTTGGTGAAGCGGTCGGCCGCGGTGTCCCACTCGGCCAGGAGCTTCTCGGCGACCGTCGAGCCGGTCTCCTCCTGGTGGCGGCGCACCACGTCGTGCAGCCACTGCTTGTCCGTCTCGTCCAGCGCCTGGATCGCGCCCAGGTTGCCCGCGTTGACGTTGTCGCGGTTCAGGTCGATGACGTAGGCGACGCCGCCGGACATGCCGGCCGCGAAGTTGCGGCCCGTCTCGCCGAGGACGACCGCGTGACCGCCGGTCATGTACTCGCAGCCGTGGTCGCCCACGCCTTCGGCGACCACCAGCGCACCGGAGTTGCGGACGCAGAACCGCTCGCCGGTGCGGCCGCGCAGGAACAGCTCGCCGCCGGTCGCGCCGTAGGCGATGGTGTTGCCCGCGATCGTGGAAAACTCGGCGAGGTGGTCGGCGCCGCGGTCCGGGCGCACGATCACCCGTCCGCCGGACAGGCCCTTGGCGACGTAGTCGTTGGCATCGCCCTCCAGGCGGAGGGTGACGCCGCGCGGCAGGAAGGCGCCGAAGGACTGGCCGGCCGAGCCGGTGAAGGTGATGTCGATCGTGTCGTCGGGTAGACCGGCGCCGCCGAACTTCTTCGTCACCTCGTGGCCGAGCATGGTGCCGACCGTGCGGTTGATGTTGCGGATGGCGACCTGCGCGCGCACCGGCTGGGCGTCGATGGCGCTGGACGCGGCGAGGGCGTCGGCGGCGAGCTTGATCAGCTCGTTGTCCAGGGCCTTGGCCAGGCCGTGGTCCTGCTCGACGGCCTGGTGGCGCACCGCGCCCGCGGGCAGGTCGGGCACGTGGAACAGCGGCTCCAGGTTCAGGCCCTGCGCCTTCCAGTGGTCGACGGCCCGGCTGACGTCGAGCGCCTCGGCGTGACCGACGGCTTCCTCGATGGAGCGGAAACCCAGCTCGGCGAGGAGTTCGCGGACCTCCTGGCCGATGAACTCGAAGAAGTTCACCACGTGTTCGGCCTTGCCGGCGAACCGGTCCCGCAGGGTCGGGTTCTGGGTGGCGATGCCGACCGGGCAGGTGTCCAGGTGGCAGACACGCATCATGACGCAGCCGGAGACGACGAGCGGCGCGGTCGCGAAACCGAACTCCTCGGCGCCGAGCAGCGCGGCGATGACCACGTCACGGCCGGTCTTCAGCTGACCGTCGGTCTGCACCACGATCCGGTCGCGCAGGCCGTTGAGCAGCAGGGTCTGCTGGGTCTCGGCGAGGCCCAGCTCCCAGGGGCCGCCCGCGTGCTTGAGGGAGGTCAGCGGGGAGGCCCCGGTGCCGCCGTCGTGCCCGGAGATCAGGACCACGTCCGCGTGCGCCTTGGAGACGCCCGCGGCGACCGTGCCGACGCCGACCTCGGACACCAGCTTCACATGGATCCGCGCGACCGGGTTGGCGTTCTTGAGGTCGTGGATCAGCTGGGCCAGGTCCTCGATGGAGTAGATGTCGTGGTGCGGCGGCGGCGAGATCAGGCCGACGCCGGGGGTGCTGTGCCGGGTCTTGGCCACCCACGGGTACACCTTGTGGCCGGGCAGCTGGCCGCCCTCGCCGGGCTTGGCGCCCTGGGCCATCTTGATCTGGATGTCGTCGGCGTTGACCAGGTACTCGGAGGTCACACCGAAACGGCCGGAGGCGACCTGCTTGATCGACGAGCGGCGCGCCGGGTCGTACAGGCGCTCCGGGTCCTCGCCGCCCTCACCGGTGTTGGACTTGCCGCCCAGCCGGTTCATGGCGATGGCGAGCGTCTCGTGCGCCTCGCGGGAGATGGATCCGTACGACATGGCGCCGGTGGAGAAACGCTTGACGATCTCGCTGACCGGCTCGACCTCGTCGACGGGGACCGGCTGCCGGTCAGCGGCGAAGCCGAACAGCCCGCGCAGCGTCATCAGGCGCTCGGACTGCTCGTTCACGCGCGCCGTGTACTTCTTGAAGACGTCGTAGCGGCCGGTGCGCGTGGAGTGCTGGAGACGGAAGATCGTCTCGGGGTCGAACAGGTGCGGCTCGCCCTCGCGGCGCCACTGGTACTCGCCGCCGATCTCCAGGGCGCGGTGCGCGGGGGCGATGCCGGAGGCCGGGTAGGCCTTGGCGTGCCGGGCGGCGACCTCCTCGGCGACGACGTCGATGCCGACGCCGCCGATCTTGGTGGCGGTGCCGTTGAAGTACTTCTCGACGAAGCCCTCGTCGAGGCCGACGGCCTCGAAGACCTGGGCGCCGCGGTAGGAGGCGACGGTCGAGATGCCCATCTTGGACATGACCTTCAGGACGCCCTTGCCGAGGGCGTGGATCAGGTTGCGGATGGCCTGCTCGGTCTCCGTGCCGGGCAGGAAGGTGCCCGCGCGGACCAGGTCCTCCACGGACTCCATCGCCAGGTACGGGTTGACCCCGGCGGCGCCGTAGCCGATGAGCAGGGCCACGTGGTGGACCTCGCGGACGTCGCCGGCCTCGACCAGCAGGCCCACGTGGGTGCGCTGCTTGGTGCGGATGAGGTGGTGGTGGACGGCGGCGGTGAGCAGCAGCGAGGGGATCGGTGCGTGCTCGGCGTCCGAGTGGCGGTCCGACAGGACGATCAGCCGGGCGCCGTTGCCGATGGCGGCGTCGGCCTCGGCGCAGATCTCGTCGATGCGGGCGGCCAGGGCGTCGCCGCCGCCGCCGACCCGGTACAGACCGGAGAGGGTCGCGGCCTTGAAGCCCGGCAGGTCGCCGTCGGCGTTGATGTGGATGAGCTTGGCCAGCTCGTCGTTGTCGATGACCGGGAAGGGCAGCACGACGGAGCGACAGGAGGCGGCGGTCGGGTCGAGCAGATTGCCCTGCGGGCCCAGCGCGGAGCGCAGCGAGGTGACCAGCTCCTCGCGGATCGCGTCCAGCGGCGGGTTGGTGACCTGCGCGAACAGCTGGGTGAAGTAGTCGAACAGCAGGCGCGGGCGATCGGACAGGGCGGCGATCGGCGAGTCGGTGCCCATGGAGCCGATGGGCTCGGCGCCGGTCTTGGCCATCGGCGCGAGCAGGACGCGCAGTTCCTCCTCGGTGTAGCCGAAGGTCTGCTGGCGGCGAGTGACCGAGGCGTGGGTGTGCACGATGTGCTCGCGCTCGGGCAGGTCGCCCAGCTCGATCTCGCCGGCCTCCAGCCAGTCGGCGTAGGGCTGCTCGGCGGCGAGGGTCGCCTTGATCTCGTCGTCCTCGATGATGCGGTGCTCGGCGGTGTCGACGAGAAACATCCGGCCGGGCTGCAGCCGGCCCTTGCGGACGACCCTGGCGGGGTCGATGTCGAGGACGCCGACCTCGGAGCCGAGGACGACGAGGCCGTCGTCGGTGACCCAGTAGCGGCCGGGGCGCAGTCCGTTGCGGTCGAGTACGGCGCCGACCTGGGTGCCGTCGGTGAAGGTGACGCAGGCCGGGCCGTCCCAGGGCTCCATCATGGTGGCGTGGAACTGGTAGAAGGCGCGCCGGGCCGGGTCCATGGAGGCGTGGTTCTCCCACGCCTCCGGGATCATCATCAGCACGGAGTGCGGCAGCGAGCGGCCGCCGAGGTGCAGCAGCTCCAGCACCTCGTCGAAGGAGGCGGAGTCGGAGGCGTCGGGCGTGCACACCGGGAAGACGCGCTCCAGGTTTCCGGCGCCGAACAGGTCAGAGGCCAGCCGGGACTCTCGGGCGCGCATCCAGTTGCGGTTGCCCTGGACGGTGTTGATCTCGCCGTTGTGCGCGACGAAGCGGTAGGGGTGGGCGAGCGGCCACGACGGGAACGTGTTGGTGGAGAACCGGGAGTGCACGAGCGCGATCGCGGTGGCGAAGCGGCGGTCGGACAGGTCGGGGAAGAACGGTTCGAGCTGTCCGGTGGTCAGCATGCCCTTGTACACGATCGTGCGCGCGGACAGCGACGGGAAGTACACGTCGGCCTCGCGCTCGGCGCGCTTGCGCAGCACGAACGCCTTGCGGTCCAGCGCGATGCCCTCGTCGGCGCGTCCCCCGGACTCCGTCGGGGAGGTGCCCCCGGTGACGAAGAGCTGCCGGAAGACCGGCATGGTCGAGCGGGCGGTCGCGCCCAGCAGGTCGGGGGCGACCGGGACCTCGCGCCAGCCGAGGACCGTCAGTCCCTCCTCGTGGGCGATCGTCTCGATCCGTGAGACGGCCTCGGCGGTGTGCTCCTCGGGCAGAAAGGCGATGCCGACGGCGTACGCCCCGGCCGCGGGGAGTTCAAATCCGGCCACCTCGCGGAAGAAGGCGTCCGGCACCTGGGAGAGCAGTCCCGCGCCGTCACCGGAGTCGGGTTCGGAGCCGGTGGCACCGCGGTGCTCCAGGTTGCGCAGAACCGTGAGCGCCTGCTCGACCAGCGCATGGCTCGCCTCGCCGGTGAGGGTGGCCACGAAGCCGACGCCACAGGCGTCGTGCTCGTTGCGGGGGTCGTACATACCCTGCGCAGCAGGGCGAGCATCCATGAACGACCAGTTCCGGCCATTCGTGGAGTGCTGGGACGGCTGGCGCGGTGTACGCATCGGCTCTCCCGTCGTCGTCATCTGGCATATGCGGTGCCGAGGGACGACGCTGGCCCTCTGCGTGAGTGCAAAATTTCGTGCAGGTTACACGATGGAGCGGTGCTCGGGAACCGGATGCTCCGTTCCAACATGTGGACGTCGCCGGGGTGCGCGACAGAGCGCCGCGCACGGCGGCGGAAGTATGTGGGGGCCGGCGCGGACAGATCCATGTCCATCGGCCCGAAGGGGGGCGGGAGGAGCGTCCTCGCCCATCCCGCGGATGCGCCGCAGGCGTCTTTGCCCACAGCGCTTACGGCTCATGCCCAGCGGTTAAGCATTTGAAACCAATGGGTAACAGCTGCTCATGCGGCCCGGCGCATGGGTGCCAGCTGCACTATCCTACGGCGGTTCCGAACAAACTGCCCAGGGCGTAGGTCACACCGGCCGCCGCACCACCGAGGGCGAGCTGCCGCAGACCGCTGAACCACCAGCTGCGCGCGGTCACCTTGGCGACCACGGCGCCACAGCCGAACAGCCCGATGAGGGCCAGCACCAGGGCCGGCCACAGCGCGGTCGCGCCCAGCAGGTACGGCAGGACGGGCAGCAGGGCGCCCAGCGCGAAGGAGCCGAACGAGGAGACCGCCGCGACCAGCGGCGACGGCAGATCGCCCGGGTCGACGCCCAGCTCCTCCCGGGCGTGTATCTCCAGGGCCTGCTCGGGATCCCGGGACAGCTGCCGGGCGACCTCGCGGGCCAGTTCCGGCTCGACGCCCCGCGTCTCGTAGAGTGCCGCCAGTTCCTTCTCCTCGTCCTGCGGGTGCCGGCGCAGCTCCCGCCGCTCGACGTCCAGCTCGGCCTCGACCAGCTCGCGCTGCGAGGCGACGGAGGTGTACTCGCCGGCCGCCATGGAGAAGGCACCGGCGGCGAGGCCCGCGAGCCCCGTGATGACGATGGTCTGGTGGCCGACCGCACCGCCGGCCACACCGGTGATCAGGGCGAGGTTGGAGACCAGGCCGTCCATCGCGCCGAACACGGCGGGGCGCAGCCAGCCGCCGTTCACGTCCCGGTGCGTGTGGTTGTCCCGATGGGCCTCGTGCAGCGCGGCCTCGGTCTCGATGATGGCCATAGGGGTCCCCCAGGAGCTTAGTTGGACGGGTTCTACTTTTTGACAACAACGAATCTACGCCTTTGATTTCCGTCCCGCCAGCAAGGAAAGGCTGGGCTAACCTGCGGTTTTACCTTCTTTGCTCATACATGCAAAGGGCTGCGCATATGTCGACCGGGTGATGCTGGGGCCCTCGGTGCTCGCGTCGACTGCTCCGGTGGCAGACATCCGCAAAAGTCACCCCACGAAGAGAGCCGCCCATGGCATCGATCGCCCGCATCCCGTCGGTCCCGTCCCCCGGGGACGCCACCGAACTCCGCGAACGGGCGCGCGGCGCGCTGCTCGGCCTGGCGGTGGGAGACGCGCTCGGGGCCCCGGCGGAGAACCTGAAGCCCTCGGAGATCCGGGCCCGCTGGGGCCGTATCACGGGCTACGTCGTCGAACGGCCGTCCGGCACCGACGACACCGAGTACGCGATCTTCTCGGGGCTGCTGCTCGCCCGGCACGGCTGCGCGCTCACCCCGGAGCATGCGGAGGCGGCCTGGCACGAGTGGATCGCGAACCGGCACGAAGGGCCCTTCCGCGGAGCGGGATTCAGCGAACGCGGCACGCTGGAGAATCTGCGCCGGGGGCTCGCCGCACCCATCTCCGCCCAGCACCGCCACGCCTGGAGCGACGGCCTCGCGATGCGGGCCGCCCCCTTCGGGGTGTTTGCGGCGGGCCGCCCCGCCGAGGCGGCCCGGCTGGTGGCGATCGACGGCTCGGTCAGCCATGACGGCGAGGGCATCTACGGCGGGCAGGCGGTGGCCGCCGGGGTGGCCGCGGCGATGGCGGGGGCGCCGATCAGCGCGGTGGTCGCCGCCGCGCTCGCCGTCGTCCCCGACGACTCGTGGACGGCCCGCTCGCTGCGCCGGGCGGTCGCCGTCGCCCACCGCGGCGAACGCGCGGTCCGCTCCGCGGTCGTCGTCGGCGGCTACCCCTGGACCGACCTCGCCCCCGAGGCGGTGGCGCTCGCCTTCGGGGCGTACGCGTCCGCCGACGGCGACTTCCGGCGGGCCGTCCTGACGGCGGTCAACATGGGCCGGGACGCCGACACCACGGCCGCCGTGGCGGGCGCGCTGGCCGGCGCGACCGGGGGCGCCGGCGCCGTCCCGCCCGACTGGGCGGCGGCGATCGGTCCGGCCCGCGGCACCTGCCTGCCCTCCATGGCGGGCCACCACGTGCTCGACGTGGCGGACCTCCTGGTCGAGCGGGCACCGGATCCCCTGGACCAGGAGGCACGGGATCTCCTGGACCAGGAGGCACGGAATCCCCTGGTCCGCGAGGCACGGAATCTCCTGATCGAGGAGACACCGGAACTCCCGGTCGGGCACGCACCGGACCTCCCGGACCGGGAGCCATCCGAACCGGGGGCGGCCGGACCGTCCCTGCCGCACGTCCCGCCCGGTGCGCTGCGCGACCTCGTCGCACAGGCCGGGGCACAGACCGCGGAAGGGCTCCTACCGGACACCGCACGCGGCGAGACCCACCCGGCGGCGGAGCCGGCGACCGTACCGCCCGCCGACACCGCGGCCTACGTGCCCGCCGCGTGTGCGCCGGTCGAGCAGGGCAAGGTGCGGCCGTGAGCCGCAGGATCGAGGGGCTGCTGCTCGGGCTGGCCGCGGGGGACGCCGCCGGATGGCCGGCGGCCCGCCACCGGGCCGCCCGCATGCCCGAGTGGACCCGGCGGCTCACCCGCGAACTGGACACCTTCGCCGAGCAGAACGCGACGACCACGCTGCCCGTGCCGATCGCGCTCAACCAGCCCCCGGAGCCGCTGCGCCTCGGCCCCTCCGACGACGCCGAGTGGGCGGTGTTCGCGGCCGAGGCGGTACTGCGCGCCGGCGACGACAGCGCGCTCGGGGACCTCAGCCGGGACCGCCGCACCCGGGCCGCCATCGACCTCACCTGGAGCGCCGTCGCCTCCGAGGTCGCCGCCGCGGCCGAGCGCGCCCCGGAGGTCGAGTCCGCGGTACTGCCGCTGCGTGCCCGGATCTCGGTCCGGGCCGGCCTCGGCAACCTCGCCACCGGGCTGCGCCCGCCCGCCACCGGCCACGACAACCCGCACTACTTCGACGACGCGGCCTGCGTACGCGCCTGCGTGCTCGCCGTCGCCCACCGCGGCGACCCCCGAAGCGCCGCCGAACTGGCCGAGTTCGACGCCCGCTACACCCAGGACGGCGACGGGGTGCACGGAGCCAGGGCGATGGCCGCGGCCCTCGCCCTGGCGCTCGCCGGCGCAGACGTGGACACCTGTGTGACGGCGGCCCTCGGCGAACTGCCCGCGACCACGGAGATCGGCCGCAACGCCCGGCACGCGCTGGCCCTCGCCCACGACACCGGGACCGCCTTCGCCCTGATCCCGCTCCTGGAGCACCAGATCGTCGACCACGTCTACAGCTACGGCATCGCCGCCGCCGAGACGGTCCCGGTCGCCCTCGCCCTGGCCAGCGCCGCGCGGGGCCGGATCGCCGAGGCCGTGCCCGCCGCGGCCTGCCTGTCCCGGGTCGCCGACTCGGCCCCCGCGCTGGCGGGCGCGCTGACCGGGGCGCTGGGCGGCGGCGCGGCCCTCCCGCGCGCGTGGCGGGACGCCTGCCGCACCCTCTCCGGCTGTGCGCTCCCCCGGCTCACCGGCACCGACCTGGTCGAACTCGCCGAACTCCTGGAAGCCGCGCAACCGGCCGTTCCAGGGGGATGATGCGGGGCATGACGCCCACAGCAGATGAAATCGGCAGCCCCGGTCTGCATGAGCGGATCACCGGGGCGCTCGTCGGCGCCGCCGTCGCAGACGCCCTCGGCGGCCCCGTCGAGGGCTACTCGCCCGACCAGATCCTCGAACGCCACGGTGGCCGCGTGCACGGCATCGTCGGCCCCTGGCACGGCGACGCCTGGCGCACCGCCCGCCCCATCGCCCCCTACCACAAGGGCGACGGGCACATCACCGACGACACCTTGATGACCCATGCGCTGGTCCGGGTGTACGCGCGGGTCCGGGACCACCTGGACGCCTACGCCGTCGCCGACCACCTGGTCCCGGATCTGATGACCAACCCCCGCTGGATTCCCGAACTGGAGGCGGAGGCGCTGCCCCTGCACCGGATCTTCCTGGCGGAGAAGTGGCTGGTGGCCCGGCTGGCGTACGGCCATGTGGACCCGCGGGAGGCGGGCACGGGCAACATCGTCAACTGCGGGGCGGCGATGTACATGGCCCCTGTCGGCCTGGTCAACGCGGCCAACCCGGCGGGCGCGTACGCCGAGGCGCTGGACGTCGCGGGCGCGCACCAGTCCTCGTACGGCCGTGAGGCGGCCGGGGTCTTCGCCGCGGCGGTGGCGGCGGCCGCGGCACCCGGCGCGAGCCCCCGGTCGGTGGTGGCCGCCTGCCTGTCGCTGGCGAAGGACGGCACCCGGGCGGCGATCGAGGAGGTCTGCGCGGTGGCCGGCCGGCACCGCGACATCGAGTCGGCGCTGGTCCCGCTGCGGGAGGCGGTGGCACCCTACGACACGGTCGGCCCCGACTACCGGGCCCCGTCCCTCGGCGCCCACCGCCCGTCCCGGCTGCACTCGATCGAGGAACTTCCCGTCGCGCTCGGCATGTTGCTGGTGGCCGACGGCGACTACCGGCAGGCGGTGCTGGGCTCGGTCAACTACGGCCGCGACTGCGATTCGATCGCGACGATGGCGGGCGCACTGGCCGGTGCGCTCGGCTCGCCCGTCCCGGAGGACTGGTCCAAGACCGTGGCGGAGGCGAGCCGGCTGGACCTGTGGGCGCCCGCCCGGACACTCACCGAGGTCGCGATGGAGGTCTTCGCGCGGGACGTCGGACGGCGCCGGGCCCACGAGCGGGCGTTCGCCGCACTCGGGGGTCCGGAATGCTCCGACTGACCTGGGTCCAGCCGGAGGACCTGGTGGCCCACGAGCTTCGCCAGGCGCGGCAGGACGGACGCGAGCCGACGGCGATCGAGGCGCGGTGGACGGCGGCGGGCGGCGGCGCCGCGCCGGTGCGGGCCGGTGCCTCCCCGCGGCCTGCGTCCCGGTACCTGCGGCTGCTCGCGGAGGACCTGCTGGACGAACTGGCCGACCTGCCCGGCACATTGGCCGACCGAGAACCGACCGAGCTGACGAGAATCAAGACCCTGTGCCCCCACTGGCCGACCGAACCACTCCCGCTTGACATCGGATTGACGCCGCGTCGCCCGCCGCTCCCGGACCACGGATCCCCAACCCACCCCTCCACCGACCACAAGCCCCCGGACCGCGCATCCCCGGGCCACGGCGACCCCGACCGCGGGCTGCGCGGTCACGGGTCGGTCGGTGCCGTAGGCGTGCGGGGTTCGGGGGGCGGTGGGCGCCGGGGTGGTGGGGTCCATACGGCACTGACCCCGCTCCGGCTCGAAGCGGCGTGGCTGGGCCGGGCCGTGGGCTGTCTGCTGGGCAAGCCGGTCGAGAAGGTGTCCCTCGACGGCATCCGCCGGCTCGCCCGGTCCACCGGCAACTGGCCGCTCACCGGGTACTTCACGGCCCAGGGAGTCCCCGACGACCTCAAGGCGGCCCACCCCTGGAACCGCCGCTCCGCCCCCACCTCGCTCGCCGAGAACATCGACGGCATGCCCGAGGACGACGACCTCAACTACCCGCTGCTGAACCTCCTGTTGCTCCGTCGGCACGGCAGGGCGTTCAGCACCGTCGAGCTGGCCGGGCTCTGGCTCGACGAACTCCCCGCCGGCCGCACCTTCACCGCCGAGCGCATCGCCTACCGCAACCTCCTCGCCGGCATCGAACCCCCGCACACGGCCCGCCACCGCAACCCCTTCCGCGAGTGGATCGGCGCCCTCATCCGCGCCGACGTGCACGGCTGGACCAACCCGGGCGACCCGGCCGCCGCCGCGGCGCAGGCCCACCGCGACGCCGTACTCAGCCACACCGCCAACGGCGTCTACGCAGCGATGTTCATCGCGGCCACCATCGCCGCCGCGGCCACCGGAGCCCTCGACGTGCACGCCTGCCTGCGCGTCGGCCGCACGGTGGTGCCGCCCGGCTCCCGACTGGCGCAGGCCCTGGACCACGCCGTCCTGCTGGCCGCCGAACAACCCGACTTCGACCAGGTCGTGGACGCGCTGCACGCCCGCTACTCCGCCACCTACCACTGGGTCCACGCCCTCCCCAACACCGCCCTGATCGCCGCCGCCCTCACCCACGCGGACGGCGACTTCACCGGCTCGATCTGCCGCGCCGTGTCGGGCGGCTGGGACACGGACTCCAACGGGGCCACCGCGGGCAGCATCGCCGGCCTCCTCGCCGGCTCCCCCGCCGCCCTGCCCGACCGCTGGACGGCGCCCCTCAAGAACCGCCTCGCCACCTCCGTCGCCGGTTTCGACGGCACCGGCTTCGACACCCTCGCCCAGCTCACCCACCTGGAGGCGACCCGCCCATGACCCGCACCGCACCCGACAGCGCGACCACCGGCCTCGTCCCGCACGGGGACCCGACCACCGGCCTCGTCCCGTACGAGGCCCCGCACGCCGGATGAGCGCCCCCCGGCCCCTGGACGGTCTGCGCGTCCTCGATCTCGCCACCCTCTTCGCCGGCCCTCTCGCCGCCACCCTGCTCGGTGACTTCGGCGCCGAGGTCGTCAAGGTCGAGCACCCGGCCAAGCCCGACCCGTCCCGCGGTCACGGTCCCGCCAAGGACGGCGTCGGCCTGTGGTGGAAGCTGCTCGGCCGCAACAAGCGCACCGTCACCCTGGACCTGTCCAAGCCCGGTGGCCGTGCCACCCTGCTGCGGCTGGCCGCCACCGCCGACGTGGTGATCGAGAACTTCCGGCCCGGCACGCTGGAGAAGTGGGACCTGGGCTGGGAGGAACTGTCCGGCGTCAACCCGCGCCTCGTGCTCACCCGGGTCACCGCCTTCGGCCAGTTCGGGCCGTACGCGCGCCGCCCCGGCTTCGGCACCCTCGCCGAGGCGATGAGCGGCTTCGCAGCGATCACCGGCGAGCCGGACGCGCCCCCGACGCTCCCGCCCTTCGGTCTCGCCGACTCCATCGCCGCCCTGGCCACGGCGTACGCGGTGATGACGGCGCTGGCCGCCCGGGAGCACACCGGTGCCGGCCAGGTCGTCGACATGGCCATCATCGAGCCGATCCTGACCGTCCTCGGCCCGCAGCCCATCTGGTACGACCAGTTGGGCCACGTCCAGCCGCGCACCGGCAACCGCTCCCAGAACAACGCCCCGCGCAACACCTATCGCACGGCCGACGGCAGCTGGGTCGCCGTCTCCACCTCAGCGCAGTCGGTCGCCGAACGCGTCATGGACCTGGTCGGCCGCCGGGACCTGATCGACGAGCCGTGGTTCGCGACCGGCGCCGGACGCGCGGCGCACGCCGACGTCCTCGACGCGGCGGTCGGCCGCTGGATCGCCGACCGCACCCGCGACGAGGTGG
This sequence comes from Streptomyces sp. NPDC004629, assembly GCF_042873595.1. Classification (NCBI taxonomy): domain Bacteria; kingdom Bacillati; phylum Actinomycetota; class Actinomycetes; order Kitasatosporales; family Streptomycetaceae; genus Streptomyces; species Streptomyces sp. NPDC004629. The sequence continues at coordinate 24,643 of NZ_JBIALO010000037.1, read as the reverse complement.
TGTCCGCCTTCGAGAAGGCGGAGGCCGCGGTGGCGCCGGTCCAGGATGTGCGGGACGTCATGTCCGACCCCCAGTACGCGGCCCTGGGTACCATCGCCACCGTCGACGACCCGGAACTGGGCCCGCTGCGCATGCAGAACGTCCTCTTCCGGCTCTCCGCCACCCCCGGCGCGATCCGCTGGGCGGGCCGCCCGCACGGCGCGGACACGGAGGCCGTCCTGACCGAGCTGGGCCTGACCCCGGCGGAACTGCACGCCCTGCGCGAGGAGGGCGCCCTGTGATCCCGTTCCCGCTCACCTGGCTGTACGTACCGGGCGACCGCCCGCACGTGGTGGCCAAGGCGCTGGCCTGCGGCGCGGACGTGGTGGTGATCGACCTGGAGGACGCGGTCGCCCCGGACCGCAAGGAGTACGCCCGCGCGGCGACCGTCGACCTGCTGTCCGAGCCGCAGCCGGTACGGGTCCACGTCCGGGTGAACGGTACCGAGGGCCCATGGGCCGGCGCCGACCTGCGGGCGGTGGCCGGGCTGCCGGGCGTGTCCGGGGTACGGCTGCCGAAGGTGACCTCCGCCGACGAGGTGGTGCACGCCGCCGACACCACGGGGCACCGGCTGTACGCCCTCCTCGAAACCGCCCTGGGCATCGAGCACGCCCACGCCATCGCCGCCGCTCACCCGGCCCTGCGGGGCATCTCCCTCGGCGAGGCGGACCTCCGGGCCGACCTGGGCGTACGCGACGACGCGGGCCTCGACTGGTGCCGCTCCCGGGTCGTCGTCGCCGCGCGGGCGGCCGGTCTCGCGCCGCCGCCCCAGTCGGTCCACCCCGACATCCGCGACCTGGACGGGCTCGCCGCCTCCTGCGCCCACGGCCGCGCTCTCGGCTTTCTCGGCCGGGCCGCCATCCACCCGCGCCAGCTGCCCATCATCGAGCGTGCCTATCTGCCCACGGAGGCGGAGCTGGAACAGGCCGAGACGATCGTGAAGGCGGCGACGACGGAGCGCGGCGCCCAGGCGCTGCCGGACGGCCGGTTCATCGACGCGGCCGTGGTGGCGGCGGCCCGGCGGACGCTGTCCCTGGTGGCCCGCAGGCCATGAGATACGACGGGGGCGCCCCGCGATCCGGGGCGCCCTCGTCTCGTACGGCCGCGGGTCAGCTCTTCTTGGCCGACTCCGCCTCGTCCTTCGCGTCCGAGGCCTCGGCGATCCCGGCGACCGCCCCGTTCTCGGCCCGGCCCTCGGGAACCCCGGCGGCCCCGGCCTCGGCCCGGTCACCGGTTTCGGCCTGTGCCCCGTTCCCCGCCGCGTCCGGCGCTTCGTCCTTCGCCTTGTCCTTCACCTCGTCGTCGGACGCGGTCTCGGACCCGGTCTCCGTGCCGGGGGTCGCACCCTCGGCATCCGCCGCGACGTCGGCCGGTTCCACCACGGCCTCCCGGCCGGGCCGCTTCTTCGCCGACACGACGATGTACACCACCGCCAGCACGAAGACGAGCAGCGCGGTCCAGTCGTTGAGCCGCAGGCCCAGGACATGGTGGGCGTCGTCGACACGCATGTACTCGATCCAGGCCCGGCCCGCGCAGTACGCGGCGACGTACAGGGCGAACACCCGGCCGTGGCCCAGCTTGAAGCGCCGGTCGGCCCAGATCACCAGGACGGCGACGCCGATGCACCACAGGGACTCGTACAGGAACGTCGGGTGGTAGTAGCCCGGCACCCGGCCGCCCGAGGAGGAGGTGATGTGCACCGCCCAGGGGAGGTCCGTCTCGCGCCCGTACAGCTCCTGGTTGAACCAGTTGCCCCAGCGGCCGATCGCCTGCGCCAGGGCGATGCCGGGGGCGACGGCGTCGGCGTACGCGGGCATCGGGATGCCCCGGCGCCGGGCGCCGATCCAGGCACCCAGCGCGCCGAGCGCGATCGCGCCCCAGATGCCGAGCCCGCCCTCCCACACTTTGAAGGCGTCCACCCAGTCACGGCCCTCGCTGAAGTACAGCTCGTAGTCCGTGATCACGTGGTAGAGCCGACCGCCGACGAGGCCGAACGGCACGGCCCAGACGGCGATGTCGGCCACCGTGCCGGAGCGGCCGCCGCGGGCGATCCAGCGCTTGTTGCCGAGCCATACGGCAACGAACACGCCGATGATGATGCAGAACGCGTAGCCGCGCAGCGGAATCGGGCCGAGGTGCAGCACCCCGCGCGACGGGCTGGGAATGTAGGCAAGTTCCATGGCAGGGTCGACGCTACCGTGCCGGGCCGGGCCCACGGCAGTCAGCCCGGCTACGGGTCCATAACGGGGGCGTGAGAATCGCTCACCCCTTGTCGGTCGCCTCCACCATCTGCTTGAGCTTGTCCGGGGTCAGCGACTGGTCCTGGTAGATGTTCTTGCCGTTCAGCAGGACGGTCGGCGTGCCGGTGAAACCGCCCGCCTGGAACGCCTTGTTGGATTTCGCCACCCAGCTGTTGTGCGTGCCGTCTCTGACACACTTCTGGAACTCGGGCGTGTCCAGGCCGTTCACCTTGCCCGCCAGCTCGATCAGCTTGTCATCGCTGGAGAAGGCGTCATCCGTCTCCTTGGGCTGGTTCTCGTACAGCACGTCGTGGTACTCGCGGAACTTTCCGGCGTCCTGGGCGCAGGCCGCCGCATTGGCCGAGCGCCGGGAACCGCTGCCGCCGAGGTTGGCGTCGATGAGCGTGACCAGGTGGTACTCGACTCTGAGCTTGCCTGCGTCGGCCAGCTCGTGGAGCGTGGGGCGGTACGCCGTCTCGAACTGCTGGCAGGCCGGGCAGCGGAAGTCCTCCCACACCGTGAGCGTGGACTTGGCGCCGTCCTTGCCGACCGGGATGGCGAGGCCGTCCTTGCCCTGCGCGCCGGAGGGTGCCACGACCGGGCCCGCGCTCGCGCTGCCCTTGTCCTTGCCGGCGTTCGCGGCGACCACGCCGATCACCGCCGCGAGTCCGAGCACGCAGATCACGGTCGCGCCTACGATCAGCGCGCGGCGTCGCTTCTCCGCGGCCTTCTGCTTCTCTCGCTCGACCGCCAGGCGCTCACGGGCGGTGCGCTTTCCGTCACGATTCTTCTCGCTCACACCCCCAGAACGAACCGGGGAGGCGCAGCGCGCCTCCCCGGCCCCAGGTCCACCCGTTCGAGTGACCGGCGCTCCGCGGGTGGGGCGGGGTACCACGGCCCTCGTTCGGCTGCGGCGCCGTCTTGGCTGGTCGCGCCGGACCGCGCCGCGGCTATACACCGACCAACAGTCGTGGTTCGACTGCCGCGCCGTCGTGGCTGGTCGCGCCGTTCCCCGCGCCCCTTTCAGGGCGCTGCCGGAACCGGGCCCCGGCAGCATGGCCGGCGGCTGACCAGCCCGGCAACACGCCGTCGTTCGACTGCCGCGCCGTCGTGGCTAGTCGCGCCGTTCCCCGCGCCCCTTTCAGGGCGCTGCCGGAACCGGGCCCCGGCAGCATGGCCGCCGGCTGACCAGCCCGGCAACACGCCGTCGTTCGGCCGCGGCGCCGTCGTGGCTGGTCGCGCCGTTCCCCGCGCCCCTTTCAGGGCGCTGCCGGAACCGGGCCCCTTTGGGGGCTGCTGGTTATGTCTGGTTGCGTACGGCCTGGGTCAGTTCGGTGGCCAGTTCGCGGACTGCTGCGATTCCGGTTGCGTGGTCCGGTGCGTCCAGCATGCGTTTGACGAAGGCCGAGCCGACGATCACTCCGTCGGCGAAGCCCGCGACCTCCGCGGCCTGGGCGCTGTTGGAGACGCCGAGGCCGACGCAGACGGGCAGGTCCGTGCCGGTGGCACGGGTGCGTTGCACCAGGTCCTGGGCCTGCGCGCCGACGGACTCGCGGGTGCCCGTGACGCCCATCAGCGAGGCGGCGTAGACGAAGCCGCTGCCGGCCGCGGTGATCTCCGCGAGCCGGGCGTCCTTGCTGCTGGGGGCGACCACGAAGACCGTGGCGAGGCCGTGCTTCGCCGCGTGCTCGCGCCACAGCGCCGACTCCTGGACCGGCAGGTCGGGCAGGATGCAGCCCGCACCGCCCGCCTCCGCCAGCTCGGCGGTGAAGCGCTCCACTCCGTAGCGGTCGATGGGGTTCCAGTAGGTCATGACGAGGACGGGTTTCCCGGTCGCCTCGTGCGCCTCCCGGACCGTGCGCATGACGTCGGCGATCCGGACACCGCCGCGCAGCGCGATGTCGTCGGCGGTCTGGATGACCGGGCCGTCCAGGACCGGGTCGCTGTGCGGCAGCCCGACCTCGACCACATCGGCGCCGCCGTCGAAGACGGCCTTGATCGCCTCGATGCCGCCGTCCACGGTGGGGAACCCGGCCGGGAGGTAGGCGATCAGGGCGGACCGCCCCTCCGCCTTCGCGGCGGCGAGCGTGTCGGTCAGCAGCTGGATGTTCCCGCTCACTTGGCGTCCCCCTCGATCTCGGCGTGCGCGCCGTCCGCGTCCGCGGCGACCTCGGCGTCCGCGTCGCTGTCGTACAGGCCGAAGTAGCGGGCGGCCGTGTCCATGTCCTTGTCGCCGCGGCCGGACAGGTTGACCACGATCAGCCCGTCCTCGCCCAGTTCCCGGCCGACCTCCAGGGCGCCGGCGAGCGCGTGGGCACTCTCGATCGCCGGGATGATGCCCTCCGTGCGCGACAGCAGGCGCAACGCCTGCATGGCCGCGTCGTCGGTGATCGCGCGGTATTCACCGCGGCCGGACTCCTTGAGGTAGGAGTGCTCGGGGCCGACGCCCGGGTAGTCCAGGCCGGCCGAGATCGAGTACGGCTCGGTGATCTGGCCCTCGTCGTCCTGGAGAACGAAGGAGCGGGAGCCGTGCAGGATGCCGGGCTCGCCCTCGGTGAGGGTGGCCGCGTGCTCGCCGGTGGCGACGCCGTGCCCGGCGGGCTCGCAGCCGACGAGGCGGACGGCGGCGTCCGGGATGAAGGCGTGGAAGAGGCCGATGGCGTTGGAGCCGCCGCCGACGCAGGCGACCGCCGCGTCGGGGAGCCGGCCCGCCTGTTCCAGGAGCTGGCGGCGCGCCTCCACGCCGATCACCCGGTGGAAGTCGCGCACCATCGCGGGGAACGGGTGGGGGCCGGCCACGGTCCCGAACAGGTAGTGGGTGTGGTCGACGTTGGCGACCCAGTCCCGGAAGGCCTCGTTGATGGCGTCCTTCAGGGTGCGGCTGCCGGACTTCACGGCGATGACCTCGGCACCCAGCATGCGCATGCGGGCCACGTTCAGGGCCTGCCGCCGGGTGTCGATCTCGCCCATGTAGATGGTGCAGTCGAGGCCGAACAGGGCGCAGGCGGTGGCGGTGGCGACGCCGTGCTGGCCGGCGCCCGTCTCCGCGATCACGCGGGTCTTGCCCATCCGCCGGGTGAGCAGGGCCTGGCCCAGCACATTGTTGATCTTGTGGGAGCCGGTGTGGTTGAGGTCCTCGCGTTTGAGGAACACCCGGGCGCCGCCGGCGTGCTCGGCGAACCGCGGCACCTCGGTGAGCGCGCTGGGGCGGCCGGTGTAGTGGACCAAAAGGTCGTCGAGTTCGCGGGCGAACTCCGGGTCGTGCTTGGCCTTGTCGTACTCGACGGCGACCTCGTCCACGGCGGCGACGAGCGCCTCCGGGATGAACTTGCCGCCGAACGCGCCGAAGTAGCCCTCGGCGCTGGGAATCCGACCCTCCGGGTCGGGGATGAAGAACTCGCTGGGCATGCGGAATCCTCACGGTGAGCTGGTGGAAAAGACACTCATCGCCGTGGGGTGCGGGCTCCGTCAGCCGGCTGCGGGACCGTCGTTCCCGGTCGCGCAGTTTCCCGCGCCCCTTCCGGGGCGCTGCCATCGACGGCCGTTCACCTGCCCGGGCTCGTCACCGATGACGTAGCGCACCCGGCGCCCGTGCACCCGGCGGGCGGGCGCGCGGCAGCCACGGGGACGGCAGCCGCGCGCCAGGCGGGCGTACCGGTCCGTGGTCGGCACGGGGATCGTCGCAGTCATCGGTGCTCACCCTACCGGGAGATCAGTTCCGGCCGTGCCGCAGTGCGGGGTGCTCGCCCGCCGCCACCAGGTCGGCGACCGCCGTCCTGGGGTCGCGGCCGGTCACCAGGGACTCGCCGACCAGGACCGCGTCGGCGCCCGCGTTGGCGTAGGCGATCAGGTCGTGCGGGCCGCGGACACCGGACTCGGCGACCCTGACCACGCTGTCCGGGATCTCCGGGGCGACCCGCTCGAACGTGCCCCGGTCGACCTCCAGGGTCTTCAGGTTGCGCGCGTTGACGCCGATCACCTTGGCGCCCGCGTCCACCGCGCGGTCCACCTCGTCCTCGTCGTGCACCTCGACGAGCGGGGTGAGCCCGATGGAGACGGCCCGCTCGATCAGCGACTCCAGGGCCGGCTGGTCGAGGGCGGCGACGATCAGCAGCGCGAGGTCGGCGCCGTACGCACGGGCCTCCCACAGCTGGTACGAGGTGACGATGAAGTCCTTGCGCAGCACCGGGATGTCCACGCGGGCCCGGACGGCCTCCAGGTCGGCGAGCGAGCCACCGAAGCGGCGCCGCTCGGTGAGGACCGAGATGACGGCCGCGCCGCCCGCCTCGTAGTCGGCGGCGAGCCCGGCCGGGTCGGCGATCGCGGCCAGCGCGCCCTTGGACGGGCTGGAACGCTTGACTTCACAGATGACCTTGACGCCGTCGCCGCGCAGCGCGGCCACCCCGTCCTTGGCCGCCGGAGCCTTCGCCGCGCGCTCCTTGAGCTCGTCGAGGCTGACGCGGGCCTGCCGATCCGCCAGGTCGGCACGGACTCCGTCGATGATCTCGTCGAGCACACTCACGCGAGCGGCCCCCTTCCAGCCGGTGGTTCCTGCGGGTCGAAAACCCGTGGTCACTGCGATGGTATCCGCAGGACGGCGAAGGCCCCGCATCCGGTTGTCACCGGTCCCACTACCTGGACGCCGCCCAGTTGATCAAGGATGCAGCCAGCCACCGAACGGCAGGTTCCGGACAATGGTGAAGGCCAGCAGTACGGCTCCGAGGCTCCACAGGTGCACCGGCCCGAGTGCGAGCCGCATCGGCCGCCCGCGCACCGCGCGGACCACCCAGGCGGTCCACAGGACCGCGAAGGCCAGGTAGGCGGCCACGGCCGGGGCGTTGGCCTGGAGCGCGGCCGTGAGGTCCCCGTGGATGAAGGCGTGCGCGCTGCGCAGCCCGCCGCAGCCGGGGCAGTACAGGCCGGTGTAGCCGTACAGCGGGCACACCGGGTAGTGGCCCGGCTCGTTCGGGTCCACTGTCGCGACGTACGCGAAGGCCCCGGCGACGGACGCGAGGAGCCCCGCGGGGACCGCCAGCCGGCCGAGGACGCTCGCGCGGCCCGTGCGCGGCACCAGGTGCTCACTGTCGGCGTTCACGTCTCGCATTGTGCCCCCCCTGTGGCCGTGGACGCGCGTGAGGGGCGCCGCGGCGGCCGTTGCGGTGCCGTGGCGCCCCTCCACGAGGTCGTCGACGAGGCGGTCGCCGCCGGGTCAGCTCTCGGCGCCGGCGGGCTCGGGCGTCACCGCGGCCCGGGTCTGCGGGACCGCGTGGACGTCTTTCGGCTGGCCGAGGCCCATGGAGCGCATGATGGCGCCGACGACGCCGCCGAGCACCACGATCGCCATGCCGGCCCAGAAACCGAGCGGCTGTGCCATCACCATGAAGGCGCCCGCGACGCAGAACCCGATGAAGGCGATGATGACACCGGTCCAGGCGGCCGGGGTGTGACCGTGGCTGCTGCCCGCCATTGCTTGCTCCTCGTTGCTGTGTGCGTGTGTGAGCCGGACGCTCATCACCGCCCATTGTCCCGTACGGGTGGCCCGCCGGTGAGCAGGGGTGGCCCCCACCGAACGTCTACTTCGCCACACCACCCCCACCCCACCACCCCAAAGGCACCCGGGAAACGACGCGACCAGCGCCCCAAGGAGCCCGGGAAACGACGCGACCAGCGCCCCAAAGGGGCGCGGGGAACTGCGCGACCAGCCACGAAGCACCCGCAGCCAGCCGACAACGCATCACAGCCCAAGCCCACAACGCACCCGCAGCCGACACCGACGCACCACGGCCCAACCAGCGGAGCGCCTACGTTGGGTCTTCGCCGCGGTCCAGCGCCTTCCACAGGTCCTCGGGCCGATCGGGGTCGACGGCCGCGGCAGCGCGCCGCGGGCGCGCCGTGCCGCGCTCGTAGCGGCCGGACATGGCGGGCCACAGACGGCCGTAGCGCAGCGCGAGGAGCCCGGCGAGCAGGAGCAGCACGCCGCCTACGGCGGCTACGTAGGGCCAGGCCGTGTGGCTGAGGGCGGCGACGCCCGCGGAGGTGTCGCCGGTGGCCTCGGCGGCCTTCTCGTCGAGCGCGGAGCCGTCGGAGGCGCCGGTCAGTGCGGCGGCGACCGTGCCGGCGCCGGACAGCGCGAGCAGGGCGGCGACCGCCAGCCGGCCGCCCCTGCGGACGGCGAAGACGGCGACGAGGGCGGCGAGGCCCACTATGGCGAGGGCCGCGGGGACGCCGGTCACGTCGCTGCCCTTCGCGGTGAGCGGGAAGGCGCCGCCGGCCACCGTGGCGGTGCCCTCCGCCCAGCGCTGGCGCGTGGCGAGCAGCGCCACGGCGGCGCCGAGCGCGCCGCACAGCAACGCGACGGCGAGGCTCCGACGGCCCGCCCATGCGGCTCCTGCGGCTTCGGAACGGGGGTGAGGTACGGCTGTCACGTACTCCACTATCGCCTGAACCCCGGGTGTCACGTCACCCGGGGTTCACTCAGCCCCTCCCGAGACGGTTCGCCGTGTGCACCGCGCGGAGCACCGCCGCCGCCTTGTTGCGGCACTCCTGGTCCTCGGCGACCGGGTCGGAGTCGGCGACGACGCCCGCGCCGGCCTGGACGTAGGCGGTGCCGTCGCGCAGCAGCGCCGTACGGATGGCGATGGCCGTGTCGGAGTCGCCCGCGAAGTCCAGATAGCCGACGCAGCCGCCGTACAGGCCGCGCCGGGACGGTTCGAGTTCGTCGATGATCTGCATGGCGCGGGGCTTGGGCGCGCCGGAGAGGGTGCCCGCGGGGAAGCACGCCGTCAGCACGTCGAAGGCGGTGCGGCCTTCGGCGACCCGGCCGGTGACCGTGGAGACGATGTGCATGACGTGCGAGTACCGCTCGATGGACATGAAGTCGACGACCTCGACCGAGCCGGGCTCGCAGACCCGGCCGAGGTCGTTGCGCCCGAGGTCGACGAGCATCAGGTGCTCGGCGCGCTCCTTGGGGTCGGCGAGCAGTTCGTCGGCGAGCGCCTGGTCCTCCTGCGGGGTGGCGCCGCGCGGCCGGGTGCCGGCGATGGGGTGCACCATGGCCCGCCCCTCCTCGACCTTGACCAGCGCCTCGGGCGACGAGCCGACCACGTCGAAGGCGCCCCCGGAGCCGTCGGGCAGCCGGAACAGATACATGTACGGGGACGGGTTGGTGGCCCTCAGGACCCGGTAGACGTCCAGTGCGCTCGCCGTGCACGGTGTCTCGAAGCGCTGCGAGGGGACGACCTGGAAGGCCTCGCCGGCCCGGATGCGCTCCTTGACGTCCTCGACGGCCGCCTGGAAGTCGGGGCCGCCCCAGCGCGCGGTGTACGGGGGCAGCGCGGAGGGCGGCAGCACCGCGGGGGGCTGGGCGACCGGGCGGCAGAGGTCGGCCTCCATGGCGTCCAGGCGGGCCACGGCGTCGGCGTGGGCCTCGTGGACTCCGGTGTCGAGGTCGTTGTGGTTGATCGCGTTGGCGATCAGCAGGACCGTGCCCTCCCAGTGGTCCATGACGGCCAGGTCGCTGGTGAGCAGCATGGTCAGCTCGGGCAGCTTCAGGTCGTCCCGCTCGCCGGGCCCGATCCGCTCCAGGCGGCGGACGATGTCGTAGCCGAGGTAGCCGACCATGCCTCCGGTGAAGGGCGGCAGGCCCAGGTCGTGGGCGAGGTCGCGGGGCGTGTGCAGCGCCTCGATCGTGGCACGCAGGGCGGCCAGCGGGTCGCCGTCGACGGGGACGCCGACGGGCGGGGTGCCGAGCCAGTGGGCCCGGCCGTCCCGCTCGGTCAGGGTCGCGGCCGACCGGACGCCCACGAAGGAGTAGCGGGACCACTGAAACGCGGCGCGGCCGTTCTCCGCGGACTCCAGCAGGAAGGTGCCGGGGCGCTCGGCGGCGAGCTTGCGGTACAGGGCGACCGGGGTGTCGCCGTCGGCGAGGAGCTTGCGGGTGACCGGGATGACCCGGCGGTCGCCGGCCAGCTTGCGGAACGTCTCAAGATCCATGGCGGCCGACCTACTGACCCGTGCTGTTCGAACGCGCCCGCGGGGAGCCGGACTCCGCGGCCGGCGCGCCGGGGCCGGCGTCCTTGAGGAGCACATCGGCGTCGAAGCAGGTGCGGGCGCCAGTGTGGCAGGCGGCGCCCACCTGGTCGACCTTGACCAGCACGGTGTCGGCGTCGCAGTCGAGGGAGACCGACTTCACCCACTGGACGTGCCCCGAGGTGTCGCCCTTGACCCAGTACTCGCGGCGGCTGCGGGACCAGTAGGTGCAGCGGCCTGTGGTCAGCGTGCGATGCAGCGCCTCGTCGTCCATCCAGCCCAGCATCAGCACCTCTCCGGTGTCGTACTGCTGGGCGATGGCGGGCAGGAGCCCGTCGGCGCTGCGCTTGAGGCGCGCCGCGATCTCCGGGTCGAGGCTGCTGGGCTGGGGCGAGCTGGTCATGGGTGCCATTGTGCCGCGCGGCACCGACAGCGCCGTGACCTGTCCAGTGGGTGGGCGCGCGGGGGTGGCGGAGCGGGCGACGGGTGGGCGGAGCCGGAACCTGGTCGTAGGCTGACGGTATGTCGACCTTCGCCAAGCGTGAACGGCTTCTGCTCGCCGACCTCTTGGAAACCACCGGCCCCGAGGCGCCAACCCTCTGCGAGGGCTGGCAGACCCGTGATCTGGCCGCGCACGTGGTGGTGCGCGAGCGCCGCCCGGACGCCGCCGGGGGTGCGCTGGTCAAGCAGCTCGCGGCGCGCCTGCAGAAGGTGATGGACGAGTACGCCGCGAAGCCGTACGAGGAGCTGATCCAGCTGATCCGTACCGGCCCGCCGCGCTTTTCACCCTTCCAGCTCAAGCAGATCGACGAGGCCGCCAACACCGTCGAGTTCTACGTCCATACGGAGGACGTCCGGCGGGCCCAGCCGGACTGGACGCCGCGCGAGCTCGACCCCGTCTTCCAGGACGCCCTGTGGTCCCGGCTGGAGCGCACCGCCCGGCTGCTGGGCCGGGGCGTGCCGACCGGCCTGGTGCTGCGCCGCCCCGACGGCCAGACGGCGGTCGCCCACCGGGGCGCGCCGGTGGTGACGGCGACGGGCGACCCCTCCGAGCTGCTGCTGTTCGCGTTCGGCCGGCAGAGCGCGGCCAAGGTGGACCTCGCGGGCGACGAGAACGCGATCGCCAAGCTCCGGGAGTCGAAGCAACTGGGCATCTGAGCCACGCCGACCGCCTCCGGCTGGGAGGCCGTCAAGGCACGCCTGGAGTACGCGGGGCCCTCCCGCGGGGAGTGGTCGAGGGGACGCCTGGTGCGCGCCGGGCACATCCCCCAAGGGACGCCGACGCAACGCCTGCCACGCCTAGCGCCTCCCGCAGAGAGTCGTCACGAGGACGCCTGGAGCGCGACCGGCACCTCCGGGGGCGTCCGAGGGAGCCGGCCTCGGCCGTGCCGGTGTCGTCGGGCGTGCCCGATGTCGTGGAGGTGGCGGATGGCCCCCGTGGGGCAGCTGAGGCGCTGGATCTCCCCGCACCGCAGGGGCGTCGGCAAGCGTCCGGCTGGGTTTTCGGGGCGGTGGGGCTCGGTCGTCGGTGTCAGCCCGGGAGTTCCGCGTGGCGCAGGCCCGGTACGCACAGGGCGACGGCGCTGCCGAGCCCGCAGACCGCGGCGCTCACGACGAACACCGGACCGGGGCCCCACGCGCCGATCGCGGCCGCCGCGACCGGCATGCTCAGCGGCGCGAGGCCGAGGCTGACCAGGCTTGCGACGGCCGTGACGCGGCCCAGGTAGGCGGGGTCGGCCTGGGTCTGGAGCAGGGCGCCGCACAGGGCACCGCTGAGCCCGGCGAACAGTCCGACCAGCAGAGCCACGCCGACGGCGGCGACAAGGTGCGGGACGTAGGCGAGGGCGCCGATCGCGACCGAGCCGGCGAGGATGGCGTACCCGGCGACCTGGCCGGCCCTCGGCAACCGGCCCCGGACGGCCAGCAGCAGCGACACGGCGGCCGCGCCGGTGCCGAAGCCGGCGAGTACCCAGCCCATCCCGGACGCGCCCCAGCCGCGCCGGTCGGCCAGCAGGGTCAGGCCGATGTTGAGCGGGCCGACGAACCCGAAGTCGCCGAGCGCGATGGCCGCCATCAGCGGGGCCAGCACCCGGTGCCCGCGGATGTAGCGCAGCCCGGCCACCAGGTCTCCCCAGGCGCGTGACCGGACGGCGGGGCGGTCGATCCGCTCGGCGGCTCGCGCCTCGGCGGCAGATGCCTCGGCGGCAGGCGGTTCGGCGGCAGGCGGTTCGGCGGGACATGCTTCGAGGACATGTGGTTCAACAACATGTGGCGCACCGACATGGGCTTCGCCAGCAGGTGGCGCAGCAGCATGTGGCGCGGCGGCACCCGGCGCGGCAGCACCCGGCGCGGCAGCATATGAGTTCGCGCCATGTGGCTCGGCGCCATGTGGCTCGGCGACCGCTGGCTCGGCCGGGCGCGGTTCCGAGGGACGCGGCTCGGGTATCGGTACGGCGCCCCGGCCGGGGATCGTGTCGTCGGTCGGCAGGGAGCGGAACCGTATCGAGATCAACAGCGGCACCGACGCGGCGATGAGCAGGCCCGCGAGGCCGAACGCGGCCGCCGCGCCGCCGAGCGCCACGCCGAGGCCGCCGAGCGGGGCGCCGACGACGCTCGCGAAGCGGATGGACAGCCCGCGCATGCCCTGCACCCGGGCCAGTTGGTCCTTGCCGGTGATCCGGGCCGGCAGGGCGCCCACGGCGGGCAGGAACACGGCGTCGACGGTGCCGAAGACCAGGGCGAGCAGGGCCAGCGGCCACAGTCCCGGGCTGGTGAGCAGGAGCAGCGCGGCCACCGCGGCGACGGCCGCACAGCGCACCGCGTCGCTGCCGATGACGACCCGGCGCGGCCCGAGCCGGTCGGCGACGACGCCGCCCCCGAGCATCAGCACGGCCCGCGGCAGGGCGCTGGCCGACATGACAAGACCCGCCTGTGCGGGCGTCCCGGCCTGGACCGCGGCCCAGGACAGCGCGATGTAGTAGACGTTGTCGCCGAGCATGGAACAGGTGTAGGCACCCAGCCAGCGCAGGACGTTGGGGTCACGGTGGGCGGGGCGCGTGGCGCCGGTGCCGGGCGCGGCGGGCAGGCCGGTGACGGTGGACAAGGCGACGGCCTCTCTCGGACACGGAAACTCGGACGCGGTACGTCAGCCGCGGTATGTCAGCCGCGGTATGTCAGACGCCGAATGTCAGACGCGGAACGGGAATCCGTACACGTGCAGCGCGACGTTCTCGCGCCCCTCGGTGTCACCGGCGGCTTCGGCGGACCGGCTCTTCTCTTCGTACCGGCGCAGCAGGGCCATCAACTCCGCGCCCAGTTCGTCCAGTTCGGCGGCGGTGAGCCTGACAAGCGACTCGCTGTCCGGTGCGGCGGCGTTCCACTCGGCGCTCCAGGTGGCCCGCTCGTCCAGGTAGCGCCGGTACATCTCGGTGCGCTGGTCGTGGAAGAGCCGGGTGGCGGCCAGGTGCGCCGCCGCCCGCTCGGGGGCGTCCCGGAAGTCCTTGTCCCGGATGCTCACGCCCTGCGAGGCGGGCCGCCACCACCGTTCACGGCCGTCGCCGCTCTGCTGCTCGGCCTCCTCGATCAGCCCGTGCTCGGCGAGCTTGCGCAGGTGATAGCTGACCAGCGACACCGCCTCGTCGACCTGATCGGCCAACTGCGAGGCGGTGGCGGTCCTGGCGATGTACAGCAGGCGGTACAGCCGCATGCGCAGCGGATGGGTCAGCGCCTTCAGGGTGCCGAGATCGGTGATGGGGCGGGTCTTCTCGCGTGCCATGCCCTCACCGTAGATACGAAAGAAAAGTTGCACAATAATCCTTGCGCAACTTTCCTTTCGTATCTCCTGAGCGGGGCGTCAGCGCACCGGGTGGCCGGCCTCTCGCAGGGCGCGTTTCACCTGGGCGATCCGGAGATCGCCGAAGTGGAAGACGGACGCCGCCAGCACCGCGTCGGCGCCGGAGGCGACGGCCGGTGCGAAATCCGCCAGCTTACCCGCGCCGCCGGAGGCGATGACCGGGACGGTGACGTGCTTGCGTACGGCCGCGATCATCTCCAGGTCGTAGCCGTCCTTCGTGCCGTCCGCGTCCATGGAGTTGAGCAGGATCTCCCCCGCGCCCAGCTCGGCGGCCCGGTGCGCCCATTCGACGGCGTCGATGCCGGTGCCGCGGCGCCCGCCGTGGGTGGTGACCTCGAAGCCGCCCGCCGGGGTGCGGCGCGCGTCGACCGAGAGGACCAGCACCTGGCGCCCGAACCGCTCGGCGATCTCGCGGATCAGCTCGGGGCGCGCGATCGCCGCGGTGTTCACGCCCACCTTGTCGGCGCCCGCCCGCAGCAGCCTGTCCACGTCCTCGGCGGTGCGCACGCCGCCGCCGACCGTCAGCGGGATGAACACCTGCTCGGCGGTGCGGCGCACCACGTCGTAGGTCGTCTCCCGGTTGCCCGAGGAGGCGGTGATGTCCAGGAAGGTCAGCTCGTCGGCGCCCTCGGTGTCGTACACCTTGGCCATCTCGACGGGGTCGCCCGCGTCGCGCAGGTTCTGGAAGTTGACGCCCTTGACGACCCGGCCGTTGTCCACGTCCAGGCAGGGGATGACTCGGACCGCCAGAGTCATGAATCCACGGCTCCTCTTGCTGCTTGTTGCCCATGGTGGCCCCGGAAGGCCTCCAGTTCCACTTCGACCAGGATGCGCGGGTCGACGAAGCCCGCCACGACCAGCAGGGTGGAGACCGGGCGTACCGAGTCGAACAGTTCCTTGTGGGCCCGGCCCGCCTCGTCGACGTCGCGCAGATGGGTCAGATACATCCGGGTCCTGATCACCGAAGCGGGCCCCAGCCCGAACTCGGCGATCGCCTCCAGCGCGCTGGTGAACGCCACCTTCGCCTGCTCGTAGGGGTCGCCCTCCCCGTGCAGCACCGGGCCCTTGAAGGCCGTGGTGCCCGCCACCAGCACGCGGTCGCCCGCCGCGACGGCGTGCGCGAAGCCGAAGCTCTCTTCCCAGGGACTTCCGCTCTGCACGCGCCGCACGGCTTCGGACGTCATGACGACACAGCCTCCAGGGCCTCTTCGAGGGTGAACGCCTTCGCGTACAGGGCCTTCCCGACGATGGCGCCCTCGACACCGAGGGGCACCAGCTGGGCGATGGCCCGCAGGTCGTCCAGTGAGGACACGCCTCCGGAGGCCACGACGGGGCGGTCGGTGGCCGCGCAGACGTTCTTCAGCAGTTCCAGGTTCGGGCCCTGCAACGTGCCGTCCTTGGCGATGTCGGTGACGACGTAGCGGGCGCAGCCTTCCTTGTCGAGGCGCGCCAGCGTCTCGTAGAGGTCGCCGCCGTCCCGGGTCCAGCCGCGCCCGCGCAGCGTGGTGCCGCGGACGTCCAGGCCCACCGCGATCCGGTCGCCGTGCTCGGCGATCACCCCGGCGACCCATTCGGGGCTCTCCAGGGCGGCGGTGCCGAGGTTCACCCGGGTGCAGCCGGTGGCGAGCGCGGCGGCGAGGGTGGCGTCGTCCCGGATGCCGCCGGACAGTTCCACCTTGATGTCCATGGCGCCCGCGACCTCGGCGATCAGCGCGCGGTTGTCACCGGTGCCGAACGCGGCGTCCAGGTCGACCAGGTGCAGCCACTCGGCGCCCGAGCGCTGCCAGGCGAGGGCGGCCTCCAGCGGGGAGCCGTACGAGGTCTCGGTCCCGGACTCGCCGTGCACGAGGCGGACCGCCTGGCCGTCCCGGACGTCGACGGCGGGAAGGAGTTCGAGCTTGCTCACAGTGTTCCGATCCAGTTGGTGAGGAGCTGGGCTCCGGCGTCGCCGGACTTCTCGGGGTGGAACTGCGTCGCCCACAGGGCGCCGTTCTCGACGGCCGCCACGAACGGCTTGCCGTGCCTCGACCAGGTCACCTTGGGGGCGTGCAGCTGTGTGTCGCGCGTCTGCAGGGTCCAGTCGTGGACGGCGTAGGAGTGCACGAAGTAGAAGCGGGCGTCCGTGTCCAGGCCGGCGAACAGTTCGGAGCCGGGCGGCACGGTCACGGTGTTCCATCCCATGTGCGGCACGACCTCCGCCTGAAGCGGCTCGACCGAGCCGGGCCACTCGTCGAGGCCCTCGCTCTCCACGCCGTGCTCGATGCCGCGCGCGAACAGGATCTGCATGCCGACGCAGATGCCCAGCACCGGGCGCCCGCCGGACAGCCGGCGGTCGATCACCCAGTCGCCGCGGGCGGCGCGCAGCCCCCGCATGCAGGCGGCGAAGGCGCCGACGCCGGGCACCAGCAGGCCGTCCGCGTTCATCGCCCTGTCGAAGTCACGGGTGATCTCGACGTCGGCTCCCGCGCGGGCGAGGGCGCGCTCGGCGGAGCGCACGTTGCCGAAGCCGTAGTCGAAGACGACGACCTTCCGGGCTGCGCTCAATTCCACACCTCCAGCCGCAGCACGCCGGCGACCAGGCACATCGCGGCGCCGATGGACACCAGCACGATCAGGCTGGCGGGCATCTTCTGCTTGACGAAGGAGATGATGCCGCCGACGAGGAACAGGCCGACGACGATCAGCAGGGTGGACAGTCCGTTCATGGTCTACAGGGCGCCCTTCGTGGACGGGAGGATGCCGGCGGCGCGCGGATCCCGCTCGCTCGCGTAGCGCAGGGCCCGTGCCAGCGCCTTGAACTGGCACTCCACGATGTGGTGTGCGTTGCGCCCGTAGGGCACGTGCACATGCAGCGCGATCTGCGCCTGGGCGACGAAGGACTCCAGGATGTGCCGGGTCATCGTGGTGTCGTACTCGCCGATCATCGGCGCCATGTTCTCGGGCTCGGTGTGCACCAGGTAGGGGCGGCCGGAGAGGTCGACGGTGACCTGGGCGAGGGACTCGTCCAGCGGGACCGTGCAGTTACCGAAGCGGTAGATGCCCACCTTGTCGCCGAGCGCCCGCTTGAACGCGGCGCCGAGCGCGAGGGCGGTGTCCTCGATGGTGTGGTGGGAGTCGATGTGCAGGTCACCGTCGGTCTTCACGGTCAGGTCGAACAGACCGTGCCGGCCGAGCTGGTCGAGCATGTGGTCGTAGAAGCCGACGCCGGTGGCGATGTCGGTGCGCCCGGTGCCGTCGAGATCGATCTCGACCAGGACCGAGGTCTCCTTGGTGGTGCGCTCGACGCGTCCGACGCGCCCTTCGCGGTTCATGAACTCTGCTCCTTCTTCAACCCACGTACCGCGTCGAGGAACGCGTCGTTCTCCTGAGGGGTTCCGGCGGACACCCGCAGCCAGCCCGGTACGCCGTTGTCCCGGACCAGGACGCCCCGGTCGAGGATCTTCTGCCAGGCCTCGTGCGCGTCGGCAAACCGCCCGAACTGCACGAAGTTCGCGTCGGACTCCGTGACGGCGTAGCCGATCGCGCGCAGTTCGCGCACCAGCCGGTCCCGCTCGGCCTTCAGCCGCTCGACGTACTTCAGCAGCGTGTCGGTGTGCTCCAGGGCGGCCAGCGCGGTCGCCTGGGTGATCGCCGACAGGTGGTACGGCAGCCGGACGAGCTGGACGGCGTCCACCACCGCCGGGTGCGCGGCCAGGTAGCCGAGCCGCAGCCCGGCCGCGCCGAACGCCTTGGACATGGTCCGCGAGACGACCAGGTGCGGCCGGCCCGCGAGCAGCGGCAGCAGCGAGGCGCCGTGGCTGAACTCGATGTACGCCTCGTCCACGATCACCATGGACGGCTTGGCCGCCTGCGCCGCGTCGTACAGCGCGCGGACCGTCTCGGGCGGAACCGCGTTGCCGGTGGGGTTGTTGGGGGTGGTGATGAAGACGACGTCGGGGCGGTGCTCGGCGATCGCCCGCTCGGCGGCGGCGAGGTCGATCGTGAAGTCCTCGTTGCGGGGGCCGGAGATCCAGCCCGTGTTGGTGCCGCGCGCGATGAGCGAGTGCATCGAGTACGACGGCTCGAAGCCGATCGCCGTGCGGCCCGGGCCGCCGAAGGTCTGCAGCAGCTGCTGGATGACCTCGTTGGAGCCGTTGGCCGCCCAGACGTTCTCGATGCCGAGCGGGTACCCGCCGGTCCGCGTCAGGTACGTGGCCAGCTCCGTGCGCAGCTGGACCGCGTCCCGGTCGGGGTAACGGTTCAGATCGCGGGCCGCGACGCGCACCCGCTCGGCGATCCGCTCGACCAGCGGCTCGGGCAGCGGGTACGGGTTCTCGTTCGTGTTCAGCCGTACGGGGACGTCCAACTGGGGCGCGCCATAAGGGGACTTGCCGCGCAGTTCGTCCCGTACGGGGAGATCGTCGATTCCGGGGTTCACTTGCTCGTCGGTACCTTCCAGCCGAACCTCGCCTTGACGGCCGCGCCGTGCGCGGGCAGGTCCTCCGCCTCCGCCAGCGTGACCACGTGGTGTGCGACCTCGGCCAGCGCGTCCCTGGTGTAGTCGACGATGTGGATGCCGCGCAGGAAGGACTGCACGGACAGGCCGGAGGAGTGGCAGGCGCAGCCTCCGGTCGGCAGGACGTGGTTGGACCCGGCCGCGTAGTCGCCCAGGGACACCGGCGCCCAGGGACCGATGAAGATCGCGCCGGCGTTCTTGACGCGGTCGGCGACCGCGGCGGCGTCGGCGGTCTGGATCTCCAGGTGCTCGGCGCCGTACGCGTCGACCACCCGAAGGCCCTCCTCGACTCCGTCGACCAGCACGATCGCGGACTGCCTGCCGCCGAGCGCCGGGACGATCCGGTCGTCGACGTGCTTGGTGGCCGCGACCTGCGGCGCCAGTTCCTTGTCCACGGCGTCGGCCAGCTCGACGGAGTCGGTGACCAGCACGGCCGCGGCCAGCGGGTCGTGCTCGGCCTGGCTGATCAGGTCCGAGGCCACGTGCACCGGGTCGGCGGTGTCGTCCGCGAGGATCGCGATCTCGGTGGGCCCGGCCTCGGCGTCGATGCCGATCCGGCCGGTGAAGAACCGCTTGGCGGCGGCGACCCAGATGTTGCCGGGGCCGGTGACCATGTTCACGGGGGCGCAGGACTCGGTGCCGTAGGCGAACATCGCGACCGCGGTCGCGCCGCCCGCCGCGTACACCTCGTCGACGCCGAGCAGCGCGCAGGCGGCCAGGATCGTCGGGTGCGGCAGGCCATCGAACTCCGCCTGGGCCGGGGAGGCGAGGGCGATGGAGGCGACGCCGGCCTCCTGTGCGGGCACCGCGTTCATGATCACGGAGGACGGGTAGACCGAGCGGCCGCCCGGCGCGTAGAGCCCGACCCGTTCGACCGGCACCCACTTCTCGGTCACCGACCCGCCGGGCACGACCTGGGTCGTGTGCGTCGTACGGCGCTGCTCGCGGTGGACGAGGCGGGCGCGGCGGATCGACTCCTCCAGGGCCGCGCGGACGGCCGGATCGAGGGCCGCGAGCGCGTCCGCGAGGGCCTTGGCCGGCACCCGGACGGATTCCAGCCGTACTCCGTCGAACCGCTCCGCGAAGTCGATCAGCGCCGCGTCCCCGCGATGATGCACGGCTTCGCAGATCGGGCGCACCTTCTCCAGTGCGGCCTGAACGTCGAAGTCGGCTCGGGGCAGCAGGTCGCGCAGAGCGGAGCCCTCGGGAAGGGCGTCGCCGCGCAGATCGATTCGGGAGATCACAGGCTCAATTCTCGCAGACCGGGGTGACGCGCGGTGCGCGCGTATCAATGGCTGATACAGAACTCCCCCGGAAGCCGGAAGATCCTCTTCACGTATGGCGTTCGGGGCGTCACTCAGCGGGCATCACCGGTGGTACGCAACGGGGTGGACCCGCGCGTGACCGTAAGGAGGAGGGAACAGCGGTGACCGAGGGGACCGGCCTGCGCGCCGGGGACGTGCCCGACGACCTGACCGCCGCCGAGGCCGGGATGTGGCAGGCCTTCCGAAACGGCAGCGTCTACGACCTGAGCAGCGGGGACGGCATCGTCGACGACCCCCACGGCGGGCATCCCTGGGGGCCCGAGCGCAGCGTACGGGCCCGCATCATCGCCTGGCTGCTGCTCGACGGGCCGCCCGCGCTTGCGGGCCGGGTGTCGTCCCTGAAGCTGGCCGGGGTGCGGATCACCGGCACCCTGGACCTGGCGGGCGGCACGGTCACGCCGTACGTCGAGATGAAGGGCTGCCGGTTCGAGCGGGACGTGCTGCTGCCGGAGGCCCGGTTCACGACCGTACGGCTGGTGGACTGCGCGGTGCCGCGCCTGGAGGCGGCCCGCGTGCACACGGAGGGCGATCTGCATCTGCCGCGCTGCCGGTTCCACAACGGGGTCCGGCTGACCGACGCGCACATCGGCACGGACCTGCTGCTCAACCAGGCCGTCGTCTACCGGGACCGGTCGGGCCGCTCGATCGCCGCGGACGGCCTGACCGTCGGGCAGGACCTCCAGGCGGAGTTGCTGGAGTCGCACGGCGAGCTGAGCCTGCGCAGCGCCCAGGTCGGCGTGTCGCTGAGCCTGCGCGGCGCGCGGCTGGCCAACCCGTACACCCGCCTCGCCCTGAACGCGCCCCAGCTGACCGTGGAGCGCACCCTGTACCTGACCCCGGCCGGCCTGGGCAACCCGCTGCTGAGCGGCACCACACCCGCCCGCGGCACCCGGATCCAGCGGTTCGAGTGCCAGGGCGGGGTCCGGCTCGACGACGGGCGGTTCGGGGACGCGGTCGACCTGGAACGGGCCCGGTTCGTCTTCACCGACGAGCAGGAGCTGTCGCTGCGCCGGGTGCAGACGCCCGAGCTGCGCTTCCTCGGGGAGCGGCCGGAGCACGGCAAGGTGGTGCTGTCGGGGGCGCGGGTGGTCACCCTGGTGGACCGGGCGGGCAGCTGGCCGGGGCCGGGCAATCTGCACATGGGCGGCTTCGGCTACGAGACCCTGGTGCCGCGGGGCCCGTTCCCGCTGACCCGGCGGCTGGAGTGGGTCGCGGCGGCGACCGCCGAGTACAACCCGGAGCCGTACGAGCGGCTGGCCGCGGTGCTGCGCGGCGCCGGCGAGGACGAGGACGCGCGCGAGGTGCTGCTCGCCAAGCAGCGCAGGCGCCGGGAGACGCTGCCGCTGGCCGACAAGCTGTGGGGGTACGCCCAGGACTGGACGGTCGCCTACGGGTACCGGCCGGGCCGGGCCGCCGTGTGGATGGCGGTGCTGTGGGCGGCGGGCGCGTTCGCCTTCGCGCACACCACCCTGGAACCGATGAACTCCGGCGGGCATCCCGGCTGGAGCCCGACCCTGTTCGCCCTGGACCTGCTGCTGCCGGTGATCGACCTGGGGCAGGCGAGCCAGTGGCAGCTGCGCGGCGGCTGGCAGTGGCTGGCCGCGGCGATGGTCCTGCTGGGCTGGATCCTGGCGACCACGGTGGCCGCGGGGGCGACCCGCTTGCTCAGACGCGGGTAGCTCCGCTGGGGGGGCCGTTGGGGGCCGTCGGTCGGCTGCGGGTGCGTCGTGGGTCGGCTGCGTCGTGGGTCGGCTGCTGGTGCGTTGTGGCTGGTCGCGCCCGCGCGGCGGAGCCGCATGGTGATACAGCCCCGCGCCCCTTTGGGGCGCTGGTGGGCACAAGACGGGCGCAACCGTTACCTTTTACCCTCACTTGACCAGGAGGCGTACAACTTTCCGTGGGTTGCGTGAACCCCCTGGCGCCGCCGCGACCTGCGGACTTTCAATGGTCGACACCATGGCTCTGCTGCGCGCGCTGCTCCGTTCCGCACGGAGGTCCCGAACCGCCTCGCGCCACGGCGACGCACCGCCGGCCGACGACGAGGTGCTGCTCGACACGCCCGACGAGTGGCTGGCCCCCGCGCTGGTCGCGGCCGGCCGGGGCGAGTACGAGCCTGCGGCGAAGCTGCTCGCCACCACCCGCGACGCGGCCGAGTGGGAGGACCGCGACCGCTATGTACGGCGCCTGGCCGCCTTCGCCCGCTCCCGCCCCGAGTGGGCCGAGGAGTGGCACGCCGGTGCCCCCGGCGACCCGGACGCCCTGCTGCTGCGCGCCCAGCTCGCGGTGGACCGGTGCTGGGCCTCCCCCGCGCGGGCCGAGCTGCTGCGCGGGGTGAGCCCGCTCGTCGCCGCCGCCACCGAGGCCGATCCCCGCGACCCGGTGCCGTGGCGGATCGCGCTGGACCACGCGCGTGGCACCCGCGCGGGCCACACCGGTTTCGAGCGCCTGTGGACGGAGGCGGTCCGCCGCTCCCCGCACCACTACGGCTGCCACGTGGCCGCCCTGCGCTACCTCGCCGCCACATGGCACGGCTCCCACGGGGAATGCCTCGACTTCGCCGAGTCGGCCGCCCAGGACGCGCCGCCCGGCGCGCTCGTCCAGGCGCTCCCGGCGCACGCGGCCCTCGCCTGCCTGGGCCCGGGCGCCGGAGTGCCCCCGGAGCGCCTGGACGCCGCCGCCGACCGGGCGGTCGCGCTCTCCGCCCGGTACCCGGCGGCCGACCCGTGGCCGGCCGAGGTGCGCAACCTCCTGGCGTACGTCCTGGTGTGCCTGGACCGCAGATCGGACGCCCTGGACCAGTTCCGTCTGATCGGCCCGTACGCCACGTCCTTCCCCTGGGACCGGGTGTCGGACGACCCTCTGGGGCTCTTTCTGCGGCTGCGTGAGGAGCTTCCCGCGGGGGCGGACCGGCCCACCCGGGACGGGTTGATTCCCTCTCCCCGGCGGCCACGCAGCGGGTCCCCGACGACCACGGAGTGAGCACGGCGGACATGCCGCCGCCGGTGACCATTAGGCTGTGACGCCGTGACCACCGTCCGTCTCCCTCTCTTCCCGCTGAACTCGGTACTGTTCCCGGGGCTGGTGCTGCCCCTGAACATCTTCGAGGAGCGCTATCGCGCCATGATGCGCGAGCTGCTGAAGACCGCCGAGGACGAGCCGCGCCGGTTCGCCGTCGTGGCGATCCGCGACGGCCACGAGGTGGCGCCCAGCGCACCGGGCATGCCGGACCCCACGGCGGTGCCCGAGCGCGGCCCGGCCGCCGGTTTCGGCGCCGACCCGGTCCGGGCCTTCCACGGCGTGGGCTGTGTGGCGGACGCCGCGACGATCCGGGAGCGCTCGGGGGGCACCTTCGAGGTGCTCGCGACCGGGACACGGCGGGTGCGGCTGCTGTCGGTGGACGCGTCGGGGCCGTTCCTGACGGCCGAGCTGGAGGAGTTGCCGGAGGTGCCGGGCGACGGCGCGGGCGCCCTGGCGGAGGGAGTGCTGCGGGCGTTCCGGCAGTACCAGAAGCGGCTGGCGGGGGCCCGGGAGCGGTCCTTGTCGACGGGCTCCGAACTCCCCGACGAGCCATCGGTGGTCTCCTACCTCGTGGCGGCGGCGATGATGCTGGACACCCCGACGAAGCAGCGTCTGCTCCAGGCCCCGGACACCGCCTCCCGGCTGCGGGACGAGCTGAAACTCCTTCGCTCGGAGACGGCCATCATCCGTAATCTGCCGTCCTTGCCGGCGTCGGAGCTGACGCGCGGCCCGACCAGCCTGAACTGAGACCCGAAGCCGATGGCGAAGAAGTCGAAGAAGCAGCAGGGCGGCACCCCGGCCACGGTGGCGCTCACCGCCGCGGGCGTGGCCTTCACGGTCCACTCCTACGAGCACGACCCGGCCCATCCCTCCTACGGTGAGGAGGCAGCCGAGGCGATGGGCGTCTCCCCCGACCGCGTCTTCAAGACGCTGGTCGCGGACGTCGACGGCGCGCTGACCGTGGCGGTGGTCCCGGTGGCGGGCTCCCTCGACCTCAAGGCCCTGGCGTCGGCGGTGGGCGGCAAGCGCGCGGCGATGGCCGATCCGGCGCTGGCCGAACGCACCACGGGCTACGTCCGCGGCGGCATCTCCCCGCTCGGCCAGCGCAAGAAGCTCCGTACGGTCCTCGACGAGTCGGCGTCCGCCCACGCCACGATCTGCGTCTCGGCGGGCCGCCGCGGCCTGGAGGTCGAGCTGTCCCCCGACGACCTGGCCGCGCTCACCGACGCGGTCCGCGCGCCCATCGGGCGTGCGTGACCCCTCGACGGACGTCGTCTCCTCGGTCAAGCAGAGGGGACATGTCGAAGAAGACCCGGAAACGCAAGTGGCGCACCAAGAAGGGCCGAGCGAACCACGGAAGACGCCCGGCGTAGCCCGCACACGCGCTACACCGCCCGGTCGGCCCGCACCGAACCGGGGCTGCACGACCCGGTGCGCGCACCCAAACCGCCCCGGACCACACGGGCAGTCCCAACCGACGCCACCCGCCAAACCAACCTGCGCTGCACCAACGGTGCGGGCGGCCGAAGCGGCCGGTAGGCGAGTGGTGTGCCTAGATGAATGAGTCCAAGGGTTCGCCTGCGGACATGGCGCGAGGGCGCCCACTGTCAATGTGTGACGAAAGACCTGGACACCCTCGCAACGG
>NZ_JBIALO010000036.1:0-85348 GCF_042873595.1 Streptomyces sp. NPDC004629 | reverse complement strand
CTGGTGCTGCTCGGTTCGGTTCGCACCTCCGAGCTACCAAGGGGCCCTGTCTTCATGTGCCTACCGCCAGAAGATCACCCCGGCGGGAAACCTGTCGACTTGCACGTTCCATGATCGGTTGAGATACGGCTTCTCACTCTCCCGCCGTCTCTACGACAGGAGCCAATCCCAATTCACGGCGGCGTATTCCAGCTGCGATGGCCAATCTGAAAGCGGGTTTCTCTCCCACTGGGATGCGAACAAACATCAGACAAGCCGGAGGACTGGTCGGGTGTCTGGCAGGCCCAACAGCTCTCGGACTCGCGCCGGTTTCCAGGCGAGCTCATGTGCCAGGTCCCGGATGGTCAAGCCGGTGTCTTGCTCTGCCAGTTCGAAAGCGGAGCGCAGCATGATTGGTTGCTCGCCGGGGAAGTGGCTGACCGGCTCTGGGGAAAAGCCCGGCTGCTGGCGCAGGCCACGTAGCCGCTGGTAGGCGCGGCTGGCAGTGGAATCGGAGATCAGTCCGAGCTCGCGGCACCGGTAGACCAGCGAGTGAACCGATACGCCCCAGGTACGAGAGAGGGTGGCGAGCTGCGTGAAGTCCAGGCGTCGTGGGAGTACCGGCAGGATGCTGTTCCTGGGAGTGAGGAACTCCGCGGCGAAGGTGTCGGCCTCCCGCTCCTGCTGGGCGTCACCCGTCGCTGTAGCGTGCAACACCAAGTGACCCAGCTCGTGGGCGGCGCTGAAGCGGTACCGGTAGACGTCGTCGGCCCGGTTGGCGGTGATGATGGCCAGTGGCCTGGGCAGGCCAGCGCTGGCGAAGGCGTCGACCTTGCTCAACGCGTTGTCCACCGGAGGTGAGACGACGACGATCCCGTGGGACTCCATCCGCCTCACCAAGTGCCCCACGGGTCCCTGGCCCAGCCCCCAATGCTGGCGAAGGGCCCGGGCGGCAGCGATCGGCTCGGCGGGCAGCTCGGTTCCGGGGTGTACCTCCCCGCCCGCAAATCCGGGCAGATTAACCAAGGGGAGCCTGACCCGCTTCTCCAGGGCATGAGTGAGTTCCCAGACCTGGCCGGCGTAACCCAGGGCACGGTTGCGCTGGGCACCGGAGGTTGAGCGCAGTGCTCGGAAGTGGGCCATGGACGCGTCCAACGTGCCTATGGGCCTGCCGGCGAGGAAGAAATTCGCGGGAACATCCAGCACCGCGGCAAGGCTTCCGATCAGTTCGGGTCGGGGCTTGTTGCTTCCCGTCTCGTACTGCCCGACCGCGGCGGCCGTGACCCCGATGGCGTCGGCCACCTGTTTCTTGGTAAGCCCGGCGAGGTGCCGGGCCTGTGTGAGCCGCGCGGCTTCGAAGCCGCGGTTCAGGTCATGAAGGTCGGCATGGTCGACACCTGGGAGCGCGGGCTGTTCAGTGCTCATCACTCTTCGCCGTGTCGGATTCGGAGGCCTCATGCTCGGTCGCCACCGGCAGGTCCAGCTTACGAATCATGTTCCGCTCTGGCTCGGAGCGGGTGGCCAGCATCACGCGCGGGAGCTCGCCGGAGTCGAACACGGGCTGCGCGGCACGCGAATGTGGCACCGAGGCCGGGCGACCGGGCTGTTCAACAGAGAGAGCGGTGAACCGCGAGGCCCAGTCGAGATGACCCGCACCGTCCAGCAAGTTCGCCTGCCCCCACCAGGCGCCGTGCAGCCCGGAGAGGTTCATTACGTAGGGGATCAGTACGAGTGCCGGCCGGGGACTGAGCTCGGCGAGCTCAGCCAGCGACCGCCGTAGATCCGGCTCAGGCGGTTCAACGCCGATTCCCGGCAACGCCTCCTCTGTCCAGCGCGCCTGCGGGCTGAATGCGGAGAACAGCTCAGCCACGATCTTGGTGATCTTCCGGGGCCACTTCTCTCCGGGGTCGGAGCGCTTCTGGGTGTCGATGCGGAACGGGTACAGCAAGGTGTTGCGGACCAGCACGAGTTCGTAGAAGGTCCCGACTGGCACCATGCGCGTGCCGTCGATCTCCAGGTCGAGGACGCGCTCGGCGACCCTGTCGAACTGGTTGGTCATACGGGCGCCGGCTGCCGCGTACTGCTTCCCGGACCGGGCGACTGCGTGGACGTCAAGCATCGCGTCGCGGGTGTCGAGCAAGCCGGCCTCCACTGCGCCCTGGATCCGCAATGTGTCCTGGCCGAACAGTGCGGCCGACCACAGGGAGTTACCCTCGTTCATCTGACCTGCTCTCTTCCGACGGCGTCCTTGCCAATCAGAGAGCATGCTACACGAGAGCTTTAGTTGATCTCGTAATTCTTGCACTAACGGTTTAGAAGTCCCTCTGGTTTACCCTCAGGTCGATGTGGGAGCAGCCAGACGAGGTCGGAGACCCGGCCCGGAGGGACAGCGCATCGCACCGTCTGAGCTGCGGGGCGGTTCGCACTGCCGCGGGTGGGCTGCGACGGTGCCGGGCTCTGCGGTTTGCTGACCGCCCCGCCCTCGGGGTTACTGACTGTCGAGATCTTCTCCTGAGCCGGAGAGATTCTCCTCGTTCAGGTCCAGCTCGACCTGGGTGGCCCGGACGGGCTGGTCGGCCCGCCATGCTTCGAACTCCTGGTCCGACACTTCGAACCAGTTGCGGAGGGCCTTCTTGAGCGCGCTGGTGGCCAGTTTCTTGGCCTGATCTTCCCGCTTGTCGGGCCCGAGCGTGGGCTGGCTGATCTCCAGGGCCTTGGACTGCTGCTTGATGCACAGATCCAGGTAGAGGCGCCGGGCGTCGCCGAGCCCTGCATCGAAGGCGTCTCGATCGGTCAGCCATGGGGAGATGTGCTGCCAGACCGAGGGCATGGTGAGGGCCTGCATCCAGAAGTACCGGAAGTACACCGCGTTAGGGGTGTCCATGTTGGCGATCTGGTTTATCGGGTTGCTGCAGTCCTTGCTGAAGGCGTACCTGCGGTCGCGTGCGCGGCCCCGGTCGATCCCGAAGAAGGTGTTCCAAGCCGTGACCAGGGCTTCCGCGAATGCAGGAAGATCCTTGAGGTCGGCGCCGCCGGGCTGGTTCTTGCGCATCTCCCACAGGGAGCCGAGGGTCATGATCATGCCGAGCTGGCAGGCGTGCGTGTTGAAGACGCCGAAGGCGATCTTGCAGCGCCTGACGGCGTCCGGTCGGACCGAGCCCAGGTATTCGTGGGCGCGGTGCTCGTCGAACTCGCTCTCCTTCTCCTTTTGGGCCTCCCAGGCCCGGATCACGTCTGACTTCGGCGGTTTCGGGCCGTCCTGGGTGCGGTTGGCCTGGTAGTGGTCGTAGCTGTCGCGCAGGGTCCAGTAGATCCCGACGCCGCCGAACAGAGCGTCATGTGCGAGCTGGGCGTGGGTGTTCGCGGTGTGCCAGCTGTCCTTGAAGCTGGTGAGGCTGGCTGCGTGGGCGGCGTACGGCGCGGTCCGCGACAGGAGAGTCAGGATTGCCTGACCCCAGGTGTCCATGAACCTGCTGGCCAGGGCCTCCGAGCGACCGAGGGGGAACTTGGTGTCGCCGATGCCGTCCAGGTCGTAGGGGTAGCCGGCGTCGTCGAGGTACTCCGGCAGGAGGCTGACCAGGTCGAGCTGGGTGCGCATGAAGCGGTCGCGTTCCTCGCCCTTCTCTCTGCCGCTGATCGGCTGAGCAAGGTTCGTGAGGTACTTGGGCGGGCCGAAGATGCAGCGGTTGACGGCCATCTTGAGCAGGTGGATGTTCGTCATGACTGACCAGCGGGCGGGGCGGCTGGTGTTCACCTCGGGGTTGTCGTACTCCACGGCGTACAGCGGCAGATACGTGCCGCTGCGGCCACGCAGGGCACTCAGCAGACTGCGGGTGAGTACGTTGGACAGCTCGCCGTCGGACAGCAGGATGATCCGGGATTCGCTCGGAGGGCGAGCCTCCTTGTTGACGTCGACGAACAGCTTGCGTGCCGCCTCATGCGCCCGAGAGGACTCGCCAGTCTCACCCGGGAACCAGCAGACCGTCACCGGCACCTCGATCTTCGCCAAGTCCACCTCGGAGACCTGGTACTCGTGGAGCAGGTGCTCGACCTGGTGCTGGTAGAAGGGGCGGAACTTCTCGCCGCTGCCCTGCCAACTACGGGAGAGAGTCCGCTCGATGGCCAGCAGCGCCATTGCCCGGTGCTGGCCATCGAGGACGACCAGGCTCGACTCCGACTGGTTCCACCACAGTTTGCCCAGGTTTGCCCCGTGGAGCTGTCCGTCGGCGTCGAGGAGACGGTGCACCCGGAAGGCGTTGGCGGCCCGCTCTTCCTGCCATGGCGCATCGTCATGCTCGACCGAAGTCGGGGCCCCCAGCGCAGGGAAGGCGGTCGGCCGCTTGTTCTGAAACGGCAGGAGCACCGCCACGATCGGAGGGAAGAACGCCGGACCGGTGGACTTCTGCTTGAGCAGGTACGGGATGAGGTTGACAGCCACCCGGTGATCGTCCAGGTCCCGTTGAAGCAGCTGGTTGAAGTCAAGATCCCCCGGGTCCATGACCTCCCGAACCGGGGCCAGGCTCTTGGTGAGCTGCCGCTCGGGCGCGTCGGCGTCTCCTCCGAGCCTGGCCTTGGTCATGATGTAGTCGACCCGGCCGGCAGGAGTGTCAAAGCTGCCCCAGGTGCCCTGCACGTAGTCACGGAAGGTGATCTTGGAGCCTGCGCCATACATCCTTACGTTGCCTCTCTGAAGACGGTCGTGCCGCGGCAGGCGGCAGGAGAAGGTGCTCGTGGGGCCGCACGGCTGTACGCGGTCCGGGAGTTGGGCCCTCGCGCGGACATCGGCGGCCGGTGGTGCACGGAAGCGGCGCCGTGGGCGGGTCGCTGAACGCGACCCGCCCACACCGCCTCACTGGTCCTTGAATTCCTCGCGCAGCAGCGCTTCTGTGAACATGCCCCAGTAGGTGCGCAGATCGTCGAAGCGCTCGGGGTCCTCGTACATACCCTCCGCTCGCGCGTAGCCCATGAAGAGCAGGTCGATGGCCGCCTCCGCTCGACGAGCCAGGTCGGTGAGCTCCTCCGGCTCCATGCCCTGCGCGCCTTCGTCGGCAACCTTCTTCAACGGCGCGTACACCTTGTCGAAGAACGCGTGGCGGTGGTTGAGCTTGACCACGGACTTGCCGTTGAGGTGGTGGATCACCAGGAACTCCTTGCCTGGCCACTGGGCGTCCAGCAGCGTGATGGGCTTGGAGTTGATCTGCTCGCGCAACTTTTCGATCTTGGCAGCGTCCTCGTTGGCGTCCAGGCCCATGTCCGCGGCGGCCTGTTGAACCACCTTCTCCTCCTGCTCGGGGGTCGCCCCCCGGCCGGCCAGGCCATTGGGAAGGGCGGGGACGACCTTGGAGGCGGTGTCCATGCTGCCGCTGTGCTCGCCGTCCTCGAATCGCTTCTGGGTCTCGGTCTCCTTCCACATAGCGCGGACCTGCCTAAGGGCCTGCTTTACCGGGGGCTTGAGCCACTCCCGCAGTTCGGTCCGCAGCTTGCTGACCGGTTCCGCCCCGCGCTTGACGTTGCGTACCTGGAAGTACTCGTCCAGCTCCGCAGGGAAGCTCACCTCCACCGCGACGTAGCGCAGGACCTTGTCACTGCGTCCGCCCTCAAGCAGGCGCGGGATGATGTCGTAGTAGATCTCGCGGCCGTTGCGCAGGATGCTGATCTTGGCTGTGTTGTCGGCATTGATCTGGAACTCGGTGATGTCCTGGCCCTTGTGGTCCGTCTCGCCGCCCGCTCCCTGCCAGGGGCGGAATTCCTTGGGGACGATGGCGACCGCGACGTGCACCTTGTGGCCGTCAATGGTCAGATCGGTTTCCTCGATGAGTTCGCCGCGCGGGTCCAGCGGCTTGTAGCGGGAGATGATCCTGGGGTTGTCCCGGAGGAAGAGCGGGTCGTGGAGCGTGACGACCTTGCCGTCCAGCTCGAACACCCGACCAGTGTCGATGTAGGTCCGGTAGGCGCGGGCGATGAACTTGCGCAGTTCCGAGATCTTCTGGTCGAGGGAGGTGCCGTAAGTGCCGCCGCTGGAAAGCCGGTCAATCTTCCCGAACACCACGACCGTTCCGGAGGCGAACGGCCGGTCGTCGCGCCCGACCATCAGCTTGGCCGCCTCCGCGGGCCAGACCTGGGCCTCGGTGGTGGTGATGTACTGCTGCTTGCCGTCCCGGATCTCCTGCAGGTCGATGTAACTGTGGTAGATCTTCGGGTTGCCGGTCTGCTTGCTGTAGATGTCGATGCGCTCACCCAGGCTGAGGCCAGCGAGCTTGAGACCGACGCCGAACCGTCCCAGTCCCTCGCGCTTCCCGTAGCGGCTGCTGTAGCCCATGGAGAGCACATGGTGCATCTGGGTGGGGTCGATGCCGATGCCGTTGTCGGCGATGATCATGCTGTCGATCGTCTTCTTGCCGCGGCCGAAGACCGGCAGCACACGCATCAAAGTGGCTTCGGCCTCGATGGAGTTGTCCAGCGGCTCTCCGATGGCGGCGGTGAGGTCGAAGCCGGCGTCGCGCATGGAGTCCAGTGCGCGGTCCACCTGGATGAGTTCGGCGCGATGGTCGTCCGGGGAGAGGAAGAGCGGGGTCGTCATCATGGGTCCTTAGCTGGCGTCGGTGGACAGGGACTCATGGCGTCCCTGGGCTTGGGCGTGGAGGCGGGCCTGTCGCGCGGCGCGCTGACTGGGAAGGCAGAACGCGCACGGCGTGGGGTGGAAGTCGGGCCGGTCGGGGTGGATGCGGTTGGACACATTCGGCGCCAGGAGGTGGAACAGCGCGCACTCGACGTCGTAGGCCCCGGCCACGCTGGAGTGCACGTCGTAGGTGAAGTAGTCGCCGTGCCGGTTGGTGCAGTGCCGAAGGAGCCGTCGGCGGACATCGGTGTCGCTACGGCCGATGTACGTAGGGCGGCCAGCCGCTGTGTACAGGACGTAGGTGCCGATCCGCTGCGGCGGGATGAGGGCGCGTACGAGCCAGGGCCGCAGCCGCATGGGTCTGGGGGTCACGCCGCAGCCTCCGCGTTGCGCCAGAGCGTCCTGGCGTGGCGTCGGGCGCGGCTGATGCGCTCGCGCATCCGAGGCAGCGGCACACCGAGGTGGCGGGCCATGGAGGTGGCGTCGTGGCCATGAGCGAGGTCGTCGAGCAGGACGCGCTCGGCGCTGGCGAGTTCCGGCTCGGCCTGCAGCCACGCCATGATTTCCACGACCAGGTAGCGGGCGTCGGTGTGCCCGTGGTCGGCCCGCTCGTGGTTGAGCGGGACTACGGGGGCGATGGCGCGGCGACGCTCCAGCGCCTCGTACGCGTGCCCCATCGCCGACCGGATGCGGTGCTGAGCAGGGGTGGAGGTGTCTGTCGGGTTGCGCAGGAGCTCGTCGAGGGCGCGATCGATGCGGTCGAGCTCGTAGGTGTCGCGGCTGGCCAGCGCCTGCTTCTGCAGAGCAGTGACCGCCCCGGCGACGGGGTGGCTGATCATGTTCGCTCCGGGTTGCCTGGTGGTGGGCCCCATGCGGTGGCACACGTCCGAAAAATGAAGCGGTGTTATGGAGTTGTCCGCTTGAGACTACTTGACGGACTGACAGGTGACGGTGTTTTGCTCGAAGCTGGCTGCTTCGGCCCAACGGCCTCCTCGCCCCTATAGGTCGGGTGACAGACACAGTTGTTGCAGCGCGGCACAAAGGTTTTTGACGATCCGTCGGCAGCCATCGGCGACATACACACCAGGACCCGCCTCCCGAGCGATGAGGGAGACGGGTCCTGGCAGATGTTGCCCTATTCGGCGGTGACGGCGATGAGCTTCTGAATGGAGCGCAGGTCCTGGCGTCCGGCGAGGAAGCCGATGCCGCGGTGTAGGTGGATAAGCAGCGTCTTGGCCACGGCGGCGTCGGTGGGCTCGTCCCCATCAGCGACGCACCTCTGCTTGAGCAGGGACAGGTAGACGTCACCGTGCGGACCAGCGAAGGTCTTCCAAGCGATCTCGACGTTGGAGTCGGTGGTGATCTCTCGCACGAGCGGGGTAGAGGGGTCGCGCAGGGACAGCGCCAGCGCCCACCGGCACAGCTCGTTCCATTGTGTCAGGCCGGTGTGGCGCTTGAGCCAGGACAGCTGGTCCTTGGCGGCCTGGGACAGCCGGATGGTGATCTCAGACGGCATGCAAGGCTCCCTCGGTCCACCAGTAGCCCTTCGCAACGCGGGTGGTGAATGTGGTGTCGTCGTGCACGAGGACGTAACTGTGGGCGATGGACGGCCTCAGCCGCTGAAGGAGGTGCTCGTCGATCTCTTCATCTGTGGACAAGAGGAGGACCTGTCGGCCGGCGTGCGGGAAGTAGCGGTCGACGAGGTGCTCGCGATGGCGGCTGTCCAGACGCCCGAGCGGGGTGTCGATCACTGTGGGTAGACGGTTGCCCGCGACCTTGGCCAGTCCCCACAGCAGCGAGATGGCCAGCAGTTGCCGCTCTCCCGCGCTGAGCCGGGCGGGGTCGATGGGTTCCTCGTCGCGGTTGGTCAGCGCAAGCGTGAACTTGTCGGTGTCGATCCGTAGATCCTTGATCAGCCCGCTCTTGCGCATCAGCGTCTGGAAGCTGCGTAGAACAGCCACCTCCAGGCTGCTGATGTGCTTGAGCAGGAGCGCCTCGCCGAACCGCTCCAACGTGTTGCGGGCCTTGTCCGCATAGGTGATGACGCGTTGAAGCTCCTCTTCGCGGACAAACGTTCTGACCCTCTTCTGTCGCGCGCGCTCCAGGTCCGCTTCGAGGCGCTCATGCCGGGACCTGGCCTCCGCAACCAGCGCCCTGTGATGCTCCACTGTGGCGCGGGCGACGATGACCGCCTCGGAGGCTTGTTGGCGGTCTTCGATCAGGGTCTTGATCTGCTGTTCGTCGGGTACGGCCGCCAACTGGCGCTCAGCCTGCTGGAGTTCCCGCACGGTCTTATCTGCGGAGCGAAGGAGTTCTGCCGCGCGGGCTGAGTCCGTCTCCAGCATCTCGTCGAGCGCTGACAGTTTCTGCGGGAGATCGGGCGGCAGGGACAGGTCCAGGTCCAGTTCGGTGGCTGCCGCGCGCTTCTTGCGGTCCGCGGTCAGTTTCCTCTTCAGCGCCGTACGGTCCGCGGCGGGCACGCCGTCCGGCAGCTGGTCGACCAGCCAGGCGTCACGCCTCTCGAGGATGCCGATGACCTGACGAGCTTCGGCCGCCTCATGCTCGCGCACGGCCTGTTCCTGCAGCGCTGCCAGTTGCTCACGCAGCAGCAGGAGTGGCAGCGGCCCCTCGGCGAGGCCCCGAAGGTCCTTTTGCGTCTGGGCCAGACGCTCCGCAGTGGCCTCCTTCGCGGCCTCGAGCCCGCGTCGCTCCTCGTAGAGCCTTCCGCCGGCGCGTTCGAAGTCGCGCTCTATCTTGGCGAGCTGGGCCTGGGCGACGTCCAGGTGCGAGGTGGCATGCGCTAGGAGCTGGCTCTGGTCGGAGAGCTCCTGGGCCGCGGCCTGTGACTTGTCCTTGAAGTCGCGGATCTGATCCAGGATGCCCTGATCCTCCTGCGACAGCCGTTGGCGGCGCTGGAGGGCGAGCAGGTCAGTCCGCAGCTGTTCGACGGCCCTGACGCCGAGAAGGGACTGGACGGCGGCTTCGATGACGTCGGCGGCCCGCTCGGGGTCGGCGAGCTGTTCCACTTTCTCGCCGTCGAAGAAGAACAGCGACGCCACCTCGAGGGGGAGGATCTCCTCGACGTGCTCAGCCCATGTCTCGCTGATCGTGTCGTCGTACTTGCCGTCCACGGTGACGGCGAGGCTCTCCCGCACCTGCTTGCCCTTGGCGAACCAGGTGCGGGCCACCTCGTAGGTGCGGGGACGGCCCTCGACGGTGATTGAGAACTCCAGCCGCAACTCCGCGCCGCGCTGCGGATCGGCCGCCCGGTTGATGCTCTCACGCAGGTAGGTGTCGTACGAGCGGTTGCCGCGCCCGCTGCAGCGGGCCCTGGGCCCGTACAGCACGAGCTGGATGGCGTCGAGCAGAGTCGTCTTGCCGCAGCCGTTCAGACCGCCGATCAAGACGATCGGGCGCTTGGGCTTCACGCGAAGGTCCAGGCTCTGCCGGCCCTGGTAGGCGCCGAAGTCGTGCAGTGTGAGGTTATGCAGGTGCATCGGTGGTGATCTCTTCGTCCGGCGTCGTCTGTGTCGGGTCGCTCTCGCGCATTTCCTGCAGCCGCTTGGCGAACCGCAGCGCGTCGTCCGCGTCCTCGTAGTAGCCCTTCTTGATCGCCTTCTCCAGGGCTTCGAAAAGGCCGGCCCGCCGGGTCATGGTCCGATACTGGCGCTCGATCGCGAGGAGCTCACGGGTCATCGAGAAGTGGATCGGATCGTCCTCGCAGGCCTCCTTGAGCAGGCCGATCTCCTCGGCGCCCAGGACGAGCTGCTCGTCGAGAGGCAGTCCTGGGAACTTCTCGCCGGTCGCCTGCTCGTAGATCTGCGGCAGGGAGTCCTCGACTTCGTGCTTCTCGAAGACCCAGATCCGGCGGATCTC
The DNA here is from genome assembly GCF_042873595.1 of Streptomyces sp. NPDC004629. Taxonomy (NCBI): domain Bacteria; kingdom Bacillati; phylum Actinomycetota; class Actinomycetes; order Kitasatosporales; family Streptomycetaceae; genus Streptomyces; species Streptomyces sp. NPDC004629. The sequence goes on along the minus strand of NZ_JBIALO010000036.1, from coordinate 74,874 downwards.
CTGCAGCTCCGCCATCGAGATCAGCTCAATGTTGCGCACGTGCTCGGGTGCCTTCTTGCGGACCTGGGCCTGGGCGGCGAGGAGCTTGCGCAGCCAGTCCTCGCGGGCTGACTGTTTGTATGGGCCGGGGATGGGCCGGTCGCCGAACAGCTGCACGTTGCCGTTCATGCGGCGGAAGTCCCGTGTCTGGGCTTCCTTGGTGACGTCGTCGAGCTCGTTGCGGAGCTTGAGCAATGGTCGCATCCACTGCTTCTCGTCGTCGTTGCGGATCATGGCGGTCATCGACTTGTCCTGCTCCACCAGCGTGCAGGTCCAGCACCCGAAGCGACTGTCACCGCACGAAGGCGTGCTGTCGTCGACGACCAGCGGGCACTCGGAGTCGTCCGACGCACCCTGGTACATGGTCAGTAGGTCCTTGTTCTTGTGGCCCCACGGATTGGGGTACTGCATCAAGAACGCCCAGACCTCCTCTGTCGACCACGCCTCGATGGGGCTGTAGACGAGGGAGTTGGGGAGGTTGCCGTTGGGCGAGAGCCGATCGCGGACCCGCCCCCTCTCATGCCGGGCCATCGCCCGTGCTCGTGCCTGACTCTCCGCCTTGCGGATTCCCAGCACGAGGATCGCCTCGCCGTGCCGGCGCACCACGCGCCGGATGAAGGCGTTCGACGGCTTGATCTTCAACCGCTCGGTGCACCACCGGAACTTCGGGCGGGGCGCGGGGTAGCCCTTGCCGATCAGGCTGACCCAGAAGGTGTCCTTGATCTCCGGGGTCAGTTTGTGCGACTCGATGGGCAGCTGCTGTTCTTGCGCAGCGTCGCGCATGGTGTCCAGGGACTGTCCTACCCATGCGGAGACGACGGGGTTCTCCACCAGGGTGTCTGTGCTGATCACATGCACCGGCTTCGTGCGCTGCTCGGCCGGTAGGTCCTTGAGCGCGAGCCACACGAGTTGGAGGACGGCGGTGGAGTCCTTGCCGCCGCTGTACCCGACTACCCACGGCACCTCATCAGCGACGTAGAGCTCGCGGATCTCCTCCGTCAACTCCTCGACAACCTCCGCCAGGGGCTGGTCCTGGAAAGGCGCCGCCTTGGGGGTGCTCATGACTCTCCTCGCAGGTAAGCGTCTTCTACACGCTGTTCCTCGGCGCTCAGCTCGAGCTTCAGGTGCTGGCGCAGGTAATTCACGGTCAAGGTCAAGTTTTGGTGGCTCTTGGACACCCGTCCGCCGACCAGCGCGCGCCCCTCCCAGTCGGTGTTGGCGCGCGACCAGTCCACCGACGACAGGCGTTTAAGCGTCGGCGTCCAGCTCCGCGGTGCTAGTGACTTGCGCAGCAGGGAATTACCTACCCGACCCAGCGCGTGCAGCGCGATCCCGTGGGTGTGCAGGTAGTCGCGGCGGACGTCCGGCGGCGACAGCTCCCGGCGTCGGACCAGCTTCCACTCCGGGATCACTGCATCGACCGCGGCCCAATACGCCTCAGCCAGCTCCCGGGACTGGTCCTTCGTGATCTCCAGGCCCTGCAGCAGGGACTGGGTGGCGTAGTACACAGAGCTCAGGGTGAACAGCTTGCGCGAGCGCTGGGACAGCGTGGAACTCTCCATCTCCACAAAGCCTTTGAACACTGGCGCGCGCATCGCCAGCAGCCGCACCGTGGTCGCCAGATCGTCACGGTGGTCGTACAGAACCCCGATGGAGCGCGGCGGCCGCACGGCATGCCGGTTCAAGTCGGCGAACATCTGTTGACAGCGGGCGAGTCCGGCGTCGTGGAAGAAGACCACGGCGATCGTCTCCTCGCCCAGGTCAGGGTTCTCCTTCAGCGCCTGTTCGATCGCGGCACGCCGGTGCTGACCGTCGTTGATCAGGAACCGGGCGGCCATCGAGATCCGGATCTGGCCGGCCCGCATCCCTACGCCGCTGTCCGCGATGCCTTCGAAGCGCATGTCGCCGTCGACGGAGGCCGTCAGCGCGCTGAAGACGTAATCGGTGGGGTTGTCGACGAGGTAGCGCGTCAGCGCTGGCAGCCGCCCCTTGTTCAAGATCCGCTGGGCGCGCACCTCGGGTGCCAGCTCGTCCTCGTCGAAGAGGAAGATCTTCGGGATGAGCCGCAGGGGGCACATGGACACGTAAAACTCGCGCCCGGCCTGGATGCCACGGATAGCCGGAAAAACATACTCAAAACCGGCAGAGGTGGCCGGTTCCACGGGCTGAGAAGCAACAGAAGATCCCACCCACTCACGCTATCGTACGTCAGGTAAATGACGTACAGGACCTGCAGATTAACGCTCGAAGGTGGATTGGGTTCGATGGTGACGTACCTCGATGCGGCGGCGACGACGCGCGTGGACCAGCGGGTGGCCGATATCGTTCTGCATTGGATGACTGCAGAGTTCGGCAATGCGGGCAGCCGCCACGAGTACGGCACCCGGGCCAAGCGCGGGGTGGAGCGGGCCCGCGAGTACCTGGCCAGCACAGTGGGTGCGGAGCCTGACGAGCTGATCTTCACCAGCGGCGCCACGGAGAGCAACAATATCGCCCTGCTCGGGCTCGCCCCCTACGGCGAACGCACTGGCCGGCGCCACATCATCACCTCCGCCATCGAGCACAAGGCGGTACTCGAACCGCTGGAGCACCTGGCCAGCCGCGGGTTCGAAGTCGACTTCCTCACACCTGGCCCCTCCGGCCGGATCTCGGTGGAAGCGGTGATGGAACGGCTGCGACCGGACACCCTCCTGGTATCTCTCATGCATGTGAACAACGAGACCGGTGTGATCCAGCCGGTCGCCGAGCTCGCGCAGCAACTGCGGGCCACCCCCACCTACCTGCACGTGGACGCCGCCCAGGGGTACGGCAAGGTACCCAGCGACCTCACGACGCCCATCGACATGATCAGCATCAGCGGGCACAAGATCGGCGCTCCCAAGGGTGTGGGAGCCCTGGTCACCCGCCGCCGCGAGGAGATGGACGACGAGCGGGTCCCCCTCGAGCCCATCATGTTCGGCGGCGGCCAGGAGCGAAAACTGCGTCCCGGTACCCTGCCCGTTCCCCTGATCATGGGGCTGGCCGAGGCGGCGAAGATCTTCGAAGCCGAGCACGCCCAGTGGCAGGCCGCTGCCCAGGATCTGCGTTCCCGGCTCCTGGCCGGGCTTGCCTCGACGAGCTTCCAGATCAACGGTGACCAGGAGCACGTCGTTCCACACATCCTCAATCTGTCCTTCGAGGACGTGGACGCCGAGGCATTCCTCGTCACTCTCAAAAACCTGGTCGCGGTTGCAACCGGCTCGGCGTGCACCAGCGCCTCCTTCACGCCCAGCCATGTGCTCCGTGCCATGGCACTGCCCGAGGAGGCGGTCTCGAAAAGTTTGCGCTTCTCTTGGACCCCCGGGCAGGCAACAGACCTGGACGTGGAGGAGCTGGCCCGAGGGGTCGCGAAGCTGAAGCCGAGCTATTGAGCTCCCCTCACTCACATGCGCGGATGAGGCGATGCCCGCGCAGGGCCCGTCCGCAGCGGGCGAGTTCGCTCTCCCAGCCATTCTCGGTGCCGATCAGGTGTGGGTGCGCGTACAAGCCGGCCCGCACCTCGGCCTCGGTCAGCCGCCGATACTTGGCGGCGTCCGGATCGTCGGGGTGGAGAAACTCGTGCTTGCGGTGCAGCAGCGGGCGGTTCTCGCGGCTGCCGTACGAGTGATGGGAGGTCTCAGACGTCGTGAGGTCCACCTGGTAGGACGTCAGCAGACGGGGATGAGGGTCGCAGTCAAAGTCGGGATAGTCCAGCCAGCTGACCGCTCGCCCCCGGTGGCAGAGCTTGACCACTGTCCATGCCTGCGGGCGCCCGGCAGCGATCGACGCACAATGCTCATACAGCCGCAGCACCGTGGGCATCCGCTCCACAGCGCGCCGATGAACGTACAAGGCGGTGGGTGTCAACTTGCCCACCGCGGAGGCATTCATCGCCCCGCGGACGTAGGTGTCGTCCCGCAGCTTGAGCAGCAGGCGATCTGCACGCTGGCATGCCTCCTTGTAGGACGAGAAGAACGCACGGATGTCCAGCTGCACCGTCAACGGCAGGCTGGTGAACGGTCCCCGGCCGTTGAAGAGCTCGACCGCGAGGAACAGCAGCGTATTGAGGGTGGTCCGCTTGGCGCCCTCGTCCACTTTGGCCGGGTCGGCGGATTCACGCACAAGCCGATTCACTTCGGCTGGACGCAGATGTCCCAACAACTGGGCCGTGGGCAAGGGCATTTCCTCCAGCCGCGGTGGCCGGCCGCGACGCTCCACATGGTCGACCAGCGCGGCAATCGCGGAGGTCGTGTCGTCCGAGGCCAACCACTGGTCGTCCGCGATGATGCGACGCGCCAGGTAGCTCAGCCGTGCTGTGTCGTCCTTGAAGGCGTAAATGATCCCAGGTGAGGCCGAGACGGCGCGGACACCCGTGACTTCTTCCACGTACGTCCGTAGCTCGCTGGCACCGTACAGGTGCTGGAAGGTGTTGCGCCGGGTCAGCAGGCCGTCGCCGAACTCCTCGCCGTTGACCTTGGACCGCTCCCAAGTCAGGCGCGCGGAGACGATCAGGACCGTACTTGCCAGGTCCCAGGCACGCTGAAGGGTGCGCCGCCGCTCAGACGGATCCTCGATCACGTTCAGGACATAGGTCAGCAGCACGACCGGGCACGGCTCCAAGCGCGCTTCCGGCTGGTAGAACGGATCCCAGCCGGCCGCTTCACACCCCATGTGCTCCAGCGCGCGCACATCGTCCCCACGTCCGCATCCATAGTCGAGCACCGCACCGCCCGGCAGGATCTGTCCGTCGATGACCGCCTGGCGTGCCGGAACCGAAAGCCCACCCCTGCTGATCGCGGTCAGCCGACGGTCGCTGCCCCAGTCTCTCTGGCCCATTGATCACGTCCTCACGCACAATCAATTGACAGACCTGGCTGCATCCATGAGGCGGCTGTTGAACACCCTGACCGCCAGAGACCGCCGGGTACGTTTCAGCCCCGGCGACATGACGGTCAGCGGTCCACCGGGGCTTTCGCGCTAAGGATAGCTCTGGCTGACAGCCGAGTGGGCCCTCTTGCGCTCGGAAGTCCCCCGCCCCCACGGCTGCCGGGGCGAGGGACTTCCGGCGTGCCTGCTGCGCCATCCGCCCTGAAGTCAGGAGATATTTTCTGGAAGGGCTATCAGCCTGCCATCCTGGATCTCCCACACGTTTTTGAACGTCGCGCAGCGAGCTAGGACGTCGGAGCCATCACGCTCCAACTGGTGAGAGCGTGTGGTGGCCAAGAACATCCGACTGGGGCGCTCCGACGTTTCCGGCACAGCAGGTTTTGAGTAACGGGCCGTGCCAGTGTTCAGCAGGAAAGGGCAGCCAGCAGACCTGTCTGTTGCTGCAAAGGTTGCACACTCAACGTGCATGGGAGGATCCAGCGTCAGGCGAAGCCGAATCACCGACGGGCCGCCGATAACTGCACGCCAGTAGCGAAGAGGGTCACCGCACAAACCGCACAGCTCGTCGCGGATGCACTCCAGGCGTCGAGCACCGTCCAGTTCGGTGAAGTCGGGGAGGCCATCGGGGCGAATTGCTGTGACGTAGGTGATCGGGTAACCCCTGTGGTCACGAGGGCGGTTAGCCAGCCACTTCGGCAATGGGGTGCGAATTCTTTTTGTGGTCGGGTTATCTGGAGCCACGTGTGAAACTCCCGTACGCTTGGTGTTTATCAATCAATTCACAGATGCCTGTGTCGGCAGTCAGATACCTGGGCCTCGCGGGAGGTTTTTCTTCACTGGCGAGACAGTTTTTCTAATACCCCTACGTTGACATGGATTGGATCAAGGAATCCAGCCCTTCGTGTCTGCCGTGAGCGATAGAAGAGGGTCTGTGCTGTACACGATTAATTGACGGTTCGTAGGAACACGTGGCAGGAGTGTGAGCGCGCCGCGCAGCAGCGATCGTTAAACCGAGCCTTGCGAGGCGGAGACCGCGTGGCAGCGGTTCGTAAGTGTCTGGGAATCGGTGGGCAAGGTCCTGGCGGAAGCGTGTGCAGCGAAGATGCCGCCTGTCGCTCTGGGCGACGAACTGACGTCGCGGGTTCCGGTGGGATGGCGGTGCCCCGCTCGGTGGTGCCGGTCCCGGGGAACCAGCTCAGCGCCGCGCACCTGTCACCATGTGCGCCACTATCTGGCATCTCGGCCAGGACGAGCCGTCCGTTGGCCATGGCAGCGAGTAGGCAGTAGCGGCCCTGCCAAAGGTCCGTCGCAGCCGCGATCTGCTCTGCGGAGATCCCGCGCCATAGTCGGTGGTGCGCCGCCAGCCTCCCTGCCGCGTGGCGTCCCGGCGTCGAGCGCGCCGCCGTGGCCCGCACCTGCGGCACCGTATGCGGCGGCCGAGCCACCGGCACCCACTGCGTACGCGACTACACCCGCCCGCAGGTCGCCCGGATCGTCGCCGCGTACAAGCCGCGCAAGACCGACCACGACGCTGCGACCGCCTGCCTCGCCCGCACCGTCACGGCGGCGCAGGCAGCACAGCACCTCCGGGGGAGCTACCGCCCACGACGCTCAAGATCTTCGAAAGTGCGCATTTTACGCGCGACCTACCAGACGGTAACCGACCTTGAGGCGGCGCTCACCTGAACGGAGAAGGGGCAGCCCCACCCGATCCGCCAAGGCCACTAAGACAAGAGGCAAGCGGCCTCGGATCCGATGTTCACGGGGATTGGGTCCGAGGCGTGAAGAGAATCTGAACCGACCAGGAGTGATCGTGAACCACACCGTACAGTCCGCTGCCGCCCTCGCCACCCCGTCACAGTTCAACACCGACGCCCGCCCCACCGAGCCCGCCGTCCACGATCGCGCCACCCTCACCCTCGTCCCGTCCGCGCCGGCGTGCGTCGTCTGGTCGTGGTGCACCGTCACCGGCGACCATGAGATGCACATCTCCCACGACGTCACCATCGATCAGCCCGGCGGCGGGACCGTCCTGGACGCCCGTGTCATGGCCGAGGACGGCCGTGACGGCGGTCCCGGCCTCGCCCCGTTCATCGGGTATTGCGAGGCCGATCTCACCCCCGATGGGCTGCGCACCGAGGTCGCCAACATCCGCGCCACCCTGCCCCGCCTGGAGGCGTTGGCGGACATCGTCGACGGCACCCAGCCGAAGCTGTCGGCCGCCCGGGTTCTCGACAACCTCGACCGATTCCTCACCACCGACGGTGAGCCGAAGGTCACCGCTTTCGTCGACTACGTCAAGGAAATGGTCGGCGAGTCCGACGACCCCGCCGCAACCGTGGAGGACATCGCCTTCACCATCGCCCGCCACAGGGCCGGTAAGGCCGCCGAGGCCCGCCGAGCCCTCACCGAGTTCCTCGCCGAGCACGACATCACCCAGATTCCGGCCGACGGCCCCAACGGTGACTCGCTGACCGAGCCGCTCTACTTCCGCGAGCGCGACGGCCGCCGCTTCCTGGTGACGCCGGTCGGCGCGGCCCCGGCCGAAATGCTGGAGTACCTGCGCGGCGCGTTCACGGCCCAGGAGTCGGCCGTGCCAAGGGCACGCACCTGGTCCATCAGTACCGAGAGCGGGACGACCGTGAGCGGCCACCTCCCGGCGTGGGCCGAGGACGACCCGAGCAAGACCGATCTGCCCGTCGCGAAGCTGCACTTCCACCTGTCTGATGTGACGCACTACCAGGCCTTCCCTGGCCAGCCGATGGTGATCAACACTCCGTTCGGCATCGATGGGGGGCGCGAAATCTACGAAGAGAACGTGTTCTGCGCGACGATCACGTGCTCCCCGCATTCCTCCGTCCCCGACCACCGTGTCCCAACCGCGACCATCGCGGTCGTCGAGGACTGCGTGATGGAGGACTTGGACCCCCAGGGCGTCACGGACGTCGCGGCCAAGCTGCGGGCGCAGGCCGACTGCCTCGACCAAGTCGCCGCCGACCTGGCCGACGCTCGCGCCGACTGGGCCGAGAACGCCCAGGTAACGGCGTGACCGACGGCTGCAGCCAAAGGCCGGGTCCCAGCGCCCTGACCGTCTGGCCAGCGACGACACCCTGTGTGCGGGCCAGCGACGGCCCTTCACCCCACCTGGGGTGACGGCGTGGCGACCATCATCCGCGCCCCCCTCTACAGCGTCACCGTCCGGATCTGCTGCGGCACCACCGCGCAGGACAGCACATGACGCTCGCTCGCAATGGCGACCACTTCACCGTCGCCTACGACCCCCACTTGGCACCCCTCGACGCCACCTCCATGCCCACCCGCGTGCGCTAGCGCATAGAGGGCTACACCGTGACCGAGACCATCCTCGAAGACGACGACCCGCACCTGACTGCCGTCTACCGGGTCCGCTCCAAGCTGCACCTGAACATCGAGCACGCCAAGGGGCCGCTCGTTTGTCCTTCTCACCGGCCTGGGAACGCGAGGGATGCGGTGGAGGCTGCTGGCGGCCCCCAATACAGTGAAGACGTGACAGGGTGTGGCTCATGGTGATGATGCCGCCTGAGGACGCTGTCGACTACCTCTTCGAAGTGTCGGATGCCGTGGACGTACCCGTTGTGGTGCGCAGTACTGGTGAGCTCCGGCGTCCCCCTGAGGCGCAGTGGAAGAGCGCCGTGGACCCGTGGCCCGCTGTGGGCCAGCTGCCCGGCGACGGCTTCTACTTGGTGACGACCGCGTGGCGGCAGATCCTGCAGGCGGCCACGGGCGTCGGGCGGGATCTGGCGCCGTGGCTTCGGAAGACGCCCTGGCTGGCGGTGAACGAATTCATCGCGCGGGTGGCACCGTTGCAGGCCTACCTGTACATGAAGGATGTGTCGGGGCCGGATTACGCGGCCGGGCGTCGTCTGTTCGTCAGCGCCGTCTATCAGCACGGGACCGAGCGCAGCGCTCACTCGGCGTTCGGCTACCACCTGGGGATGACCATGGCGCAGTGGGCGTGTGTCGGCATGTCTGGTCTGGGAAGTACGCGGCACATCGAGGCCGGCGGCCCCAACGGGAACCAGGGGTCCCTGGACGCGAGTCTCCGGCTGCCCGATCTATGGGGCACGCATCCGAGTCCGCGGCTTCCCTGGCTCGTCGAAGCCAAAGCCGGCCGCCACCTCGGCGAGGGGCGTCTGAAGGACGGCAAGGTGCAGCTGAACGGCGGCAGTGACCTCATGACCGTCCCCCACCGGCAGGTACTGTGCGGCACCTCCTTGCCAGACCGGAAGAGGTGGGAGGACGACTACCTGTTCATGACGATAGACACCACGTCGATCACACCGCCGCCTCCTGATGGCGGCAGCGTGCTCCCGCCGCTCGGACCGCCGCCGGACGGGGCTGAGGACCACATTGCGGAAGATGTGGAGGCGCTGCTGGCAGTGGCCCGGTCACAGTTGATGGCCTACCAGGCAATCGCCTTCGGAGCAGTGGAAGATCTCCGCCTCATACCCGTCAGCAAGGCGCGTTCCGCGCGGTTGCGACATCGCACGGGATCCCTGACTCCCGTGGAGCATGACGAGCCAATCCGGCAGATTCGATACCGACTGCGCTCCGAATCCGTGACCGGCGAGGCCGCGTTGCGATCACACGAGGACGCCAGCGACTTTATCGCCGCCCGTCTTCCTGGGACTGGCCTCCACCTAGGCATGTCCCGACGGCTTTTCGCCGCGTGCGCCGCCCTGCACCAGGCGCAGACCGAGATGCCAGTGAGTGAGTCCCTGTTCCTGCCCGACCTTGTCAGGCCGCGTCACGGTGTCGACGACGAGGAGCGCGAGGTGTACAGCCGAGCCACCCGCCGTGCCTACTACGAGCAGGAGGCAGAGCGCGGCCACCGCCTGCGCGTAGATGTCCGCCGCGGCTTTGCGCAGGCTGATGCACAGTCCTGGAGCGATCTGCTGTTGGGGCGTCAGGTTGAGGTGTCCCTGGAGGACTCGGAGGAGAGCGGGCTCCTGGAGGGAGTGACTGCCGAAACGTACCTCGCGATCGAACACAGCGAGCCGGTGCTGGCCAGTGCCCGCGAGCGTCGGTAGGCGCAAACACCTACTGTGTGGCGGGCGCGCGATCGCGAAGAAAGCCCGTTCGATCCCGGGGGCTTCATGGGACGCGATCGGGATGACGAGTGGAGCCAATCACGGGGTGGCATACGATTGGCTGCGGGATTTTCGCAGTCTGTGAGAAGGTGACAACCCCGGTGCTCCGGCTCTTTGCCACCCGAGGTGCCCTTCTCGGTGGCCAGCTGGTGGCCGGACGCCTTCGGACGACGTAATACGAGGTAGCACAGACCAACCAGCCGGACGTGTTCTGATCAGGCAAGACGTCACCCAGAAGCACGACCCGGCACCATGCAACACGAACGCTCACGGTCTCGTAATGCGTAGGTCTCGGGTTCGAATCCCGAAAGCGGCTCCACCGAAACCCAGCTCAGATCCAGCCTGAGCTGGGTTTTTTCGTTCAGCGGATGTGGTGGCGGTGCTTGGTGCGGGGCGCGGCTGTCGACGGTCTCAGTTCTGCCCCCGCGTTCGTTCCGGCTTCCGCCAAGAGTTCCCTCCGCCGTTTCGACCGCCAGGAGTACGGCGATCAGCGCCTGGTAGGCGGAGCCGGTCGGCAGGGTCAAGCAGGCCGAAGGGCACGCTTCTTGCCGGGGGGGTCGGGAGGCCCGGTGGGGAAAATGGGGGTCAAAGAGGGAGTAAAGGGGCGAGAAAGTGAAGCGGAGTCCGGGGTATCAGCGGATCTGAGGGAACATCTTGGTGAACGGTGGGCAGCCGCGCGGCCGGGCGCGGCTGCCGCCGACGGTCGGATGGGGTGAGGGACGTGGTGCAGCCGAGGATCGCCGTCGCCGTGGTGACCATGGGCAACCGGCCCGCCGAGGTCGACGCCCTGCTGGAGTCCGTGGCCAAGCAGGACCTCGCCCCCGACCGGATCGTGATCGTCGGAAACGGCTGCCGGCTGCCCGAGTTCGCCCGGCGGCTGTCGCTGCCCGGCGAGGTCACCACCATCGACGTCGAGGAGAACCTCGGCTGTCCCGGCGGCCGCAACGTCGCCCTCGCCCGACTGCGGGAGTTCGGCGACGTCGACGTGGTCGTCGAACTGGACGACGACGGGTTGCTCGTCGACTCCGACGTGCTGCGGCGCGTACGCGATCTGTACGCCGCCGACGCCCGGCTGGGCATCGTCGGCTTCCGTATCGCCGACGAGACGGGACAGACCCAGCAGCGGCACGTGCCCCGGGTCGGCAACTCCGATCCGATGCGCGGCGGTTACGTCACCGGTTTCCTCGGCGGCGGGCACGCGCTGAGCATGGCCATGCTGGCCGAGACCGGGGACTGGCCCGCCGAGTTCTTCTTCGCGCACGAGGAGACGGACCTCGCGTGGCGGGCGGCCGACGCCGGCTGGAAGATCCTCTACGCGCCCGAACTGCTGCTGCGGCACCCCAGGACCTCGCCGGCCCGGCACGCCATCTACTACCGGGTGACCGCCCGAAACCGCGTCTGGCTGGTCCGGCGCCGGCTGCCCCTCGCCCTGATCCCGGCCCACCTCGGGGTGTGGACGCTCCTCACGCTCCTCCGCACCCGGTCGACCGGCGGGCTGCGGGCCTGGTGCGGCGGCTTCGTGGAGGGGCTGCGGCTGCCGCCCGGCGAGCGTCGCCCCATGCGGTGGCGGACGGTATGGCAACTGACCCGCCTCGGCCGCCCGCCCGTCATCTGACCCGGCCCCGGCCGTCCGTAACGTCATCTGACCCGGCTCGGCCGTCAGCCTGTCGCCTGGTGCGGTTTCGGCCGTTCGTCCGCCCGTCGTGTGCCGCTGCTTCAGCCGCCAGTCCGTCGTCCGACTCGGCCTCGGCCGCCTGACCGTCCTCTGATACGGCTCGCCCGCCAGCCCGCCAGCCCGCCAGCCCGCCAGCCCGCCAGCCCGCCTGACATGGCCTCAGCCGCGCGTCGTCCGACACAGCATCAGCCGCCGTCGGCCGGGCGGCTCCGTTCGAGCCGCGGTGGCCGCCCGGAGGGCCCGGTGGGGGCGGCGGTCACTTGGCGTCCGCGTAGCACTCCACCACGGCCGTCGTGAACGGAAACCGCACCGGTGTGTCGCCGAATGTCAGCCGCCCCGCCAGGTCTGCCGCCTGCGCGATCGCCGCGACGACGGCGTCGGCCTCCTCCTTCGGGCAGTGCACGATCACCTCGTCATGCTGGAAGAACACCAGTTCGGCCGCCATGTCCGCGCACGTCCTGCGCAGCGCCGCGAGCAGCAGCAGGGCCCAGTCGGCCGCGCTGCCCTGGACGACGAAGTTACGGGCGAAGCGGCCTCGGGCGCGGGCGTTGGTCGAGGCGTACCCCGGCTGCCAGCCCTCGGCGGGCGGCTGGCCCGGCTCCTCCTGGGGGAGGCCGGCCTCCTCGGCGGCACCGGCCCCGGCCGCCGGCGGGCAGGTCCGTCCCAGCCAGGTCCGCACCAGCCGGCCCTCCTCGCCGGCCCGGGCCGCCTCGTCCACGTACGCCACCGCCTGCGGGAAGCGGCGTCTGAGCGCGGCGAGGTTCTTCAGGCCGTCGCCGGAGGTCTGGCCGTAGACCGCGCCGAGCACGGCGAGCTTGGCCTGGGCGCGGTCGCCGGAGAAGGCGTGGTCGGAGACCGACTGGTACAGGTCGGTCGCGCGTCCGGCCACCTCCATCAGACCGGGGTCGCGGGAGATCGCCGCGAGCACGCGCGGTTCCATCTGGTCGGCGTCGGCCACGACGAGCCGCCAGCCGGGTTCGGCGACCACGGCCCGCCGGATCACCTTGGGGATCTGCAGCGCGCCCCCGCCGTTGGTCACCCAGCGCCCGGTGACCGTCCCGCCGGCGAGGAACTCGGGCCGGAACCGGCCCTCCCGCACCCAGTCCTGCAACCAGGTCCAGCCGTGCGCCACCCAGACGCGGTACAGCTTCTTGTACTCCAGCAGCGGTCCGACCGCCGGGTGGTCGACGGACTCGATCTCCCAGCGACGGGTGGACTTCACCTTGATCCCGGCCTGCGCGAAGGCCTTGATCACATCCGCCGGCAGATCGGGCCGCACCCGTCGGCCGAACGCCGCCGACACCTCGTCCGCCAGCTCGGCCAGCCGGCGCGGTTCGCCCCCGCCCGCGTACCGCTCGCCGAGCAGGCCGTCCAGCACCTCGCGGTGCACGTCCGCGCGCCAGGGCAGGCCCGCGCGGTTCATCTCGGCGGCCACCAGCATCCCCGCCGACTCGGCCGCCGTCAGCAGCCGCATCCGGTCGGGATGGGCCGCCCTGGCGTGCCGCCGCTGCTGCTCGGCGTAGACCGCGATCAGGTCGTCGAGCGGCAGACGGGTGCCCTGCGGCTCGAACAGCGGTGACTGCGCGCCGGGTTCGGCCGGGCGCAGCGGCGGATCGGGCGGTACGGGGCCGCCGCGCAGCCGGGCCAGGGCGGCGGCGGCCGAGCGTGGCTCGCCGTACCGCCCCTCGTGGCCCAGCAGGAGTATCTCGGCGTCCTCGACGTCGTAGCACCTGTCCACTCGCACCCCCGTGGCAAGCAGACGCGGGTAGACCTCGGAGGTCGACCGCCACACCCAGCGCGTCACCTCAGGCCGGTCCCGTACCGCCCCGGCGAGATCGGGCTCCCGCCGCACCGGACCGGCGGGCAGCCCGTCCGGACCGAGGGGGGCGATGTCCACGCCACCGTCCTCGGCCGGAGCGAGCGCCCACCGGTCGGTCATGTCCGCGAGTGTGGCAGGCGGGTCTGACAATCGGCCCTGACCTGCGATTTCAGCCCGTGGCGCGTGTTCTTGTGCCTCCGCCCGCGAGCCGCGTTCCTCGTGCCTCAGTCCGCCGGTTCCTCAGGCGCGTTCCTCGTGCCTCAGTCGCTCTGTTCGTCCTGCTCCTTGTGACGCTGGACGATTTCCTCCAGCGTCTCGGCGACGTACCGCTCCGTCGCCGGCTTGTCGATGCCGAGGCCGCTGAGCACACCCTCGCCGTTCTCGTGCTCCAGCAGGGCCAGCAGGATGTGCTCGGTGCCGATGTAGTTGTGGCCGAGCCGCAGGGCCTCGCGGAAGGTGAGTTCCAGGACCTTCTTGGCGTTCGAGCCGTAGGGGACCAGATCCGGCGCGTCCTCGGCGGCGGGCGGCAGCGCCGCGGTGGCCGCCTCGCGGGCCGCCTCAAGCGACACGCCCTGTGCGGTGATCGCCTTCGCGGCCATGGCCTCCGGCTCGGAGAGCAGCCCGAGGACGAGGTGTTCGGGCACGCCCTCGGCGTTGCCGGACTCCTTGGCCTTGGCGTGCGCGGAGATCACCACGTTCCGGGCGCGCGGGGTGTAGCGGCTGAACCCCTGGTTGGGGTCGAGGTCGATCGACTCCTTCGGTACGAAGCGCTTCTGGGCCGCCTGCCGGGTGACCCCCATGCTCTTGCCGATCTCGGTCCAGGACGCGCCCGAGCGCCGCGCCTGGTCCACGAAGTGCCCGATCAGGTGGTCGGCCACGTCGCCCAGGTGGTCGGCGGCGATCACCGCGTCCTGGAGCTGGTCGAGGGGTTCGGTGTGGACCTTCTTGATGGCGTCGATGAGGTCGTCGAGACGGATGGTCCCGCCGACTCCGCGATTGGTCGTCATGTGTCAACCTTAGGTTGACAGCCCCTAAGGTGTCAACCTGAAGTTGACACCTCGGTGGCGCCCCATGGGGACACCGCGAGCCGCACCGCCGGCTCTGCGAACACCGTCGGCTGAAGACGCGGACGCGCCCGAGGCGTGGCCGCGCGTTCCGGCGGAGGCGAGCGAAAATCGCGGACCGGGGCCGCCCGCACCGGCGCCGTCAGGTCCGCGCCCCCGCCCGGGTCCGCGCCCCGAGCCCCCGCCCGGGTCCGCGCCCCGCCCCCGCCCGGGTCCGCGCCCCGAGCCCCCTCCCGGATCGGTGCTCAGAGCCCGCGCCAGGATCGGCGTCCAGAGCCCGCGTCAGGATCGGCGTCCAGGCTCCCCGCTCCGACCGGCGCCCCGGGCGGGGAGTTGTCCACAGGGTGTGGACGGCGCGGGCCGCTGTCGGTGGTGCGTGGCACGATCGACGAGTGAGCAGCAAGACGACCAGCACCGTGGAGCGGGCCTTCCGGGCCGCCCTCTACAACGGCACCGATTCCGGCCTCGACACGGGTGCGTCCCTCCTCGCGGCCGACCTCGCCGCGGACGCCGAACTCGCCCGGCGCGGCGAGGAGTTCGTGGCGGCGTGCTGGCGGCGCGGCTGGCAGCCCGCCGATGTCGTCCGGATGGTGCGGCGCGAACTGGAGGACGTGCACGTCGGGCCGGCGGCGGCGCTGATCCGCGCGCAGGCGGCGGCCGACCGGCCCCGCGGCCCGCGCTGGGCGGCGCAGCTCGCCGACCTTCCGGCCGCTCCCGCGCGCGGGACGGACCGCTTCTCGCACGCGGTCGCCGTCCTGGAGCTGTACCGGCTGCTGCTGCGGCTGCCCGCCCTGGAAACGCTGGCCGATCCCCCGAGCGCTCGGCCGGGCCCGGGCGGGCAAGGGCCGGACCGGGGGCGTCCGGCCGCCCGCATGCTCGGCCGGATCCGTGCGCTGCTCGCCAAGGCGGAGGCGACCGGGTTTCCGGAGGAGGCGGAGGCGCTGAGCGCCAAGGCGCAGGAGCTGATGGCCCGGCACAGCATCGATGAGGCGCTGCTGGCCGTCGAGGCGCCCGCTCCGGATGCGCCCGGCGCCTGGCGGATCGGGGTCGAGCCGCCCTACGAGCAGGCCAAGGCGGTGCTGCTGGACGCGGTCGCCACCGCGAACCACTGCCGCGCGGTGTGGCACGAGCCGTTCGGCTTCTCCACGGTCGTCGGTTTCGCGGCGGACCTGGAGGCGGTCGAGCTGCTCTACACCTCGCTCCTGGTGCAGGCCACGCACGCGATGACGAAGGCGGAGGCGGCGCAGCGGGCGGGCGGACGCAAGCGGACCAAGACCTTCCGGCAGGCGTTCCTCGCGGCCTACGCGCACCGCGTCGGCGATCGCCTCACGGCTGCCGCCGAGACCCAGGCCGGCCCCGAACTGCTCCCGGTCCTGGCCACCCGGGAGGTCGCGGTGAGCGAACACATGGAGCGCATGTTCCCGCACACGACCTCGACCCGGCTGCGTGGGGTGGGTGACGCGGTGGGTTGGGTGGAGGGTGCTCGTGCGGCGGACCGGGCTCGGGTGGTGTCTCGTCGTGAGGTGGAGTGAGCGTGGGCCCAGGGGGTGCGGGTGTGGTCTGGGTTCGGTCGCTGGATTGCTGGGTGGCGTCTCATGCCGTACGAGTGGGGTCGGTGACGCGGCCGGCTGAGTGGAGGGTGCCCGTGCGGCGGACCGGGCTCGGGTCGCGCCCCGCCGTTGGGTGGAGTGAGCGTGGGTCCGGAGGTGCGGTGTGTCCGGGCTCAGTCGCCGGACTGCTGGAAGGCGCCCACGGAGGCGTCCGGGGTGTCCTGGCCGGCCTTGCCCGCGACGGGTCCGTACGTCCACGGGAAGCTCTTGACGTCCTTGGAGCCCGGCAGGCTGATCTCCACCGTCTTCGCCGCCACACTGGTCCCGTCGCCCGCCGCACCGCGCACATAGCTGATCGTGAAGGACGCGGAGTCGCCCTTGGCGAGCTTCAGCTTCTGCGCCTTCGCGTCCTTCAGGGCGGGGACGGCGACCCGGGTGCCGCCGGCGTCCAGGGCGACGCCGGCGAAGTCGTCCAGGGTGCACGGCGCGCTCTGGTTGGTGATGCTGACGGGCACCTCACCCGTGTCACCGGCGGCCGGGGCCACGCTCGCCGACCCGATCTGCACGGAGACCCCGCCGACGGCGCAGGCCGAGCCGCCCTTGCCGTTCGTGCCGCCGCCGTCGTCGCAGGCGGTCAGGGCGAGGGCGGTGGCGAGGACGGTGACGGTGAGCGGAATGGCGCGCATATGTGGGGTCCCTGTCGAGGTCGTGACGGTGTACCCAGCATCATCATGCCTGGCGCCCGCACGCGATCGCGCGCCCCCTCGTCCTCCGGGTCAGGAACCGAGGTTCGCCGTGGGCAGCCCCGTCGGCAGCTTGCCGCCCTCGGCCTTGGCGTAGGTCTCCTGGCCCAGCTTGCCTGACCAGGTCACCTTCAGGGTGTCCCCGTTCACGGAGTCGACCATCCCGGACTTCCGGTCGACGCTGCCGTCCGTACAGGTCAGATGGATCATCTGCATGCCCGACTCCTGGCCGGCGGTCCCGCTGCACACGGCACCGCCGGTCGCGAAGAGCCCGGCCCGCTCGCCGGTGATCACCAGGGCCACGGCCTTGCCGCCGGACGTGGTGAGCCAGCTGCCCTGGAGGGGGCCGGACGAGGCCGTGGCACCGCCGGTGCCCGAGGTGGACGAAGGGGCCGAGGGGGCCGAGGGGGCCGCGGACGCGCTCGGACGCGGTGAGGCGTCGTCCTTGGAGTCGCCGTCACCGCACGCGGTCAGCGCGAGCGCGCCCGTCAGCCCCGCGGCCGTGGCCGCGATCCGCACCGTCCTAGTCGCCGAAGTCACTGGAAGCTCCCAAGCTGTAGCCGGCCTGTCGCACGACCGCAGCAAGCTACCAGGACTTACCAGGAGGACTTCCGTACGCCGGGCAGGTGTCCGCGGTGCGCCAGCTCGCGCAGGTTGATCCGGGACAGGCCGAAGGGGCGGAGGTAGCCGCGCGGACGGCCGTCCACCTGGTCACGGTTGCGCACGCGCGTGGCGCTGGCGTCGCGCGGCTGCCCGCGCAGTTCCCGCTGCGCGGCGAGCCGCTGCTCCTCGGTGGTGGACGGCCGCCGGATGATCTCCTTCAGCTCGGCGCGGCGGGCGGCGTACCGGGCGACGGTCCGCCGCCGTTCCTCGTTCTTCGCGATCTTGCTCTTCTTCGCCATGGCGTTCTCCCGTCTTCCTCAGACCTTCACTCCGCGCGCGCGGATGCGCGCCACGGCCGCCTCGACGCCGATCGCGTCGACCGTCTTGATCGCCTTTGTGCTCAGCCGCAGCCGTACGTAGCGGCCCTCGGCCGGCAGCCAGTAGCGCTTGGTCTGGATGTTGGGGTCGAAGCGGCGGGACGTGCGCCGGTGGGAGTGGGAGATGCGGTTGCCGAAGCCGGGCTGTGCGCCGGTCAGCATGCAGTGGGCGGACATGGGTGATGTACCTCTCCTCGACTACTACTGTTAATGGAATTCATTTTCAGTAACATAGCAGCATGGCTCGCAATGAACTTCGTCCGGTCATCAAGCTCCGGTCCACCGGCGGGACCGGCTTCACCTACGTGACCCGCAAGAACCGCCGCAACGACCCGGACCGCATGACTCTGCGCAAGTACGACCCGGTCCTCGGCCGGCACGTCGACTTCCGAGAGGAGCGCTGAACCCCCGCCATGCGCAAGGAAATCCACCCGGCCTACGGTCCCGTGGTCTTCCGGGACCGGGCCGCGAACCACGCCTTCCTCACCCGGTCGACCATGACCAGCGAGAAGACCATCGAGTGGGAGGACGGCAACACCTACCCGGTGGTGGACGTCGAGATCTCGAACGTCAGCCACCCCTTCTACACGGGCACCGCCCGCGTTCTGGACACGGCGGGGCGCGTCGAGCGCTTCGAACGGCGGTACGGGAAACGGGGCGGAGCGTGAGCCTCTCGGTCGTGATCGTCGGCGGGCTGCACGCCGACGCCCGCAGGACGGCCGTGGCGCGGCTCCTCGCCGACGTGCCCGGCAGCGTCGTACTCCACCACGACCTGGAGACGGCCCCGGCCGGCACGGTGGTGCGCACGGTCCGCGACGCCGGCGGGCTGCTGGCCGTCGGCGAGGCGCCCCTCGTCAACGACTGCGCGTGCTGCGCGCTGCGCGAGGACCTGGTGCCCGAGCTGCGCCGGCTCGCACGGGACGGGCGGACCCGGCTCGCGGTCGTCGAGCTGTGGGACTCGGTCGAGCCCAAGGCGATGGCGGAGGTGGTCACCGGGGGCGGGCTCACCGTCACCGGCGTGATCACCGCCGTCGACCCGGCCCTGGTGCTGCCCTATCTCGGCAACGGCGACGACCTCGCCGAGCGCGGGCTCGCGGCGGCGGCCACCGACCAGCGCACGGTCGCCGACACCTTCGCCCGGCAACTGGAGTACGCCCCGGTGCTCGCCGTTGCCGTTTCCCCCGAGGCCGACGACGAGGACCGCGAACTGCTGTCGCAGCTCCACCCGACGGCCCGGCAGGTCCCGATCGCGGACAGCCGGTCGTTCGGCGGCGCCGCAGGGCACCCGGTCGAGCAGGTCGGCGCCGGTGAAGTCGGCGCACCCCGGGACCGGGACGGCACGGAGGCGGGGGACGCGGACGGGGTGAACGCGGTGGGCCCGGCGGACGGCCGTCCGCTCTCGGCGCTCGCGCGTGCTGCCCTCGCCGGATTCGACGTGGAGGCCGCCGCGGCGGCCCAGCACCCGGCCTGCGCCCTGCTGCCCGCGGAGGCCGACGCGCACGGTGTCGCCACCTTCGTCTGGCGCCGGCACCGGCCGTTCCACCCGGAGCGGCTGTACGCGGCGCTGGAGGACGTGACCTGCGCCGCCGCCCGCAGCCGGGGACGGTTCTGGCTCGCCGACCGTCCCGACACGTTGCTGCACTGGGACGCGGCGGGCGGGGCCCTGTGCGTGGAGAGCACGGGGCCCTGGCTGGCCGCACTGCCCGACGCCGCCTGGGACATGATCCCGCCGGTGCGCCGTGCCGCCGCCGCGCTGGACTGGCACCCGGAGCACGGCGACCGCTGCCAGCACCTCGTCTTCACCTCCCCCGGACTCGACCGCGACGGACTGGCGCGGCTGCTGGAGTCCTGCCTGCTGACCGACGCCGAGTACGCCGCCGGGCGCGACGCCTGGAAGCGGCTGCCGCCCGCCTTCGACACCCTCCTGGAGGTCTGAACCGCCGTGCCCCGCAAGAGTGAGCGCAAGCCCGTCAAGAACCGGCCCAACCCGCTGGAGCAGGCCGGGATCGAGTACATCGACTACAAGGACACCGATCTGCTGCGCAGGTTCATCTCGGACCGCGGCAAGATCCGCAGCCGGCGTGTCACGCACGTCACCGTGCAGCAGCAGCGGCTCCTGGCCCGTGCGATCAAGAACGCCCGGGAGATGGCCCTGCTGCCCTACTCCAGCCGCTGAGAGTGCCCCCGGGTGCTGTGAGGCGCCCCACACAAACAGGTAGGAGGTTCCCTACGTTTGACGCGTAGGGAACCTCCTACCTATGGTCGGGCGCATGACCATCACACACGCCTCGTTCGTCACACTCCCCGTCGCCGACCAGGCCCGTGCCCTGCGCTTCTATACCGATGTGCTCGGTTTCCGGGTCACCGCCGACCTCGACACGCCCCAGGGCCGATGGCTCCAGGTCGCCCCCGAGGGTGCACAGACCGTCTTCACGCTCTCCGGGCCGGGGATGGGCGATTTCGAACCCGGTTCGAGCCGGGGGATCATGTTGGTGACGACCGATGTCGACGCCGACTGCGCGCGGCTCGCCGAGGCGGGCACCGCCGTGCAGGGCCCGGACGAGTTCCCGTGGGGCCGGATGGCCTCCTTCCGGGACCCGGACGGCAACGGTCTGATGCTGCTCACGGAGGCTCGGCACTAGGACTTGTCCGGCCGATGTCCTAGGCGGGAAGGAACGCATGACGACGACCTGGGCCCACGAGGACGCCGAGGACCGCGTCTTCGCCGCGCTCGCCAACGCCACCCGGCGCGAGGTGTTGCGGCTCCTGCGCGACGGCGGGCCGCAGCCCGTCCAGGCCCTGGCCGATCACTTCGCGATGCGGCGCCCCAGCCTCTCGGAGCACCTCAAGGTGCTCCGGGCGGCCGGCCTCGTCTCCGAGCAGCGCTCCGGTCGGCAGCGCATCTACCGCCTGGAGGCGGCGCCGCTCGCCGAGTTGCAGGACTGGCTCCATCCGTACGAGCGGTTCTGGCGCGACCGTCTGAAAGGGCTCGGCGAACTGCTCGACCGCATGCCCGACGATGACCGCTCATGAGCACCCACCCCCCAGAAGGCGACGCAGGCGACGCGGGCGGCCTCACCACCATCCGCGTCGACCAGTTCCTCCCGCATCCGCCCGCCAAGGTCTGGCGTGCCCTCACCGAGCCCGACCTGCTCGCGCAGTGGCAGATGCCCGGCGCGGAGCAGTTCCGGCTCAAGGTCGGCCACCGGTACCGGATGACCTCGGTCCCGCGTCCCAACTCCCGCTTCTCCGGCGTCGTCGACGTGCAGGTTCTCGCCTACGACGCCGAGCGGACGCTGTCGGTCCGGTGGGCGGACGCCGATCCGGCCAATCCCGCGGACTGGACCATCACGTGGACACTGGAACAGGAAGGGCGCGGCACGCGTCTGTTCCTAGTGCACGAGGGATTCGATCCGGACGACCCCGCACAGATGATGGCGTGGAAGATCATGGACGGGGGTTGGCGTACGCATGTCATGCCAAGCCTGGGGCAGACGCTTGAAGGGCTTCGGTAAAAGGGTCGTCAAAGCTGTAACCGGAGGAACACCCCGCGTGCACGTGCATCTGCCCATGCATCTGCACATGGACAGGGTTATGATCCCGATCAGTTGACCACTGCATCAATGGCCACACCAGCCAGTGCACCAGCGGGGAGCAACCTGTGAACCTCGACGTTGACGGCGGGTACGGGGGGTACGACGTGTACAACGGCATGGCTGCCACGCAGCTGGCCGGCGTGGCCTGGCAGAAGAGCCGGTACAGCAACTCCCAGGGCTCCTGCGTGGAGTTCGCCCGGCTGCCCGGCGGAGACGTGGCCGTCCGCAACTCCCGCTACCCCGACGGACCCGCGCTCGTCTACACGCGCGCGGAGATCGAGGCGATGCTGCTCGGGATCAAGGACGGCGAGTTCGACCACCTGATAACGAGCTGACGCCGACGCCCCGGGCAGGCGTCGGCGCGCCACCCCACGAGGCCGGGGGGACGCGCGTAGAACGCCGGCGTCGGACGGTGCCGTGCCGCGTCAGACGCCCGGCGGGAGCCGGAACAGGGCCCAGACGACCTTGCCGCTGAGGGTGCCCGCGAGCGGGTGCCAGCCCCAGCTGTCGCTGAAGGAGTCGACGAGGAACAGCCCGCGCCCCGACTCCGCGACATGGTCCTCGGCGGCATGGGCGACCGGGGTCTCGTGGCTGGGGTCGCGCACCGCGCACACCAGCCGCTCGGCCCAGCGCATCAGGTGCAGCCGCACCGCCGCGGACGGGTCGACGCCGCCGTCGCCCGGCAGCGCGTGCCGCAGGGCGTTGGTGACGAGTTCCGAGACGACCAGGCATATGTCGTCGAAGCGGTCGCCGACGTCCCACAGGTCGAGGGTGCCGCGGGTGAACCGCCGGGCCTCGCGCACCGCCTCGTACCGGGCGGGCAGGGCGCAGGAGGCGGCGCTGGACACGGCCGCGGGGTCCAGTGGCGGAAGGCCCTGCCGTAACGGCTTGAGCATGGTCGATCCATTCGTCCCCATGCGAGGCACTCCCGGGAATTCGCGGTCGTTGCGATGCAGCGGTGGCGCGGGACCATGGTTTCGGATGCGCACAGCAGATGCAAGGGCAGATGCACGTGCACGAGGCCGAATTGCTCCCTCCCGTACCACTTCTTGGTCATTTTTTCCGCCAACCTCGCGCCCGTGGCTCGCCGGTTCCCTGCTCCTTCCTGGCTCCTTCCTGCGGGAGAACTTTGGCGTCTTTCCGTTTCCGTAACCGGACGAGTACTGCTCGAAGTGTTTTAGTGGCAGACTTCGGCCCTTGAAGACGGTTGGGGAGGCTGGCGAACGTGAGCGCGGGAGAGCCCGGATCGGTGGTGCGACGCATGCTGCTCGGCTCGCAACTCAGGCGACTGCGTGAGTCTCGCGGCATCACGCGCGAGGCCGCGGGTTACTCGATCCGTGCCTCGGAGTCGAAGATCAGCCGGATGGAGCTGGGCCGGGTGAGCTTCAAGACGCGGGACGTGGAAGACCTGTTGACGCTGTACGGCATCACGGACGAGGCGGAGCGCGAGTCGCTGCTCTCGCTCGCCCGGGAGGCGAACGTGGCCGGCTGGTGGCACAGCTACTCCGACGTACTGCCCAGTTGGTTCCCCACCTATGTGGGCCTGGAAGGCGCCGCCTCCCTCATCAGGGTGTACGAGGTGCAGTTCGTGCATGGTCTGCTGCAGACCGAGGAGTACGCCCGTGCGGTCGTGCGGCGCGGCATGAAGGGCGCGAGCGTCGCCGACGTGGAGCGGCGCGTCACGCTGCGCCTCGAACGGCAGAAGTACCTCGTCGCCGAGAACGCACCCGAGTTCCACATCGTCCTGGACGAGGCCGCCCTGCGCCGCCCCTACGGCGACCGGGAAGTGATGCGCGGCCAGCTCCAGCACCTGATCGAGATCTCCGAGCGGCCCAACGTGCGGTTGCAGATCATGCCGTTCGGCTTCGGCGGGCACTCCGGAGAGAGCGGCGCCTTCACCATCCTCAGCTTCCCCGAGTCCGATCTGTCCGATGTGGTCTACCTGGAGCAGCTCACCAGCGCGCTGTATCTGGACAAACGCGAGGACGTCGCCCAGTACGAGCACGCGCTGAAGGAGTTGCAGCAGGACAGCCCCGGTCCTGACGAGAGCCGTGATCTGCTGCGGGGGCTGCTCCAGCTGTCCTGATCGCGCCCCTGTCCGGCGGGGCGGATCCGCGCCCACGGACATTCGTATCCCCAGGTGACACCCCAACTCACCGCCGACACAAGTACGATGACGCCTGATCAGCGTGATGAGACCGTGAGCGTGATCAGCCGTGAAGTTGATCGGGTTTCTGGCTGGCTGCCTCGGCAGCAAGGGGATCGAGGGATCACATGTCGTCCTGCTTCACCGACCTGGCCCAGCAGTACATCGACGGTGAGTGGCGCCCGGGCACCGGTTCCTGGGACATCATCGACTTCAACCCGTACGACGGCGAGAAACTGGCCTCGATCACCATAGCCACCGTCGACGAGGTCGATCTGGCCTACCGGGCCGCGGCCCGCGCCCAGCGCGAGTGGGCCGAGACCAATCCCTACGCCCGCCGCCTCCTGTTCGAGCGGGTCCTGCGCCTGGTCGAGGAGCGGGAACAGCAGATCACCGACATGATCGTCGCGGAACTGGGCGGCACACTCCTGAAGGCCCGCTTCGAGATCCACCTCGCCAAGGAGTTCCTGCGCGAGGCGGCCCAGTTGGCGCTGCGCTGCGAGGGCAGGCTCCTGCCGTCCCCGAGCGACAGCAAGGAGAACCGGGTCTACCGCGTCCCGGTCGGCGTGATCGGTGTCATCAGCGCCTTCAACTTCCCCTTCCTGCTGTCGATCAAGCCGGTCGCCTCGGCGCTCGCCCTGGGCAACGCCGTCGTCCTCAAGCCCCACCAGGACACCCCGATCTGCGGCGGCACGCTGCTCGCCCGGCTCTTCGAGGACGCGGGACTGCCGGCCGGGCTGCTGAACGTGGTGCTCACCGACATCGCCGAGATCGGTGACGCCTTCATCGAGCACCCGGTCCCCAACGTGATCTCCTTCACCGGTTCCGAGAAGGTGGGCCGGCACGTCGCCACCGTCTGCGCCGGCCAGCTCAAGCGGACGGTGCTGGAACTCGCCGGCAACAGCGCCCTGGTGGTCCTCGACGACGCCGACCTCGACTACGCGGTCGACGCGGCCGTCTTCAGCCGGTACGTCGACCAGGGCCAGGTCTGCATGGCCGCCAACCGGGTCCTGGTGGACCGTTCGGTCGCGGACGAGTTCACCGAGAAGTTCGTGGCCAAGGTCAGGACGCTGAAGACGGGCGACCCGAGCGACCCGCAGACGGTCATCGGGCCGGTCATCAACTCCCTCCAGGCGAACGCCATCTCGGCCGCCATCGAGCAGGCCGAGGCCGAGGGTGCCACCGTCCTGGTGCGCGGCACGACGACCGACAACCTGGTCGAGCCCTCCGTCCTGACGGACGTACCGCCCCGCTCCCCGCTGTTGCGCAAGGAGATTTTCGGCCCGGTCGCCCTGCTCGTACCGTTCGACGGCGAGGAGGAGGCGGTCCGCATCGTCAACGACACCCCGTACGGGCTGAGCGGCGCGGTGCACACGGCCGACATCGAACGGGGCGTGGCGTTCGCCAAGCGGGTCGACACGGGGATGTTCCACGTCAACGACGGCACGGTCCACGACGAGCCGCTGGTGCCCTTCGGCGGCGAGAAGCACTCCGGGATCGGCCGCCTGAACGGCGAGACGACGCTGGCCGCGTTCACGACCCTGAAGTGGATCTCGGTACAGCACGGCCGAACTTCTTTCCCGTTCTAGCGGCCCCGGAGAACGGCGATTCCCGAAGGGGCGGGGGCTCCTCCGGGGGCACTTCGGCGGCTGCCGGTGTCTGCGAGCGGGCGCCTCTCATGGGCGGGCGGCTTTGGCGGGTTGGCGGTGCCCGCACGCGGGGCGGTTTCTGTGCGTGGGGCGGTTTCTGTATGCGGGGCGCGTGGCCTGGTGATCTGGGGGTCATAACCTGGTTCGCATGTCAGCGATCCGTCTTCTCGTGTTGGGCGCCGTCCGCCAGCACGGGCGGGCCCACGGGTATCAGGTGCGCAACGACCTGGAGTACTGGGGCGCGCACGAGTGGTCCAACGCCAAGCCAGGCTCGATCTACCACGCCCTGAAGCAGATGGCCAAGCAGGGCCTGCTGCGCGCGCACGAGATCGCGCCGTCCACCGCCGGCGGCCCGCCGCGCACGGAGTACGAGATTACCGAGGCGGGCACCGAGGAGTACTTCCGGCTGGTGCGCGAGGCGCTGACCTCGTACGACCAGCGGATGGACGTCAAGTCGGCCGCCATCGGCTTCATCGTCGACCTGCCGCGGACCGAGGCGGTGGCGCTGCTGAAGGAGCGGATCCGGCGGATCGAGGAGTGGCGCTCCGCCGTCACCGAGGACTATGTGCCCGAGGAGGGTCCGGGGCAGTACGGACACATCGGCGAGATCATGAACCTCTGGCTCCACACGGCCGACGCGGAGGCCGAGTGGACGCGGGGGCTGATCGAGCGCATCGAGGCGGGCGCGTACACGTTCGCGGGGGAGGGCGCCCAGTTCATCGGGGTGCTCGGGGACGGCGAGCGGAACCCGTACGCGACGGGTGAGCCGCATCCCGGGGACAACCGCTAATCAAGTTTGACCAATCGGGTGGGGAGGAGTTAACTTCGGGTCTAGTAGTCAAGTTTGACTAACGAGGGAGCGGCAGTGACCGAAGCGGCGATCAGCGTCGACGCGGCACGCAAGACATACGGCGGCAGACCCGCGCTGGACGGGCTCGACCTCACGGTCGCCCGCGGCACGGTGCACGGGATCCTCGGCCCCAACGGCGCGGGCAAGACGACCCTGGTCCGGATCCTGTCCACCCTGCTCAGGCCCGACGGCGGCCGGATCGAGGTGGCCGGGCACGACGTGCTGACCCGGGCCCCAGCGGTGCGCCGCCGGATCGGGCTGCTGGGCCAGCACGCGGCCCTCGACGAGGAGCTGAGCGGCCGGCAGAACCTGGAGATGTTCGGCCGCCTCCACCACCTGGGCGCCCGCCACGCGCGCGTGCGTGCCGGCGAACTCCTGGAGCGATTCGGCCTCGCCGACACCGGCCGCCGGCCGGTCCGCGCCTACAGCGGCGGCATGCGCCGCCGTCTCGACCTCGCCGCCTCCCTGATCACCGAGCCCGACGTGCTGTTCCTGGACGAGCCGACCACCGGCCTCGACCCGCGGGGCCGGACCGAGGTGTGGACCTCGGTCCGCTCCCTGGTCGGCGGCGGTACGACGGTCCTGCTCACCACCCAGTACCTGGAGGAGGCCGACCAACTCGCCGACCGCATCTCGGTCGTCGACCACGGCCGGGTCGTCGCCGACGGCACCGCCGACGAACTGAAGGCACTCACCGGCGGCGACCGCATCGACGTCGTGCTGCGCGACGCCGGCCAACTGGACGCGGCGCTCGCCCTGTTGCCGCTGCGCGCCGCGGACGTCACCGTCGACACCGACCGCCGGCTGCTCAGCGCCCCGGTCACCGACCGGATGGCGGCGCTCTCCGGGGTCGTACGGGCCCTTGAGGGCTCGGGTATCGAGGCGGCGGACATCGCCTTGCGCCGGCCGACCCTGGACGAGGTGTTCCTGCACCTGACGGGGCGCAAGGACCGTACCGACCGGACCAAGGAGACCGTGTGAGCAGCCACGCCCTGACCGACTCATGGGCCATGACCCGCCGCGAACTCGCCCACTGGGCACGGCAGCCCGGGTCGTTGCTCGTCGCCCTGCTCTTCCCCGTGATGCTGCTGCTGATGTTCGGCTACCTGGTCGGCGGCGGCCGGGGCGTGCGCGGCGACTACGTCGACTACCTGGTGCCCGGCATGCTCGCGCTCACCATGGCCTTCGGGCTTGAGGGCACGATGCTTGCCGTCACCCAGGACCTCAACAAGGGCGTCATCGACCGCTTCCGCGCCATGCCGATGGCCAACGGGGCGGTGCTGGTGGGCCGTTCGGCCGCCGACATGCTCCAGTCGGCGGCCGGGCTCGTGCTGATGGCCGGGGTGGCCGGCGCGGTGGGCTGGCGGCCGCACGGCGGGGCGGGGGCCTTCCTCGCGGCCTTCGGCCTGTTGCTGCTCTTCCGCTTCGCGATGCTGTGGATCGGCATCTACCTCGCCCTGGTCGCCGGCCGGCCGGAGCTGGTCCAGGCCGTGCAGATCCTCGTCTGGCCGGTCGGCTTCCTGTCCAACGCCTTCGCCACGCCCGACGCCATGCCCGGCTGGCTGGGCACGGCCGTCCAGTGGAACCCGCTGTCCCACACCGCCACCGCCGTACGGGAGTTGCTCGGCGGGCAGGGGGGAGCGGGCGGGCAGATCTGGGCCGCGGTGATCTGGCCGGTCGCGCTGCTCGCGGTGTTCTTTCCGCTGGCGGTGCGGAAGTTCGCCCGCTAGGGCTCCGCCGGGTTGGCCGGTTTTCGTCTGCGGCGCCGTTGGGGCTTGGGGTGTGGTGGGTTGTCGGTTGGCTGCGGGTTTGTTGTGGCTGGTCGCGCAGTTCCCCGCGCCCCTTCGGGGCACGGTCCCCGTTGTGGCTGGGCGCGCCCGCGTGGCGGAGCCGCATGTTGATTCCGCCCCGCGCCCCTTCGGGGCGCTAGTGGTGGAAGCCGGTGGCTGCTTGTTTGTCCTGGGTCAGGGGGTGCGGCTGGCGGCGTAGTTCTGGCAGGAGGCGGGTCAGGTCTTCGACGAACAGGTCGGCGAGGTCGGTGGAGAAGCCGTTGCGGCACACGATCCGCAGTACGGACAGGTCCTCACGGTGCGGCGGGAAGGTGTACGCGGGAACCAGCCAGCCGCCCTCGCGCAGCCGCCGGGAGACGTCGAAGACGTCGAACGACGTCACGTCCGGTGCCGTGGTGAAGGCGAACACCGGCAGCTGGTCGCCCCGGGTCAGCAGCCGGAAGTCGCCGAGCGTCCCGATCCGTTCGGCGAGGGCGCGCGCCACGTCCCGGGTGGACTGCTGCACGGCCCGGTAGCCCTCGCGGCCCAGCCGCAGGAACGTGTAGTACTGCGCGACCACCTGCGCGCCGGGCCGGGAGAAGTTCAGCGCGAAGGTCGGCATGTCGCCGCCCAGGTAGTTGACCCGGAAGACCAGCTCTTCGGGCAGCGCCTCCTTGTCCCGCCACAGTGCCCAGCCGACACCGGGATAGACCAGGCCGTACTTGTGCCCCGAGGCGTTGATCGACGCCACTCGCGGGAGGCGGAAGTCCCACGCCAGGTCCTCGTCGAGGAACGGCGCGACCATGCCGCCCGACGCGCCGTCCACGTGCACCGGCACATCCAGGCCGGTGCGGTCCTGGAGGTCGTCCAGGGCCGCGCACAGGTCGGCGATCGGTTCGTACGATCCGTCGAAGGTGGAGCCGAGGATGCCGACGACCCCGATGGTGTTCTCGTCGCACAGCTCGGCCGCCGCCTGCGGGTCGAGGTGGTAGCGGTCGCCCTCCATCGGCACCTGGCGGGCCTCGACCTCCCAGAAGTTGCAGAACTTCTCCCAGCAGACCTGGACGTTCACGCCCATGACGAGGTTGGGGCGGACCCCGCTGGACGGGTAGCGGTCGGGGTTGCGGTGCATCCACCGCCGCTTGAGCGCCATCCCGGCCAGCATGCACGCCTCGCTTGACCCGGTCGTCGAACAGCCCACGGCGGCCGACGGGTCCGGCGCGTTCCACAGGTCGGCGAGCATCGCCACACAGCGCCGCTCCAGTTCGGCCGTGCGCGGGTACTCGTCCTTGTCGATCATGTTCTTGTCCTGGCACTCGGCCATCAGGACACCGGCCTGCGGTTCCATCCAGGTGGTGACGAAGGTGGCCAGGTTGAGCCGGGAGTTGCCGTCCAGCATCAGCTCGTCGTGCACCAGCTGGTACGCGGTCGACGGCGCGAGGGGTGCGCTCGGCAGCCGGTGGGTGGGCGGGGCCTCGGTCATGCCGCCGACCGGATTGGCCTCCCCGAAGAACGGGTTGACGGACAGCCGCCGGTGTTCGTGTTTCTGCGGACCTTCGTGCAGTGCCATGGAGGTGCCTTCCTGGGGGTCGGGGTGGCCGGCCGGTCAGCGCATCGCCGTACCGTCCGCACGCAACAGCATCTGCGGTCGCCCGGTCACCAGCAGCCAGGCCGGCAGTGAGGCGATGCACAGCAGGGCGAGGGCCGCGGGCGACGCCACGAGTACCGCGGCGGTGAACAGGCTCACCCAGGCCTGCCGGGTGATGGCCAGGAGCATGCCCAGCACGCCTGCGGCCACGCCCACCGCCGGCTGCACGGCGGGCACCAGGGCGTGGGCGCACAGGCCGAGGGCGGCGCCCACGAAGACGGTCGGGAAGATCCGGCCGCCCCGGAACCCGCAGGACGCGGCGACGAGCAGCGCGGCCAGCTTCACCACCGCCATCCCGGCGAACTGCCCGGCCGTCCAGCCCTCGGGACGGCGCGCCAGCTCACCGACCTCGTCGAGCCCCTTGAACAGCGTCAGATGGCCGCCCAGTGCGCCCAGTGCGCCCAGGACGACCCCGCCCGCCGGCAGCATCAGCATCGGGTGCCGCAGCCGTCGGAAGGCCCCGTGGACGTACGGGAAGCCGTATACGGCGCACAGGCCGAGCAGCGCGCCCGCGGCCGCGACGACGAGCGACGCGAGCACGTCGGCCAAGGCCGGGCGGCCGATCGGCGGCAGCCGCAGGTCGAAGGTCGGGTGGGCCACCAGGGTGGTCGTCAGGGCGCCCGCAGCGCCCGCCGTGAGCGGTGCGAAGACGTTGTCCCACAGCCGCCCCCTGATCGGCCGTCCGGCCAGTGCCTCCGAGATCACCAGGGCCGCCGCCACCGGCGTGCCGAACAGCGCGCCGATCGTCGCCGACTCCGCGAGCGCCGGCCACAGGCCGCCCGGCAGCCCCGGCGCCAGCCGGGTGCCCAGCCACAGCGCCAGCCCCACGTTCGCGGCGATGATCGGGTTCTCCGGGCCGAGGCTCGGCCCGCCCGCGAGCATCAGCGCGGTCGCCAGCAGCAGGCCCGGCAGCACCACCGGCGGCAGCGTGGGCGCGTCCAGGCCCAGGGTGGCCGGATCGGGCCCGGCGTGCCCCGGCACCTTCCACACCACGAGGCCGACGGCGATCCCGGTCGCGGTGAGCATGATGAAGATCCACGCCACGGAGTAACGGCCGATCCCCAGTGCGTCGGGCAGGTCCGTCCAGAGCACGCCCTGGAGCCGCTCGGCCGCCACGCTCACCCCGACGAAGAGCAGACTGGCCAGCACGCCCACCACGAGCGCGGGCAGCACCAAGGGCAGCAGGGCGCGTGCCGGGGTCGCCGGAGCGGTGGGCGCCTGCCGCGCCGTGTCCTGGGCCACGGGCTCACGATAAACGGACATAAGCGGGCGAACATCCCGAGGGATATGGGCTTGCACCTCACGTCACGTGAGGGGAGATCGTGGAGCGCGTACCGAGAGAAGGAGCGGAAGTGAGCTACTCCGTGGGACAGGTCGCCGGGTTCGCCGGGGTCACAGTGCGCACCCTGCACCACTACGACGAGATCGGCCTGCTCGTCCCGGGCGGGCGCAGCCAGGCGGGCCACCGGCGGTACAGCGACGCCGACCTCGACCGGCTGCAGCGGATCCTGTTCTACCGGGAGCTCGGCTTTCCGCTCGACGAGGTCGCGGTCCTGCTCGACGACCCGGACGCGGACCCGCGCGCGCACCTGCGCCGCCGGCATGAACTGCTGACCGCCCGGATCGAGAGGTTGCGGCGGATGGCCGAGGCCGTGGAGCACGCCATGGAGGCACGCAGAATGGGCATCAACCTCACGCCGGAGGAACGGTTCGAGGTCTTCGGGGACAAGGATCCCGAGCAGTACGCCGAGGAGGCGGAGGCGCGCTGGGGCGGCACGGACGCGTACGCCGAGTCGCAGCGCCGCGCCGCCCGCTACACCAAGGAGGACTGGAAGCGGCTGCAGGCCGAGGTCGACGACTGGAGCGAGCGGTACGGGGCGCTGGTGGACACGGGCGCGCCCCCGGCGGGCGAGCCGGCCATGGACATGGCCGAGGAGCACCGGCGGCACATCTCCCGGTGGTTCTACGAGTGCCCGCACGGCATGCACCGCTGCCTCGGTGAGATGTACGTCGCCGACGAGCGCTTCAAGGCCTTCTACGACGCGATGCGGCCGGGCCTGGCCGAGCATCTGAAGGAGGCGATCCTGGCCAACGCCGCCCGGCACACCGCGTAGACCGCACAGGGCGTCGGGGTCCGTCCGCCGGGGGCGGCGAGGCTCACCGGTTCGTCCCTTCGTACCGGCGGCGCGGCCCGGAGCCACCGGTGGAACCCGGGGCGGTCGCCTGGCGTTGATAGCTTTGTGCGGCCGCACCAGGACGCCCCCCGCCGCCCTCACCCCTCAGGAGCCCGGAACCGTGACGACGATTGCCCTCGGACCGAGCTGGCTGGACCCCAATTACCTGCTGGACACGTACAGCATCTGGGGCCTGCTCCTCATCGTCTTCGCCGAGTCCGGTCTGCTCATCGGCTTCTTCCTGCCGGGTGACTCGTTGCTGTTCACGGCCGGACTGCTGATCACCTCCGGTCAGCTGGACTTCCCGCTGTGGGGGGCCATCGCCCTGATCTGCGTCGCCGCGATCCTCGGCGACCAGGCGGGCTACATGTTCGGCAAGAAGGTCGGCCCGAGCCTCTTCAACCGCCCGGACTCCCGCCTCTTCAAGCAGGAGAACGTCACCAAGGCACACGAGTTCTTCGAGAAGTACGGCCCGAAGTCCCTGGTCCTGGCCCGCTTCGTGCCCATCGTGCGTACGTTCACGCCGATCATCGCCGGCGTCAGCGGCATGAAGTACCGCTCGTTCCTGGTCTTCAACGTCGTCGGCGGCGTCCTGTGGGGCGCGGGCGTCACGCTGCTCGGTTCCTGGCTGGGCAACATCGACTTCGTGAATGAGCACATCGAGATGATCCTCATCCTGATCGTCCTGATCTCGGTCGTGCCGATCATCATCGAGTTCCTGCGGGCCCGCTCCAAGAGCAAGGCCAACCCGCCCGCCGAGTCCACCCCGCAGCAGCCCTTCCAGCAGCAGCCCCCGGCCATGGACGACGCCACGACCCGGCTGCGCCGCATCGAGCCGGCCTACGAGCCGCAGGCCCAGCAGCAGCCCCAGCAGGCGCAGCAGCCCCAGGACCCCTACGGCAACTGGAACCAGGGCCAGGACGGCCGGGGCTACGACGACCAGGGTTACGGGAACCAGGGCTACGACAACCAGGGTTACGGGAACCAGGGTTACGGCGACCAGAACTACGGCGACCAGAACTACGGCGACGGTGGCGGCTACGGCCGGCAGCAGTACCCGTACGACTCCCGCCAGGGCAACTACCGTCCCTGACCTACGCGACGACCAGGGGTCCCGAGCCGCCGCCCGCTCGTACGGCCGCTCAAAAGCCCCTGGTCCGCTTGGCCGCCCGCCGCTTCCCGGCGGAGCCCACCCGCAGGAACAGCCGTGAGATCTCCGCGCCGAGGTTGACCCCGATCGCGATGGCCATGGCCAGGGACGCGGCCTTCGCCAGCGACACCAGCCCCTTGTCCACCTCGTTCTGCGCGATGGACAGCAGACCGAAGTAGGTGGCCGAACCCGGCAGCAGCGGCCCGATCGCGGCTGTCGTGTACGGCAGCGCGGACGCGAACCGGTAGCGCGACAGCAACTGCCCGAACAGGCCCACCAGACCGGCCGCCACCGCCGTGGAGGCGACCGGCGAGAGGTCGCCGACGTAGCGCATCGCGCCGTACACCGACCAGGCGACGCCCCCGTTGAGGGTGACGGGCAGCACCGTGGAGCGCTCCTGCTGGAGCAGCACGGCGAAGGTCAGCGACAGCAGCATCGCCGCCGCGATCTGCAGCAGCGGCCGCTTCTCGATGTTCAGCGCCGCCTCCGGGTTGAGCTGGCCGCCCACCTTCACCCCGAAGTACAGGACGACCAGCACCCCGATGACGATGCCGACGAAGAAGTACATGACCTCAAGCAGCCGCGCGGACGCGGTGATGTAGAAGCCCGTCAGGCCGTCCTGCACGCCCGCCACCAGCGCCCGCCCGGGCAGCAGCGCGAACAGCCCACCGGTGATCACGGCCGCCGCCCGCACGTCGACATGGGCCAGGGTGAGCGTCACCCCGATCGCGGCCGGCGGCATCGCGGCCACCGTGAACTGGTAGAACTCAGGCAGCCCGCGCCCCGCGCACAGCCAGGCGAGCCGGTCGCCGAGCATCGCGCCGAGGGCGGCGGCGAAGAACACGACCAGATCGCCGCCGACCAGGATGGAGGCGGCACCGGCCAGCAGCCCGCTCGCCACGGTCAGCGCCCAGCCCGGGTAGGGGTGCCGGTTGCGGCGGATCTCCGCGAGCCGCCGGTAGGCCTCCTCCAGGGAGACATGCGTCTCCGGGTCGGAGAGATCGTCCACGAGCTGGAAGACCGCCGACAGCCGCGTGTAGTCGGTGCCCCGCCTGCGTACCGTCCGCGAGGCCGTCACCGGGTCGTCCACCAGCGACGGCTGGTGGGAGATCGACAGCAGGGTGAAGGTGACGTTGGGCTCGCACCGGTCGAGCCCGTAGGAACGGCAGACCGCGAACATCGCGGCCTCCACGTCCTCGGCGTTCTCCCCGCCCGCCAGCAGCAGCTCGCCGATGCGCAGGGTCAGGTCGAGGACGCGCGGGACGGCCGGGCCGCCCTCCTCCGCCTTCGGCACCGGCTCCGGCGCCGGCCGCTCCGCCACCGGCATCCGCAGCATCGCGCGCATCCGGTCCTGCCACGGCGCGTCCTTGGTCAGGCTGACCGCCGGGACCCCGGTCGGCGGCGTGAACAGCGCCGGGGCGTGCTGGGCGCTGTAGGTGCTGGGCAGGCTGAACGCCGACCCCTCCGGCTCGGCACCCGCGGGCTGCGGTGCATCCAGGCCCTTGGGCACGGCGAACTCGGACGTCGTCTCCGACTCGACACCGGTCCTGGGGACCACGAGACCCTGGGGAACGGCGAACTCGGACGTGATCTCGGGGTCGTACGTGGTCCTCGCCTCGTCCGAGCGAGGCTTGCGGTCCTCGGCCTCCGTCACTCCTCAACGCTCCCTGAACGACACCTTCCCTCAGCCTCAGTATGCCCATGGACGCACGGACGGGCCGCACGCGTGCGCGTACGGCCCGTTTGTGCGGCAGCGGGCTCAGTGACCGCCCTGCTCCTTGGCGCGCTTGTAGGACCGCTCGATCTCCGCCTCGGCGTCCGTACGACCCACCCAGTTGGCACCCTCGACCGACTTGCCGGGCTCCAGGTCCTTGTAGACCTCGAAGAAGTGCTGGATCTCCAGGCGGTCGAACTCGGACACGTGGTGGATGTCACGCAGGTGCTCCACCCGCGGGTCGGTGGCCGGGACGCACAGCAGCTTGTCGTCGCCGCCCGCCTCGTCCGTCATGCGGAACATGCCGATCGCCCGGCAGCGGATCAGGCAGCCCGGGAACGTCGGCTCGTCCAGGATGACCAGCGCGTCCAACGGGTCGCCGTCCTCGCCGAGGGTGTTCTCGACGAAGCCGTAGTCGGTCGGGTAGGCGGTCGAGGTGAAGAGACGACGGTCCAGGCGGATACGACCGGTCTCGTGGTCCACCTCGTACTTGTTCCGCGAACCCTTCGGAATCTCGATCGTGACGTCGAACTCCACCGGTGGCTCCTCCATGATCAGCACATAGTTCTGGTGGTTAAGTGTCCCTCACGCAGGTGTGTGATCGCGAAAGGGGCTGGTGGTCATGCCAGAGCTGAGGCCGTGGCGCGCCGCGAGACCGCACATGGTGCGGATCGTGAACGCCGTACTACCACGTCTGGCAGGGGGCGCGGCGACCGCCCGGCCACGGGTCGCGCGGCTCGTACGGGCCGTGAAACCGCAGCTCACGCGGATCCCCGGGCCCGGGACAGCGCGGACCTGGCAGTTCACCGCGGGTGCCGCCACCGCCGGGCTGGCGCTGGCCGCCGGGGTGGTGACCGCCGCCGGTCCCTGGGACGCCGACGGTCAGCGTACGGCCGAGCGGGACCGGGCCGCCGCCCTGGAGCGGGCAGGTGGCGCAGATCACGGTGACGACTCCGGCACGGCCTCCGGAGTGCCCCGGCCGGCCCGGAGCGCGGCGCCCGTGCTGACCGGTCTCGGCGGCACCGCGAGCGTCGCCGACACCAAGGACACCAAGGACACCAGCGACACCACGGGCGCCGCGGGCACCGGAAAGCCCCTCGCGGACGTCCTCGGGCCGCTCCTGGACGCCCCGGCACTGGGCGGCTCCCACACGGCCGTGGTGGTGGACGCGGCGACCGGCAAACGGCTGTACGGAACCGGAGCCGACAAGGCGCTGACCCCCGCCTCCACCACGAAGATCGCCACCGCGGTCGCCGCGCTCTCCGCCCTCGGCCCCGACCACCGCCTCACCACCCGCGCCGTCCTGGAACCCGGCACCAAGAAACTCGTCCTCGTCGGCGGCGGCGACCCCACTCTCACCGCCCGGAAGAACCCCGACGGCTGGGCCGGCCTGCACACCCTCGCCACCGACACCGCGAAGGCACTGCGCGCCCGCGGCGTCCACGAGGTCACCCTCTCCTACGACACCAGCCTGTACTCCGGCCCCGACCTGCACCCCATCGGTGTGAACGACAACCTCTCCCGGGTCAGCGCCCTGATGGCCGACGAGGGCCGCGCCGACGCCACCACGAGCGGCCCGGCGCCCCGGGTGCCCGATCCGGCGGCGGGCGCGGCCCGCACCTTCGCCGACCTCCTCGGGAAGGCCGGCATCAAGACGACGGCCCCCGGCCCCGGCAAGGCCACCGGCCGGGCCACCGCCCTCGCCTCCGTCGCCTCGCCGCCGCTGTCCGCCCTGGTCGAACGCATGCTGACCGAGAGCGACAACGACATCGCCGAGGCGCTGGCCCGGCAGACCGCCGTCGCGACCGGCGGGCGGGCCGACTTCGACGGCGGCGCCCGGGCCATCGCCGCCCAGCTGACGAAGCTGGGCCTGCCGACGGCCGGGTCCGTCTTCCACGACGGCAGCGGCCTGAACCGCGACGACCGGCTGACGGCGAACCTGCTCACCGCCCTCCTGGCCAAGGCCGCCTCGCCCGCCCGGCCCGACCTGCGTCCGGTCCTCACCGGCCTCCCGGTGGCCGGCTTCACCGGCACCCTCAGCGACCGCTACGCGAACGGCGCGGCGGGTGTCGTACGGGCCAAGACGGGCACCCTCACGGGGGTCAACTCGCTGGCCGGCACCGTGGCCGACCGGGACGGCCGACTGCTGGCCTTCGCCTTCCTGGCGTCCGACACGACGAACGCCGTCGAGGCCCAGGCGGCGCTGGACGCCACGGCTTCGGCGCTGGCGGATTGCGGCTGCTGAGCGCTCCGCTGGGTGGGGCGGAGTGGGGCGTCTGTCTGGTGCGGCTGTGTTGTGGTTGTTGGGTGGGCTGTTCGCGGGTGGCTGTGTTGGTGGTCGGTGCGGCTGCGTCGTGGTTGTTCGCGCAGTTCCTCGCGCTCCTTTGGGGCGCTGGTCTGGGTGCGGTGGGTTGGGTGGTTGCTCGCGCAGTTCCCCGCGCGCCTTTGGGGCGCTTGGTCTGGTGCGGCTGGGTTGTGGTTGTTCGCGTAGTTCCTCGCGCTCCTTTGGGGCGCTGGTCTGGTGTGGCTGGGTTGGGGGTGGGTGTGTAGTTCCCCGGGCACCTTTGGGGCGTTGGGTAGGGGGCGTATCTGTATGGACTGCCTCAAGGCGGGGAGCTCACGTACCGTTGATGCATGACGAGCATCGGCGGTGCCGCTTCTTCTGGGTTGGTCGACTGGAATCTCGCGGTCGCGACCGCGACCCGGCTCGTGCGGCCGGGCCCCGAGGTGAGCCGCGACGAGGCCCGGGCCGTCGTCGCGGAGCTGCGCCGGCACGCGAAGTCCTCGGAGGCGCACGTCCGGGGCTTCACCCGTTTGGGCACCGAGGAGATCCACGACACCCCGGTCCTCGTCGTCGACCGCCCCGGCTGGGTCCGGGCGAACGTCGCCGGGTTCCGGGAGGTCCTCAAACCGCTGCTCGACAAGATGCAGGAGCGGCGCGGCAGCACCCCGGGCGGCGCGGTCCTCGGCGCGGTCGGCGGCAAGGTCACCGGCGTCGAACTCGGCATGCTGCTGTCCTTCCTGGCCTCCCGCGTCCTCGGCCAGTACGAGACCTTCGCCCCCGCCACCCGGGACCTCCCGGCGGGCGAGAACGGCGGCGGCCGACTGCTGCTGGTCGCGCCGAACATCGTCCACGTGGAGCGGGAACTCGACGTCCGGCCGCACGACTTCCGGCTGTGGGTGTGCCTGCACGAGGAGACCCACCGCACGCAGTTCTCCGCGGTGCCCTGGCTGCGCGACCATCTGGAGGGCGAGATCCAGTCGTTCCTCGCGGAGACCGACGTCGACCCCATGACCGTCCTGGAGCGTATCCGCGAGGCCGCCCAGTCGCTGGCCGGCGGGCGGCCCGAGGCCGAGGAGGACGACGGCGGCCGGTCCTTCGTGGAACTCGTGCAGACCCCGGCGCAGCGGGAGATCCTGGGCCGGCTCACCGCCGTGATGTCCCTGCTGGAGGGGCACGCCGACTTCGTGATGGACGGGGTCGGCCCGGACATCGTGCCGACCGTCGCCGAGATCCGGGAGAAGTTCCAGCAGCGCCGCGCCAAGGGCGCATCCCGGCTGGACATGGCCCTGCGCAAACTGCTCGGTCTGGATGCCAAACTCAGGCAGTACCGGGACGGCGAACGCTTCGTGCGAGCCGTCGTCGACCAGGTCGGCATGGACGGCTTCAACCGGGTGTGGACCTCCCCGAACACCCTGCCGACCAAGACGGAGATCGCCAAACCGGCGGACTGGATCGCGCGGGTGCATCGCAGGCCGGAGTCGTGAACGGTACGCGGTCGTCGTGAATGGAATCCGGTCTACGGCAGGCGAACGCCCCTTCAATCACTCGTCCGAGGGACCGTGTGCCAGGGGTAGGCGTGCAATGCTCGGGGAACGGCCCGTTTCTGTCACCATCTACACACTCTGAGTGACCGAACCTCGGGTTCAGCCCCCCGAAGACTTCATGAAGGGAACCGGACATGGGTCCCCATCCTGCGGTCGCGGCGATACGCCTGGCGGTACGCCGCGTCCTCCACGACATCCTCACCGACCACACATCCTCGACCCCGCAGGCCGCCCCACGGCGCGCGGGACCGCGCACCGGCGGCCACGGCGCCGGGCACGAGCGTTCCCCCTCCCCGCTCGTACTCGTGGCGTGCTCCGGCGGCGCCGACTCCATGGCACTCGCCTCCGCCCTCGCCTTCGAAGCCCCCAAACTCGGCATCCGCGCCGGCGGCGTCACCGTCGACCACGGTCTCCAACCCGGCTCCGGCGCCCGTGCCGATGAGGTCGTGCTGCGGCTGCGTGAGCTGGGCCTCGACCCCGTGGAGGGCGTCGCGGTGAGCGTCGGCCGCGCCGGCGGACCCGAGGCGGCCGCCCGAGATGCCCGCTACGCCGCCCTCGACGCCGCCGCCGACCGCCACGGCGCGTCCGCGATCCTGCTCGGCCACACCCGCGACGACCAGGCAGAAACCGTCCTGCTGGGGCTCGCCCGGGGGTCCGGCATCCGCTCCCTGTCCGGAATGGCCGCGGTCTCGGGGGCCGGCGGCCGTTACCGACGTCCCTTCCTCCGGCTCGACCGGCAGACCGCCCGCAAGGCCTGCATGGTCCAGTCCCTGCCGGTCTGGGACGACCCGCACAACGCGGACCCGGCGTACACCCGCTCGCGGCTCCGCCACGAGGGCCTGCCCGCCCTGGAGAAGGCCCTCGGCAAGGGCGTCGTCGAAGCCCTCGCCCGCACCGCGCAGCTGTCCCGCGACGACGCCGACGCCCTCGACGCCTGGGCCGTCCAGGCCGCGACCGCCGTGCGCGACGCCACCGGAGTCCTGGAGTGCGCCAAGCTCTACGCGCTGCCGTCCGCCGTCCGCCGCCGTGTGCTGCGCCATGCCGCCATCGAGGCCGGCGCACCGGCCGGCTCGCTGTTCGCCCGCCACATCGAGGAAGTCGACCGCCTGATCACGGGCTGGCGCGGCCAGGGAGCCATCAACCTCCCGGGCAAAGTCGTCGCCCAGCGCCAGGGTGGCAGACTGGTGATCCGGCAAGGCTGAATCTCACTCCTCTGTGCGGGGGACCGGACGGGCCGGTGCCGTAACTGCGGGACGACCGAAAGTGATGCGGGTGGACGCGAAAGACATGGGTGCCGACCTCCAGCAGGTGCTCATCACCAAGGAAGAGATCGACGCGAAGCTGGCCGAGCTGGCCGCGAAGATCGACGCGGAGTACGCGGGCAAGGACCTGTTGATCGTCGGAGTCCTCAAGGGCGCCGTGATGGTCATGGCGGACCTCGCCCGGGCACTGTCCACCCCCGTCACCATGGACTGGATGGCCGTGTCCTCCTACGGCGCGGGCACCCAGTCCTCCGGCGTCGTGCGGATCCTCAAGGACCTCGACACCGACATCAAGGGCAAGCACGTCCTCGTCGTCGAGGACATCATCGACTCCGGTCTGACCCTGTCCTGGCTGATCTCCAACCTCGGCTCCCGGGAGCCGGCCACCCTCAAGGTGTGCACGCTGCTGCGCAAGCCCGAGGCCGCGAAGGTCGCCATCGACGTGGAGTGGGTCGGCTTTGACATCCCCAACGAGTTCGTCGTCGGTTATGGGCTCGACTACGCCGAGAAGTACCGCAATCTCCCGTTCGTCGGTACGCTCGCGCCTCACGTCTACGGCGGCTGAGCCCCAGCGGGGCCATTCTCGTAAGACGATCGGGAACCCCAGCGGGTTTCGCGCCGTTGGAGCATGCAGAGACGGGAATGCCAGCCGTCCGTGCCACTTCGGGCAACAATGCTGGGGTACCGTCAGAAGAACTGTCTTATCAAACTCACTATGGCAGGAGGGACGGGGCGGCACCGCTCCGTATGGATGGACGTGAAGCGATACTTCCGTGGGCCGGTCATGTGGATCGTGCTGGCCGTCCTTGCCGTGGTCGTGTTGATGCAGGTCGTCGGCTCGTCCGGCGGCTACAAGACGGTGGACACCGGCCAGGTCGTGGCAGCGATCAACGACAACCGGGTGCAGTCGGCCAAGCTCACCACCGGTGACGAGCAGAGCGTCAAGGTCACGCTGAAGGACGGCCAGAAGGTCGACGGCAGCTCGAAGATCCAGGCGAGCTACATCGGCGACCAGGGCGTGACCATTGCCAACACGCTGCAGACCAAGTACCAGGACAAGCAGATCCCCGACGGCTACACCGTGTCGCCGTCCAAGCAGAACCCGTTCGTGGGCGTGCTGCTCTCGCTGCTGCCCTTCGTCCTGATCGTGGTCGTCTTCCTGTTCCTGATGAACCAGATGCAGGGCGGCGGCTCCCGGGTCATGAACTTCGGGAAGTCCAAGGCCAAGCTCATCACCAAGGACACCCCGAAGACGACCTTCGCCGACGTCGCGGGCTCGGACGAGGCGGTCGAGGAACTCCACGAGATCAAGGAGTTCCTCCAGGAGCCGGCCAAGTTCCAGGCCGTCGGCGCCAAGATCCCCAAGGGCGTGCTGCTCTACGGCCCGCCCGGCACCGGCAAGACGCTGCTCGCGCGTGCCGTGGCCGGCGAGGCAGGGGTTCCCTTCTACTCGATCTCCGGTTCCGACTTCGTCGAGATGTTCGTCGGTGTCGGTGCCTCCCGGGTCCGTGACCTGTTCGAGCAGGCCAAGGCCAACGCGCCCGCGATCGTCTTCGTCGACGAGATCGACGCGGTCGGCCGCCACCGCGGCGCCGGCCTCGGCGGCGGTCACGACGAGCGTGAGCAGACGCTGAACCAGCTGCTGGTCGAGATGGACGGCTTTGACGTCAAGGGCGGTGTGATCCTCATCGCCGCGACGAACCGTCCGGACATCCTCGACCCGGCCCTGCTGCGCCCCGGCCGCTTCGACCGCCAGATCGCGGTCGACCGCCCGGACATGCAGGGCCGCCTGGAGATCCTCAAGGTCCACCAGAAGGGCAAGCCGGTCGCCCCGGACGTCGACCTCTCGGCCGTCGCCCGCCGCACCCCCGGCTTCACCGGCGCCGACCTGTCGAACGTGCTGAACGAGGCGGCGCTGCTCACGGCCCGCAGCGACAGGAAGCTGATCGACAACCAGATGCTGGACGAGGCGATCGACCGTGTGGTCGCGGGCCCGCAGAAGCGGACCCGGATCATGTCGGACAAGGAGAAGAAGATCACCGCGTACCACGAGGGCGGACACGCCCTGGTCGCGGCGGCCTCACCGAACTCCGACCCGGTCCACAAGATCACCATCCTGTCCCGCGGCCGGGCGCTCGGCTACACGATGGTCCTCCCGGAGGAGGACAAGTACTCCACGACCCGCAACGAGATGCTGGACCAGCTCGCCTACATGCTGGGCGGTCGCGCGGCCGAGGAACTGGTCTTCCACGACCCGACCACGGGCGCCGCGAACGACATCGAGAAGGCCACCACCACCGCCCGCGCGATGGTCACCCAGTACGGCATGACCGAGCGGCTGGGCGCGATCAAGTTCGGCGGCGACAACACCGAGCCCTTCCTCGGACGTGAGATGGCCCACCAGCGCGACTACTCGGAAGAGGTCGCCGCCCTGGTGGACGAGGAAGTCAAGAAGCTCATCGAGAACGCGCACAACGAGGCCTGGGAGATCCTGGTCGAGAACCGCGACGTCCTCGACAACCTGGTGCTGGCCCTCCTGGAGAAGGAGACGCTGGGCAAGGAGGAGATCGCCGAGATCTTCGCGCCGATCGTCAAGCGGCCGCCGCGGCCCGCCTGGACCGGCTCCTCCCGGCGTACGCCGTCCACCCGCCCGCCGGTGCTCTCCCCCAAGGAGCTGGCACTGACCAACGGGGCGAACGGCGCGACGCCGGCGATCAGCACGGCCAAGTCGACGGCGGCGGAGTCCGCCCCGGTGGCCGAGCCGACCCCGGAGGACCGCCCGGAGAGCTGATCCCCCCGCCGGCGGTGTGGCCCCGGTGGCCACACCAACCCCGGAATGAATGCCGCGCCCCCCACGGTTCTAGCCTTGGGGGGCGCGGCATTTGCGCATGTCCGCACGTGAGCGATAGGAACGAGGCACCCAATGACCGACCCCGTGACCTTGGACGGCGAGGGAACCGTCGGCGAGTTCGACGAGAAACGCGCCGAGAACGCCGTACGTGAACTCCTCATCGCGGTCGGCGAAGACCCGGACCGCGAGGGCCTCAGGGAGACACCGGCACGGGTGGCACGGGCCTATCGCGAACTGCTGGCAGGGCTGCAGCAGGAGCCCGAGGATGTTCTGACGACGACGTTCGACCTGGGCCATGACGAGATGGTCCTGGTGAAGGACATCGAGATCGTGTCGCTCTGCGAACATCATCTGCTGCCGTTTCACGGCGTGGCGCACGTCGGGTACATTCCGGCAGAAAGCGGCAAGATCACCGGTTTGTCGAAGCTGGCCCGCCTCGTTGAGGTGTTTGCGCGTCGGCTGCAGGTGCAGGAACGACTCACCACGCAGATCGCCGACTCCCTCATGCGGATCCTTGAGGCCCGGGGCGTGATCGTCGTCGTCGAGGCGGAGCATATGTGCATGTCCGTGCGCGGCATCCGCAAGCCCGGCGCCAAGACGACGACGTCGGCCGTGCGCGGTCAGCTCAGGGACGCCACGACCCGCGCCGAGGCCATGAGCCTGATACTGGCCCGCTGAACGGCCCACCCCCGTCCCGGGACGGTCGCGTCAGGCCACCGGTTCCGCGCCCGAGTTGTCGTGGTCGTCGTCTTCGGGGAGCTTGCAGACGCGTTCCAGGAAGAGGGCCGCCGCTATGACGGCGATGCCGGCCAGGACGCAGAAGCCGGCATAGAAGGCCTGGTCGCGGCGGGCGGGAATGTCGAGGATCTCCAGGAGGAAGACGCCCGTGCCGCCGTACATCCCGGCGACGAATGCGGCGACCAGGGCGCTGGCCTGGCCGAAGACGACCGCGCGGGCGGCCATCAGCGGGTCGACGCCCTTGGCACCGGGACGCCGTTCCCGCTGGGCCTTGAGGCGGGCGCGCAGCGACAGCGCCGTGGACAGCAGAACCGCCGCGATCAGGGCGAGGACGATGGGGGCGGCCAGCGGCACGCTCGGCAGCGTCCCCACCGAGTTCCACAGGCGGGCGCCCGCCCAGGACAGCACTCCGGCGACGACGAACACGCCGACCAGCACCCTGATGCGCAGCTCTCTCACGGCGTTCGTTCAGCTCCCCCGGACGTGGTCGTGGGCGGCCCACCTCAGTGTGTCCGTCCCGTGGTCGTCTCGACCTTAACGACTACTCGGGCAGTCGGAGTTCCAGGTCCGGGCGCGCTTCGATGCCGCTGCGGGTGACGGCGCCGAGGAGGTCGGCGACGGCGCCGCGGCCGGGGAGCTTGGCGTCGGGGTCCAGATCGTGCCAGGGCGCCAGCACGAAGGCGCGTTCGTGGGCGCGCGGGTGAGGCAGGGTGAGCTGCGGGTCGGCGGAGACGATGTCGGCGTACGCCACGATGTCCACGTCGAGGGTGCGCGGGCCCCAGTGCTCGTCCCGCACTCGGTGGAAGGCCTCCTCGACCGCGTGCGCCCGCTCCAGCAGGGAGGACGGCGGGAGGGTGGTCTTCAGCACCACCACCGCGTTGAAGTATGAGGGCTGGCTGCCGGGCTGCACGCCCCACGGCTCGGTCTCGTACACCGGCGAGACCGCCTTGATGCGGACGCCCGGGGTGTCCTCCAGGGCGTCGACGGCGCCTTGAAGGGTCTCCAGACGGTTGCCGAGGTTGGAGCCGAGGGAGATCACCGCGCGTTTGGGGTTCTGCAGGGTGGTGTCGGCGGCGTCGACCTGCTC
Source organism: Streptomyces sp. NPDC004629 (assembly GCF_042873595.1). Lineage (NCBI taxonomy): Bacteria > Bacillati > Actinomycetota > Actinomycetes > Kitasatosporales > Streptomycetaceae > Streptomyces > Streptomyces sp. NPDC004629. Next base: position 30,508 of record NZ_JBIALO010000036.1, on the reverse strand, counting down.
GACGACGGAGGCGGGCACCGGCTGTACGGTCGGGTCGCTCGGACCGTGCGTGAAGAATGCGGTCATACTCGGCTCCGGGTGATGGTGACGGTCACGTCGTCGAAGGGAACCGTGATCGGCGCGTCCGGTTTGTGGACGCAGACCTCGATCTCCTCGACCCCTGCGTGCTTCAGGCAGGTCTGGGCGATGCGCTCGGCCAGGGTCTCGATCAGGTTCACCGGTTCGCCCTCGACCACGGCCACGACCTCCTCGGCCACGATGCCGTAGTGCACGGTCTTCGCCAGATCGTCGTCGGCGGCGGCCGGCCGGGTGTCCAGGCCGAGGACCAGGTCCACGATGAAGGTCTGGCCCTCCTCGCGTTCCCTGGGGAACACACCGTGGTGCCCGCGGGCCTTCAGGCCGCGCAACGCGACACGATCCACGCGAATCACTCCTGCAATCGTCGGTGACGGCCGGTCCGTACCGAGTGCGGGCGGCACTCCGGCCTCACCCGAATCTACCTGCGGGCACTGACAGCACCGGGCCACGGGGGTGTGCGCCCGGCCGGGAACCGGGAGGTTTCACCGCATGTTTCCCCTGGGGAACCCGGCGGCTCACGGGCCGGTGGCCCGACCTGCCCGCCGGTTCGTGATTCCGGCCACTTCTCGGTCCCTGGCAGGCCCCTACCCGCTCAGGCCGGTGAGGCGTCGTCCTCGTCCTCGTCGTTTTCGGCCAGAACCGGTGAGGCGTGGTGTGACCAGAGCTTCCAGCCGTCGGATGTGCGCCGGAACACATTCGTGGCGACGACGAGTTGGCCGACCAGGGGGCCCAGCTCCGCGCCGGCCTCGGGGGCGGGACCGCCGCTGAGGATGTTCTCGGTGCAGGTGACCAGGGCGGTGTCACCGGTGACGGAGACATGCACGTCCGTGAGGAAGAACTGGATGTAGTCGGTGTTCGCCATGATCAGCGCGTACGACCTGAGGACCTCGCCGCGGCCGGTGAGCACCGGCCAGCCCGGGTGCACGCAGGAGACCACGCCGGTGTCCGCCGGGTCGTGGTACTCCTCGTCGACACCCAGGTCGGACGGGGCGAGCCAGAGCGAGGACAACTCTTCGAAGTCGCCTCGTTCCAGCGCCTCGTAGAAGGCGGCGTTGGCCTGTTCGACGTGTTCGACGTCCGTGTGGGCGGCGCTCACCGGGCGTCACCGGGACCGTGTGCGCCGTTCGCGCCCGGCGCGCTTCCCGTCGGATTCGCTGGCGTGCGCGCTCCCTCCACGGCGCGCGCCACCCGTACGGCGTCCGCCGTGGCGCGTACCTCGTGGACGCGTACGGCCCAGGCGCCGGCCTGTGCGGCGAGCGCGGAGACGGCGGCCGTGGCGGCGTCGCGCTCCCGGGCGGGCGGCGGGGACCCGGCCGGGCCCGCCAGGACCCGGCCGAGGAACCGTTTGCGGGAGGCGGCCACGAGCAGGGGGTGGCCAAGGGTGTGCAGGCGGTCGAGGTGGGCGAGGAGGGTGAGGTCGTGCTCGGCCTCCTTGGAGAAGCCGAGGCCCGGGTCGACGACGATGCGGTCGGCGGCGACGCCGCCCGCCAGGACGGCCTCCACACGCGCGTGCATCTCGTCGACGACTTCGGTGACGACGTCCTCGTACACGCCGGGGACGTTGCCGCCGTGCAGGAAGCCGCGCCAGTGCATGACGACGAAGGGCGCGTCCGCCGCGGCCACCACCGGGATCATCGCGGGGTCGGCGAGCCCGCCGCTGACGTCGTTGACGAGCGTGGCGCCGACCGCGAGGGACTGCTCGGCGACCGAGGCGCGCATGGTGTCGACGGAGACGGTGACGCCCTCGGCGGCGAGGCCGCGCACGACCGGGACGACGCGCCTCAGCTCCTCGGCCTCGTCGACGCGGGGGGCGCCCGGGCGGGTGGACTCGCCGCCGACGTCGATCAGGTCGGCCCCCTCGGCGACCAGGTCGAGGCCGTGTTTGACGGCGGCGGTCGTGTCGAAGTAGCGGCCGCCGTCGGAGAAGGAGTCGGGGGTTACGTTCACGACGCCCATGACCGCGCAGCGGTCCCATGCCGGAAGGCCCGCCACTCGGCCGCGCCCGCTCTGGTTGCTCATACGTTCAGCGTAGGCCCCGGGCGGGACGGACCGGCTCGTCGGCCGGGGCCGACGCGGCCGGGTCGGCGGGCCCCGGCAGGAGTCGGACCCCCGGCCGTGGAGGTCGGGAGCCGGTGTGGGTCAGGCGGCTCGTATGTCGCGTTCCCCGAGGCCGTGGGCGCACGGGTGGGCGGCGGGCGAGCGGCGTCGCAGGAAGCGGGGCAGCGGCAGGGCGAGGTCGACGAAGCCCTCCGCCTGCATGGCGGCGAAGCCGATGCGGGGCAGATCGCCGGAAGCGCGGTAGACGACGAACCGCGGCTCCCAGCGGGGCCGGAACTTGGCGTTGAACTTGTACAGCGACTCGATCTGGAACCACCGCGAGAGGAAGACCAGCAGCCCGCGCCAGGCGCGCAGCACCGGGCCTGCGCCGATCTTCTCGCCGCGGGCCAGGGCCGAGCGGAACATCGCGAAGTTGAGCGAGATCCGTGTGATGCCGAACTTCGGCGCCGCCTGGAGCGCGGCGACGATCAGCAGTTCGTTCATGCCGGGGTCGGCCGCGCGGTCGCGGCGCATCAGGTCCAGGGACACGCCGTCGTCGCCCCAGGGCACGAAGTGCAGGATGGCCTTCAGGTCGCCGTACGGGCCCGGCTGGTCCTCGGCCCGGCCGTCGCCCGCCGGGGCCCGGCCAGGGGCGCCGGCCGCCGCCCCGTCGACCCGGTGGGCGGTGGCGATCAGGCAGTCGCCGTCGGCCGGGTCGCCGATGCGGCCGAGCGCCATGGAGAAGCCGCGCTCGGTGTCGGTGCCGCGCCAGTCCTCCGCGGCCCGCCGGATGCGTTCGAGTTCGCCTTCGCCGAGGTCACGGATGCGCCGTACCCGGGTTTCGTAACCGGCTCGTTCGATGCGCTTGACCATCTGCCGGACGTTGCGCATCGCGCGTCCGGCGAGCGAGAAATCCGCGACGTCCACCACCGCCTCGTCGCCGAGTTCGAGCGCGTCCAGGCCGGTCTCCCGGGTCCAGACCTCGCCGCCGGTCTCCGAACAGCCCATCACGGCGGGCGTCCAGGAGTGCGCCCTGGCCTCGTCCATGAAGCGCTCGATGGCGCCGGGCCAGGCCTCGACGTCGCCGATCGGGTCGCCGCTGGCGAGCATCACGCCGGAGACGACGCGGTAGGTCACGGCCGCCTTGCCGCTGGGCGAGAACACGACCGCCTTGTCGCGGCGCAGCGCGAAGTGCCCGAGGGAGTCGCGCCCGCCGTGCTGGGCGAGGAGGGCGCGCAGCCTGGCCTCGTCCTCCTCCGTCAGCCGCGCGGCCGGGTGTTCGGGGCGGAAGGCGAGGTAGATGGTGGTGACCGCGGTGAGCAGGCCGAGGGCGCCGAGTGAGAAGGCGACCGTCCAGGAGGTGCTGCCCCGGTAGTTGACCGGTCCCTCGATGCCGAACAGGCCGTACAGGACGTGGGTGAGACGGTCGGCCACGCTCGGGTCGCCGATCGTGCGCTTCGGGTGGACGCTGACGATGACCAGCCCGAGGGCGAGCGAACCGGCGCCCATGAGGACGAAGTTGGCGAGCGCCCGCCACCGGCTGCGCGGATCGGGCAGGGCCGCGAACTCGCCGCGGTGGCGCAGCAGCGGTACGAGCAGGGCCAGCGAGATGAGCGCCCCGATGACCGAGTGCCGGTACGCGAACTGTGCGACCGCGCCCGCCGGCAGCAGGGCGACCGCGGCCCGCCAGGCCCGTCGCTTGCGCCGTTTGAGACCGTGCGCGAGCAACAGCAACAGCACGCCGGTGCTGAGTGAGAGTGCGGCGGCGAACGGGCCGAGCGCGCCGGGCAGCACCTCGGCGAGCGCGTGCATACGGCTGTGCCTGAAGCGGGGGAAGACGCCCGCGGCGATGTCCAGGACGCCCACGAGGGCGCTCGCCCGGCCGGTCAGGGCGGGGACGGCCTCGGGGCGCGGGCCGCGGAGTATCCGGCGCGCCACGCTTGCTCGACTCGGAACCTTGCCCGACATATCCCCATCTATCCTGACAGACACATCGCATCCCGTAGTTCTGCGAGAGACCTTCGACCCGGTGCCGATTCGGGCATCCGGCGACATTGCGCCCTCTAGGACGGTGTCCAGGGGGGAGAGGTTCATTGCTCACCGGAAAGCCGGTTCAAAGGCCACGGAAAGCCCAGGGCAAGCCCCACGCGGCGCACGCGTCGGCGGGCCGTGGGCGGAAAGCGCAGGCAGGAAACAGCCCATGGGTCTGACGAGCGACAAAGTGCTGGCACTGGCGGTCGGGTTCGCCGTACTCCTGTTCGCCGGCACGGTGTGGGTGTGGCCGCGGCTGGCCCGCACGACCTGGCGGGCCGTCAGCGGCCGGATCGCCCTGCTCCTGGCCACCCAGGTGGCGCTGTTCGCCTCCTTGGGCATCGGCGCCAACCAGGCGTTCGGCTTCTACGCCGGCTGGGCGGACCTGTTCGGCCAGGAGACCGACCAGGGCGTCGTCGTCGACCACGCAGCCGGCGGCGCCCAGGGCCCGCTCCGGGTGGTCGGCACCGCGCGCGTGCCGGGGGTCGGCGGCTCGCTGCCGCAGACCGCCGGGGAGGTGCAGCGGGTCTACGTCGTGGGGCGTACGACCCGCATCGCCACACCCGCGTACGTGTATCTGCCGCCCGAGTACTTCCAGCCGCGCTACCGCACGCGTACGTTCCCTGCGGCCGTCGTCCTCACCGGGTACCCCGGTACGGCGCGCGCTCTGGTGGACAAGCTGCACTACCCGCGTACCGCACAGCAACTCGCCAAGGACGGGCGCATGCGGCCGATGATCCTGGTGATGCTGCGGCCGACGGTGGCGCCGCCGCGCGACACGGAGTGCGTGGACGTCCCGGGCGGCCCGCGCACCGAGACGTTCTTCGCCCGGGACCTGCCCGATGCCGTGCTCGCCCACTACCGGGTGGGCGGAAAACCGGGCAGTTGGGGAATCGTCGGTGATTCCACCGGCGGTTACTGCGCCCTGAAGCTCGCAATGCACCATCCGGATGTGTATGCGGCGGGCGCGGGCCTGTCCCCGTACTACAAGGCGCCTGCCGATCCCACCACCGGCGATCTCTTCCACGGCGACAAGAACCTGCGCAAACGCGCCGATCTGCGCTGGTTCCTCGATCACGAGGCCGCGCCGGACACCTCACTGCTCGTCAGCAGCAGCAAGGCCGGCGAGTCCAACTACAAGGCCACGCTGGAATTCATCAACCGGGTGGTGGCCACGCGCCGGACCCGGATCTCGTCGATCATCCTCGACAGCGGCGGACACAACTTCAACACTTGGCGGCGCGAGATCCCGGGAACGTTGCAGTGGCTGAGCCGGAGATTGACCGACCACTGAAAACGATCTTGATGAATTCGGTGGCCCGGTTCGTCGACGCCGTTCCCTATGTTGCGAGAAGGCTTCGGTATGGCTGTGTTTTTACGGGCCGGGCCACCACGATTCGCCTACGCGCGGTAAGTTTCTGGCCATGCCACGTGGACGTCATCGCCATTCCCCCCCTTTGCACAGGCTGTTGCCGCCCTCGGTGATCGCCGGCGTCTCCCTCGTCTGCGCGCTGGGCCCCTGGGTGTCCTCCGATCCGATGGTGCTCCGCCTGGTCGCCGCGGTCGCCGCGGCGACCGCGTTCGTGGGCGCGGCCGTGATGCGCCGCTGGGACGCGCAGGCGGGCAAGCAGGTCGCCGACCTCACGCGCGCGCGTGCCGGTGAGGAGTGGCGCCACGAGGAGCGGGTCGCGGAACTGGAGACCGACCTGGAGGAGTCGCGCGAACTGCGCGTCAAGCTGGAGCAGCGGCTGCGCGCCAAGCGCGCCGAACTGACGGGGCTGCGCAACGAGCACGCCGCGCTGCTGCGGCGCTACGCCACGGCGGAGACCGAGCGCGCCACCGCCCTGGAGGGCCGTCGGCTGCTGGAGATAGAGGCCGCGCCCTCGCCCGCGCTGCCGCCCGCGCCGACCGGGGCGCAGCCGGAGCCCGCACGGGCGGACGCCGTCATGTCCGGGGCCGGCCGGCCCGACGCCGGCAGGGCGGCCGGCGAGCCCGGGGCGCGCGAGGCTTCCGAGGCGAAGGCGGCGGACGAGAAGAACGAGGGCGGCGAGGGGAAGCCGGCGGCTGCCGGGGTGTTCTCGCCCGAGGGGTCCCAGCTGTTCCTGCGGGCCCAGGCGGCGCTGTCCCGCCTGGCCGACGGTGACGCCTTGGCCGAGGGTGACGCCGACGGTGACGGGGTGGCCGCGGCCGACGAGGCATCTGCTGACGAGGCCGCCGTGACTGACGAGGCGTCCGTGGCTGACCAGGCGTCCGTGGCCGGATCCGCCGCCGAGTCCGCCCCGGAGCCCGCCGCCGGATCGGCGCCCGGTTCCGGCCCCGACGTCGCCTCGGCGCCCGCGTCCCCCTCCGCGCCGGCACCGCGGCAGGCCCCAAAGTCCGCTCCCAAAGGAGGGAAGCAGAGGCGCGCGGGCGTGACGGACGCGGGCGTGACGGACGAGGCCGCCGAGGCGCGGCCGAGCGGCGGCGACGCGGAGCACGTCAGGGAGCCCGCCGCGGGGCCCGTCCCGGAGGACGAGGACCAGGGGCAGCCCGAGGCGGTCGCCGGGCACGAGCACGGGACCGCCGTCAACACCCCTGAGCCCACCGGGTCCGCCATGCCCGCGCGGCAGCCCTCGGGGCACTTCACCGTGCCGACCGCGGTGGCCGTCGTACCGGCCGCGCCCGCGCGACGGCAGGCGGTCGAGGGCGGGTTCGACTTCTTCGGCACCCAGAAGGGCACGCCGTCGGCCCCCTTGGACGCCGTGCAGAACGAGGACCTGGCCGACGTGGTCGGCCAGGAGGCGCTCGCGATCCACAAGGCCGAGTCCGAGGGCGGGTTCAAGTCCGCGGACAAGAAGGCGGACGATGCCGGCGAGGTCATCGACCTGACGGCGCACGACGAGACGGAACAGCTCGACCTGCACGGGCTGCGCAGCGCGGCCTCCTGATCCCGCCGACGCGCTCGGACCGGCGAGCAGGCGCGGTCCGCCGGCGCGTCAAGGCTGGCCACCGGGCGGTGCCTGCGTTCGCGCGCGGCGCCGCGGGTCCGGGCCTGCCGTCGGCCGGTGCCCGTGGCCACGTGCGAGGGCGCACGTCCGGGCCGTCGGCCGATCCGGTGGGGCGCGTTCGGCCAACTCCTGACCTGCCGGGCTTGTTCGGATCAACGCCCCGGTCCGCCAGGCGCGTTGAGGTCATCCATCGCCGCTGTCCGCCAGGCGCGTTGAGGTCATCCGTCGGTCCGGTCGGGCGCGTTCTGGCCGATTCCTCGATCTGCGGGGCTTGTTCGGGTCAACGCTGTGGTTTGTCGGGGGCGTTCAGGTCATCCACCGGTCCGGTGGGGCGTCCCTGCGGCCCGTCCGTGACCGCTCGGCCTGGGCGCGCAGCAGCTCCGCCGCCTCCCGGGCGTCCCGCAGACGGGCCGTGACGGTCCCGTCGGCCCCGGTGTCCACATGGACGTTCGCGAGGCGCCACAGGCGCCCCCAGGGGCCCTGCGTGAGCCGTACGCTCTGGACCTTGGCGTGCGGCACCAGCGACAGGCTCCGGCGCAGCAGCCCGTGCCGGGCGGCGAACACCGTGTCGGTGACCGCGATGCCGTGCCCGCGCCACCACACCGGCAGGCACCGCCAGGCGCGCCGCGGCGGGCGCTGCACCGACCGCGGCACGGCCACGCCGGGCAGCACGCGCGCGATGACCGACTCGGCGGCCTGGCGCGGAGCGACCGGCACCAGCACGGAGTTCGACGACCCGGCGACGTCCAGTTCCACCCGCACCCAGCCGCGCCGGCGCCACAGCAGCGGCTCCACGATCCGCACCGTCTGCACCCGCCCCGGCGGCACCGTCTCGTGCGCGCGGTCGAGCAGCCCGTGGTCGATCCGCAGCCCGTCCGGGGACTCGGCCACCGTCCAGTCGTACTCGGCGACGAACCGGCCCACGCTGCTCGCGCCCGCCGCGCCGAGCAGCGGCAGCCCGGTGGCGAGGACCGTCCACACGCTGTGGGTGGCCAGCCACAGCACGGGCGGCACGACGAGCGCCGCCACCAGGGAGCCCCAGGTGGCGCCCGTCAGCACCAGGGAGACCGCGAGATCCCGCGCGGGCAGCCGCAGCAGTTCGTGCGCCGGGGCCTCGCCGACCTCGTGCGCCGTCTCGGGCGCGAAACCGGCGGCGCGCGCGAGCAGTTCCGCGCGCAGGGCGCGCGCCTCGTCCTCCCCCAGGAAGGCGAGTTCGTCCTTCTTGTCGGCCCCGACGACGTCGATCCGCAGCTTGGCGACGCCCGCCACGCGCGCGAGGAGGGGACGCGTCACGTCGACGGCCTGGATACGCTCCAGACGGATGTGCGCCGTGCGCCGGAACAACAGGCCGGTGCGTATGCGCAGTTCGCTGTCGGTCACCGAGAAGTGGGTGAACCACCAGGACAGGAAGCCGTAGAGGGCGGCGGCCGGGACCAGCACGGCGAGCCCGGTCAGCAGCCATGCCGTGGTCAGCCTGGTCAGCTGCTCCTGCGCCTGGTTCGGATCGTGCATCGCCCATCCGGCGAGCACGGCGACCGGCGCCCACGCCCGCCGGAACGGCGTCACCGGGTGCAGCCGCCGCTCGGTCACGGCCCGCCGCGGTCGTACGCCGTCCTCGACGCCCGGGGCGGTCACAGGCCGGCCGATCGGGCCTCGCCCAGCTCGGTGAGCCGGTCGCGCAGCCGCTCCGCCTCGGCCGGATCGAGGCCCGGGATGGTGGCGTCGGTGGCCGCGGCGGCGGTGTGCAGCTGGACGCTGGCCAGCCCGAAGTGCCGCTCCACGGGCCCGGACGTCACCTCGACGAGCTGCATGCGCCCGTAGGGCACCACGGTCTCCTCGCGCCACAGGACGCCGCGGCTGATCAGCAGGTCGTCGGCGCGCTCGGCGTACCGCCAGGAGCGCCAGTTGCGACCCAGCATCACCCAGCCCCATGCCAGCAGGGCGAGCGGCAGCAGCGCGAACGCGGCCCAGGGCGGCCCGGCGAGCAGGCCGGGCAGCAGACCCGCGGCGAGGGCGGCCAGGCCCAGCCACAGCGACAGCAGCAGTCGCCGCATCCGCAGCAGCCCCGGCGGCAGCCCGGTCCACGCCGGCCCGGTCCCCGCCGTCCCCGTCGCGCCCGCTGTCCCCGTACCCTCGGCGCTCCCCTCCGCTCCCGCCTCGCGCGGGCTCCCCGTCTCCATACGGCCAGCCTACGTAGGGGAGACTGGGTGCATGACTCCTACGTCGGAGACCACGGTCGGGATCGGCGGCGCGGCGGAGAGCACCGACATGGTGCTCAACATCGGCCCGCAGCACCCTTCCACGCACGGCGTGCTGCGGCTGCGGCTCGTGCTGGACGGCGAGCGCATCGTGCGCGCGGAACCCGTGATCGGCTACATGCACCGGGGGGCGGAGAAGCTCTTCGAGGCGCGCGACTACCGCCAGATCATCATGCTCGCCAACCGCCACGACTGGCTGTCGGCGTTCTCCAACGAGCTGGGCGTGGTGCTCGCCGTGGAGCGGATGCTCGGCATGGAGGTCCCCACGCGCGCGGTGTGGACGCGCACGCTGCTCGCCGAGCTGAACCGGGTGCTCAACCACCTGATGTTCCTGGGCTCCTACCCGCTGGAGTTGGGCGGCATCACCCCCGTGTTCTACGCGTTCCGGGAGCGGGAGGTGCTGCAGAACGTCATGGAGGAGGTCTCCGGCGGGCGCATGCACTACATGTTCAACCGGGTCGGCGGCCTCAAGGAGGATCTGCCGGCCGGCTGGACGGCACGCGCGCGTGCCGCCGTCGCCGCGGTGCGCTCGCGCATGGACGTCTTCGACGACCTGGTCCTCGGCAACGAGATCTTCCGCGGGCGCACCCGGGGCGTGGGGACGCTCGCGCCGGAGACCGTGCACGCCTACGGCGTGAGCGGGCCCGTCGCACGGGCGGCCGGCGTGGACTTCGACCTGCGGCGCGACGAGCCGTATCTGGCGTACGGGGAGCTGCGGGACACCCTGCGGGTGGTGACCCGGCAGGAGGGCGACTGCCTCGCCCGCTTCGAGTGCCTGCTGGAGCAGACGCACAACGCCCTGGCGCTGGCCGACGCCTGTCTCGACCGGCTCACGGAGCTGCCGCCCGGCCCGATCAACCAGCGGCTGCCGAAGGTCCTGAAGGCACCCGAGGGGCACACGTACGCGTGGACCGAGAACCCGCTCGGGATCAACGGCTACTACCTGGTCAGCAAGGGGGAGAAGACCCCGTACCGGCTCAAGCTGCGCTCCGCCTCGTACAACAACATCCAGGCGCTCACCGAGCTGCTTCCGGGGACGCTGGTCGCGGACATGGTGGCGATCCTGGGATCGATGTTCTTCGTGGTCGGGGACATCGACAAGTAACCGGCCGCGCAGGCCCGCCGGAAGCCGGCGAGCGGCCTGGGGGCGCCTCAGGCGCGGGCGGGGTCCGGGGCGAGCGGGTGCGGGATGCCGACCGGCTGGAGCAGCCAGCCGAAGTCGCCCAGGCCACCGGCCGCGGTGATTTCCGCGGCCTCGCCGGCGCTCGCGAGGGCGCGGAGATACGCCTGGGGGTCCGTGGAGGCGAGCGCGAGCGGGGGGCGCGTGCCGGCGACGCCCAGGGCGCGCAGCGCATCGCGTTGTGCGAGCAGGCGCGCGGCCGGGAGTGCCCGCGCCGCGCGGAGGCTTGTACCGGCGGCCGGACCGGCGCGCACGCCCGCGCCTGCCTCGGCATCCAACACCCTGGAGGTGTCCGACGGCGTATCGGTGTGACGGGCCCTGTCGGCGTCCGGCGGCCCATCGGCGTCCGGCGGCTCATCGGCCTCCGGCGCCGCAGACGCACCTCGCGCCGCGCGCTCGTCCGGTGCCGCCGACGCGTCCCGTGCCGCAGACGCACCCCGTGCCGCGTGTGCGTCCCGCGCCGCAGACGGGTCCGGCGCCGCAGATGGGTCCCGCGCCGCGGACGGGTCCGGCGCCGCGGACGGCTCCAGTGCCGCGCATGCGTCCAGTGCTACGTGCGCCGTGATGTCGCACGATCCGTCCGGTACGGGCACCGTCTCGCGGCCCTCCCGGAACCCGGTGAGCGTCCCGAACGGAGGCCGTGACCGCGCCGTGTGCGCGTAGTCGACGGCCACCGCGAGCCCCCGCTCGACGCATGCGACGGCGGACGCCCACGCGGCGTCCCGCGGCAGCCCGATCTCCGCGCGCAGCCCCTCCTCGGGCGGCAGCGGCCACCAGCGCGCGAGCCACGCCGCCTCCGGCCCCGCCACGGGCTCTCCGAGCCGTTCGGCGCCGTCCTCCCGTACGAGCACCAGCCGGGGCACGCCCGCGTGGTCCACCTCGGCGACGTCCAGCGGCACGTTGTCCAGCCACTCGTTGGCGAACAGCAGCCCGGTGATCCCGGCAGGGGGCTCGCTCAGCCAGGTGATCCGCTCGTCGAGCCGCGCCGGACGGGCGGCGATCTCCACGGCGTACCCGCGCGCGCGTGCGGCCACCTCTTCGGGCAGCGCGGCGAGCACACCGGTGACCAGTTCGCCCCGCCCGGCTGCCATGTCCACGAAGTCCAGTGCCTCGGGCCGTCCGAGCGCGTCGTCGACCCGGCACAGCAGCCTCGCCACGGCCGCGGCGAACAGCGGCGACGCGTGCACGGACGTACGGAAGTGCCCGGCGGGCCCCTCGGGACGCCGGTAGAAGCCGCCGGGTCCGTAGAGCGCCGCCTCGGTGGCAGCCCGCCAGCCGCGCCACGCGCCCGGCTCCGAATCCCGCTCCGCGCCGCCCGTTCCGCCCGCGGATCCGCCGGTGGTACCGCGCGTCGTCCCGTCCGTCATCGGACCAGACTAGGCGCACAGATGATCACGGTCTCCACCTTGCGGAGTATGTGCGTCAGGCGCGGATCGGCCCTCCGGTTGACCCCTGCACACATCACACTTCCCTACTCTGGGTTACGTGCAGCGCCTCTACGACTTCCTTCGCAGACACCCGACGTGGGTCGACACCTTCTGGGCCGTCGTCCTGTTCGGGATCTCCTGCGTGGGGGTCGTCGGCGTCCACCGGGCGTCGGGCCACCACGGATCGGTCGCCTCGGGGCTGGCCGTGTCCGCCGTGCTGTGTGTCGTCACCGCGCTGCGCCGCCGGCTGCCGGAGCCGATGCTGCTGCTGGCCGCCGCGACCGGAGTGGCCCAGCTCGTCCTGGACGTCGAGACGACCATCGCCGACTTCGCCATGCTGGTGATCATCTACACGGTCGCCGCGACCGGCGCGCGCTGGGCCTCCTGGTTCGCCCTGGGCACCGGCCTGTGCGCGGCGACCCTCGCGGAGATCCGGTGGCCGACCGAGCAGGCGGGCTTCGCGGGGCAGATCGCGATAGCGGTCTTCCAGACGGTGCCGTTCGCCCTCGCGTGGGTGCTCGGCGACTCCATGCGCACACGCCGCGCCTACTTCGCCCAGCTGGAGGAGCGGGCCGCCCGCCTGGAGAGGGAACGGGAGGCGCAGGCCAAGGTGGCGGTCGCCGCCGAGCGCGCCCGGATCGCGCGCGAGCTGCATGACGTCGTCGCGCACAACGTGTCGGTGATGGTGGTGCAGGCGGACGGCGCCGCCTACGTCCTCGACGCCGCGCCCGACCAGGCGAAGAAGGCCCTGGAGACGATCTCCTCCACCGGCCGCCAGGCGCTCGCCGAGATGCGCCGCCTGCTCGGCGTGCTGCGCACCGGCGAGCACAAGGAAGCCGGCGAGTACGTCCCGCAGCCCGACGTGGAGCAGATCGACGAGCTGATCGAGCAGTGCCGCAGCTCCGGGCTGCCCGTCGACTTCAAGGTCGAGGGCACCCCGCGCCCGCTGCCCAGCGGCGTCGAGCTGACCGCGTACCGCATCGTGCAGGAGGCCCTGACCAACACCCGCAAGCACGGCGGGCCGAACGCGGGCGCCAGCGTGCGCCTCGTCTACTTCGACGACGGGCTCGGCCTGCTCGTCGAGGACGACGGCAAGGGCGCCCCGCACGAGCTGTACGAGGAGGGCGGCGCCGACGGCGGGGGCCACGGCCTCATCGGCATGCGCGAGCGGGTCGGCATGGTCGGCGGCACTCTCGACGCGGGGCCCCGTCCGGGCGGAGGATTCCGCATCAGTGCCCTGCTCCCGCTCAAACCAGTGCATTGACGCCGACGCGCACCCCCTGTTGACAGCTGTCACGCCCCGCGGCAGACCCAAGAGCCGAAAGTCGAAAAGAGGCCCCGATGACGATCCGCGTGATGCTCGTCGATGACCAGGTGCTGCTGCGCACCGGCTTCCGGATGGTGCTCGCCGCCCAGCCGGACATGGAGGTCGTCGCGGAAGCGGGTGACGGCGTCGAGGCCCTTCAGGTGCTGCGCTCCACCGCCGTCGACGTCGTCCTGATGGACGTCCGCATGCCGAAGCTGGACGGTGTGGAGGCCACCCGCCGCATCTGCTCGGAGCCCGACCCGCCGAAGGTGCTGATCCTGACCACCTTCGACCTCGACGAGTACGCCTTCTCCGGGCTGAAGGCGGGCGCCTCCGGTTTCATGCTGAAGGACGTGCCGCCCGCCGAACTGCTGACCGCCATCCGCTCTGTGCACAGCGGCGATGCCGTCGTCGCCCCCTCCACCACCCGGCGCCTGCTCGACCGCTTCGCGCCGATGCTGCCCGCCGCCGGCCGGGAGCCGCAGCACAAGGAGCTGGACCGGCTCACGGACCGCGAGCGCGAGGTCATGGTGCTGGTGGCCCAGGGCCTGTCGAACGGCGAGATCGCGGCCCGGCTGGTGCTGTCCGAGGCGACGGTCAAGACCCACGTCGGCCGCATCCTGACCAAGCTGGGGCTGCGGGACCGGGTGCAGGTGGTGGTCCTCGCGTACGAGACGGGCCTGGTGCGGGCGGGCGGACACGGCTGATGCCCGCGCCGGGGCATCGATAGGGTCTGCGCATGCTCCTGTGGATCAACGGCCCCTTCGGGGGCGGCAAGACACAGACCGCGCACGAGATCCAGCGCCGCCTGCCCGGCAGCGTGATCTGCGACCCCGAGCACCCCGGCTTCGGGCTGAATCGCATGCTCCCGCCCGAACTGCGCGGAGACTTCCAGGACCTGGCCTCCTGGCGGCAGGGCGTCGTCGAGGTGCTCGATCTCACCCTGGCCAAGCACGACGGCGTGGTGATCGCGCCCATGACGGTCACCGACACGGGCCACTTCGCCGAGACCGTCGGCCGGCTGCGTGAACTCGGCCACGACGTACAGCACTTCACACTCCTTGCCGAGCGCGAGACGGTGCTGCGGCGGCTGCGCGAGCGGGGCCTCGGGCATCTGCTGCGGCTCCCCGCAGGCAAGAAGACGGTTCCGCGCAGGGAGAGCTGGGCCGTTCAGCAGCTCGACCGCTGCCTGGAGCGGCTGCGCGAGCCGGAGTTCGCCGAGCAGCTGTGGACCGACCACTCGACCGTGCCCAAGACGGCGGACCGGATCGCCGTGCTGGCCGGGCTGACGCTGCTGCCCAACACCGAGGGCGCCCTGCGCACGCGGATCAGACAGGCCGGCGTCGGGCTGCGGCACATCCGCCTCGACTGACCCCGCCCGCGCCGCCCCGACCGACCGGGCCCGGCAGCGCCCCGAAGGGGCTGCGGGGCTGTATCACCTTGCGGCTCCGCCGCGGTGGGGGACCTCTCTGTTTGAGCGAAGCCGAGAACTTGGGGGAGCGACCCGCCACGATGCCGCCGCGGCCGACTGACGGCGCATCACGGCCCGGCCCGCGGAGCGCTCAGCGCAGCAGCCCCTCCAGGAGGTCGCCGCCCAGCCGGGCGACGACCGTCACGTCCAGTTGGTGCAGCACATAGCGGCCGCGGCGGCGGGTGGTGACCAGGCCCGCCTTCTTCAGCACGCCCAGATGCCGGGACACCTCGGGTGCGGTCAGGCCGTGCACCTGGGCCAGCTCGCTCGTGGTGTACGCGCTGCGCGCCAGATGGCGGCATATGCGCATGCGCACCGGATGGGACAGCGCGGTCATCCGCAGCGTGAGCTGCTCCACCGACGGGGGCGAGGCCGGCTCGGGGGAGGCGACCGGGTAGTGCAGGGCGGGCTGCCATCCGTAGCGGTGCAGCACGCTCAGGTGCGGGCGGCCCAGGTTCGTCGGTATGAGGAGCAGGCCGCCGCCCGCGGTGACCGTGCGGCCCTCGGTGAGCTTGTCCACGGTGATCCGCGCGGCGGACTCGTCCAGTGTCACGGCCGGGGAGACGGCGGCCAGCGCCTCGGCCAGCCCCTTGCGGCGCAGCAACTCGCCCTTGTGCCGGGCGTCCGCCGTGAGCTGGTGGCGCAGCCGGTCCCAGGTGTCGGCGAAGAAAGCCTCGTCGCAGTCCTCCAGGAACCGCCGCAGCCAGGCCCGGACGCTCGGCGGGTCGTCCAGCAGCCGCTGGGTGAACCGCACCTGCCGCGGCCCGCGCGAGGCGGCCGCCTCCAGCGCGCGGCGGCGCACCCCGGCGTTCGACAGGATGTCCGGGGCCTGGGTGTCGTACGTGAGCATGCACGTGAACTCCAGGGCCGCGTCCACGAAATCCTCGTCCGCCAGCTTGTCCAGCAGGTCCATGTCCTCGGCGAGGGTGCTGCCCGGGACCGCGCCGGGCAGGCCCGCGAACGGCATGAACAGGTCCGAGAACGTCGTCCGCCACAGGAAGTCCGCGTCGCACATACGGTCGGCGAGGTGCGCGTCCAGCCGGGCGGTCACGTCCGCCGCCCAGCCGCGCAGGCCCGGATGGTGCCCGGGCTCCGACAGCGCGTGCAGCGCCATGCCCAGCTCGGCCAGGGGCGAGGGCACGACGACGACCCGCTCCGGCCGCAGCCCCGCGATGTCGATGCGCACGCTCATGCCCCCATGGTGCACGCCGCCACTGACAACGGCCGTCTCGCTTGACGGCGGCCGTCAAACGACGGGACTTCCCGGTGCAATCGGCGCCACCTGGGACCACCGGGACGGCCGTGGAGCCCGACGCCGCGATGCGCACGCCCCGGACCGGTGGTGGCACGCCCGGCCCCTGTAGCGCGCGGCGCGGGGAGCGGGCCGGGAGTGGCCCGAGCGGGGCGGGAGCGGCCGGTGGTGGCTAGGGCTTCTCCGGCAGCCGGGCGGTGAACTCGGCCACGGCCGCCCTCACGTCCTGCGCCGTCCACTCCAGGCCGGCCGCCCCGACGGTGACCTCCGTCATGGCGAGGCCGGGGCCGCCGGACTGCCAGGCGCCCGCGAAGAGGGCGACGGAGGTCTCCTCGGCCTGGCGCACCGCCGCCTCCGCGGCCACGTCCGGCTCGTACGGCAGCCAGACCTGGAACTGGTGGGTGTGCGGCTCCTCGGGGTGCACGCTCGCCCACGGCAGCCCGGCCGCGGTGAACCCCTCGCGCAGCGCGCCGGCCACCACGCGCGCGTGCCGCACGTACTCCGGCAGCCGGGGCAGTTCGCGCTCCAGTCCGACGAGCGCCGACAGCGCGGCCGGGAACTGCTGGAACAGCGTGCCGCCGTACCGGTGCCGCCAGACCTTGGCGTCCTCGACCAGCCCCCTGCCGCCGGCGAGCGCGGCGCCGCTCAGGCCGTCGAGGGACTTGTAGAACGACACGTAGACGCTGTCGGCCAGGCCGGCGATCTCGTCCAGGGAGCGGCCGAAATGGGCGGTCGACTCCCACAGCCGGGCCCCGTCGAAGTGCACCACGGCGTCCCGTTCCCGGGCGGCCGCCACGACCTCGGTCAGCTCCTGCCAGGTGGGCAGCACGAAACCGGCGTCCCGGAGGGGCAACTCCAGCATCAGGGTGCCGAAGGGCTCCGCGAGGGCGTGTATCTCCCCGGCCGTGGGGAGCCGGGTCGCGGTGGTCACATGGACCGGGCGCAGGCCGCTGACCTGGCTGAGCGCATGCCGCTCGTGCACCTCGGGATGCGACAGCGGGTGCAGCGCGACCGACGTGTTGCCGGTGCGGGCCGCCCAGCAGCGCAGGGCCACCTGCTGGGCCATCGTGCCCGTCGGGAAGAACGCGGCGGCCTCCGTGCCGAGCAGTGCGGCGACCCGGTCCTCCAGGGCCGTCACGATCCGGTCGCCGTACATGTCCGCCGGTTCGTCGAGGTCGTACACCTGGGATCCGGCATCCCGCAGCAGCTCCAGCCGTTCGCGGATCGTGGCCCGCATGCCGGGACGGGCCAGTACGTGCCGCGCCTTCCGGTGCGCCGCCGTCCGCCGCTCCCGCAGCCGCTCCGACGGCTCTTCGCCTCGCTCAGCGTTGTCGCTCATGCCCCGGATCATGCCGCGCCGCCATCCCCGAAGGCAGCCCCATTTCCGAGAGCCGGCACCCCGGGCGACCCATAGGCGGCGCACAACGGTGCGGTGAGCCGCGTGGCGGGTGGTTCAAGCGGCGCCGGGGCCGCACGCGGGGACGGCATGCGATGCAGGTGCTGTGCCGTGGGCCCGAGCCGTGGCCGGGGAAACCCACAGGCTGTGGACAAGCGGTCGGGCTCTGGGCCGATCGCGTTAACATGACGAGAAATCGTCCGGTACCCAGAGCGGACTGGAACGGGAAGGCCACCATCGCGTGAGTACAGACCAACAGCCAGACCTCAAGGACCGCCCCGCGCGGCTCACCGTGGGCGTCGTCGGCGCGGGCCGGGTGGGCCCCGCCCTGGCCGCGTCCCTGCAACTCGCCGGGCACCGGCCGGTGGCCGTCTCCGCGGTCTCCGACGCCTCCAGGAGGCGGGCCGAACTGCTGCTGCCCGACGTGCCGGTCATGCCGCCCGCCGAAGTCCTCCAGCGGGCCGACCTGGTCCTGCTCACCGTCCCGGACGACACCCTGCCGGGCCTGGTGACGGGCCTCGCCGAGACCGGCGCCGTACGGCCGGGTCAGCTGCTCGTGCACACCTCGGGGCGGTACGGCGCGCGGGTCCTGGACCCGGCGCTGCGCGCGGGCGCGCTGCCGCTCGCGCTGCACCCCGTGATGACCTTCACCGGCACCCCCGTGGACGTCCAGCGGCTGGCCGGCTGCTCCTTCGGCGTCACCGCCCCCGACGAGCTGCGGCTGGCCGCCGAGGCCCTGGTCATCGAGATGGGCGGCGAGCCCGAGTGGATCGCCGAGGAGAACCGCCCGCTGTACCACGCGGCCCTCGCCCTGGGCTCCAACCACCTGGTGACCCTGGTCGCGCAGTCCATGGAGCTGCTGCGCGCGGCCGGCGTCGCGGCGCCCGACCGGATGCTCGGCCCGCTGCTCGGCGCCGCCCTGGACAACGCCCTGCGCTCCGGTGACGCGGCGCTGACCGGGCCGGTCGCGCGCGGGGACGCGGGCACGGTCGCGGCGCACGTCACCGAGTTGCGCAAGCACGCCCCCCAGAGCGTCGCCGGCTATCTGGCGATGGCCCGCGCGACCGCCGACCGGGCGCTGGCGCACGGGCTGCTGAAGCCGGAACTGGCCGAGGACCTGCTCGGAGTGCTCGCCACGGGTACGGACCTGCCCGAGAACGGGGAAGACCGATGAGCCGCCGTCGCCTCGAACTCGTCCCCACGGCCGAGGACCTGACGCAGCTCCGTGACCGTTTCGCGGTACCGGGACGCACCGCCGTCGTCATGACCATGGGTGCCCTGCACGAAGGCCACGCCACCTTGGTCCGGGCCGCGCGCGAGCGCGTCGGCGACGCCGGGTTCGTGATTGTCACTGTCTTCGTCAACCCGCTCCAGTTCGGCGCGGGAGAGGACCTCGACCGCTATCCGCGCACCCTCGAAGCCGACCTGAAGATCGCCGAACAGTCGGGCGCCGACGCGGTGTTCGCGCCGTCGGCGGACGAGGTCTACCCCGGCGGCCGGCCCCAGGTGCGCGTCTCCGCGGGCCCCATGGGCGAGCGCCTGGAAGGCGCCGCGCGCCCCGGGCACTTCGACGGCGTGCTCACGATCGTCGGCAAGATGTTCCACCTCACCCACCCCGACCTGGCCCTGTTCGGGCAGAAGGACGCCCAGCAGCTGGCCCTGGTCCGGCGCATGGTGCGGGACCTGAACTTCGGCGTCGACATCGTCGCCGTGCCGACCGTGCGCGAACCCGACGGCCTGGCCCTGTCCAGCCGCAACCGCTATCTCTCGCCCGCCGAGCGGCGCACCGCGCTCGCCCTGTCCCGGGCCCTGTTCGCGGGCCACGACCGGCATGCCGCCCAGGAGGCGCTGCGCGCGCGTGCCCTCGAAGTGCCCTCCACGCATGCGCGTGCCGAGGCGCTGAGCGCGATCGGGGAGTCCCGGGCGGCGGCCGACGCGCATGCCGTCGCCAAGGCCGTGCCGGGAGCCGCGGCGGCCGTCCGCGCCGCCGCCCGCACCGTCCTGGACGAGGCGGCGCGCTACGACCCGCCGCTGGAGCTCGACTACGTCGCCCTCGTCGACCCGGCGGACTTCACCGAGATCGACGACGACTTCACCGGCGAGGCCGTCCTCGCGGTGGCCGCCCGGGTCGGCACGACCCGGCTGATCGACAACCTCCCCCTCACCTTCGGAACCCTCGGAGCCGCCTCGTGACCAGCACAGGCATACGACTGCACGCGCCCGCTCCCGGGTGGTCCATCGACGCGGACGTGGTCGTCGTCGGCTCCGGTGTGGCCGGACTCACCGCGGCCCTGCGCTGCGAGGCGGCCGGTCTGCGCACCGTCGTCGTCACCAAGGCCCGCCTCGACGACGGCTCCACCCGCTGGGCGCAGGGCGGCATCGCGGCGGCCCTCGGCGAGGGCGACAGCCCCGAGCAGCACCTGGACGACACCCTGGTGGCGGGCGCGGGCCTGTGCGACGAGGAGGCCGTACGGATCCTCGTCACCGAGGGTCCCGACGCGGTGCGGCGGCTGATCTCCACCGGCGCCCACTTCGACACCGACGACGAGGGCGACATCGAGCTGACCCGGGAGGGCGGCCACCACCGCCGTCGCATCGCGCACGCCGGCGGCGACGCCACCGGCGCGGAGGTCTCCCGGGCGCTCGTGGAGGCCGTACACGCGCGTGGACTGCGCACCATCGAGAACGCGCTCGTGCTGGACCTGCTGACGGGCGCGGACGGCCGGACCGCGGGCGTGACCCTGCACGTCATGGGTGAGGGCCAGCACGACGGCGTGGGCGCCGTGCACGCGCCCGCCGTGGTGCTGGCGACCGGCGGCATGGGCCAGGTGTTCTCGGCGACCACCAACCCGTCGGTGTCGACGGGTGACGGCGTCGCGCTCGCCCTCCGCGCGGGCGCGGAGGTCTCCGACCTGGAGTTCGTGCAGTTCCATCCGACCGTGCTGTTCCTCGGCGCGGACGCGGAGGGCCAGCAGCCGCTGGTCTCCGAGGCGGTGCGCGGAGAGGGCGCCCACCTGGTCGACGGCGGCGGCGTGCGCTTCATGCTCGGGCAGCACGAACTGGCCGAGCTGGCGCCCCGGGACATCGTCGCCAAGGCCATCATGCGGCGGATGCAGGAGCAGGACGCCGGGCATATGTTCCTGGACGCCCGGCACTTCGGCGCCGCCATGTGGGAGCACCGATTCCCGACGATCCTGGCCGCCTGCCGCTCCCACGGCATCGACCCGGTCGAGGAGCCCATCCCGATCGCCCCGGCCGCCCACTACGCCTCCGGCGGCGTCCGCACCGACTCCCGGGGCCGTACGACGGTCCCCGGGCTGTACGCGTGCGGCGAGGTCGCCTGCACCGGCGTGCACGGCGCCAACCGGCTCGCCTCCAACTCCCTCCTGGAGGGACTGGTCTACGCCGAGCGGATCGCCGCCGACATCGCGGCGCGCCGGGCGGAGCACGGCCTGCCCGCCGGCGCACCGGACCCGGTCGGGCAGCCGGGCCGGCCCGCGCACCCGCTGCTCGGCCCCGAGGCCCGGTTCGCGATCCAGCGGATCATGACCGACGGCGCGGGCGTCCTGCGCTCGGAGGAGTCCCTGGCCAAGGCCGCCGACCAGCTTCAGCGGCTGGACATCGAGGCCCGCGACGCCCTCGAAGAGAACGGCAAGACCGCCGAGCCGGGCGTGGACACCTGGGAGGCCACCAACCTCCTGTGCGTGGCCCGTGTCCTGGTCGCCGCCGCCCGGCTGCGCGAGGAGACCCGCGGCTGCCACTGGCGCGAGGACCGGCCCGCCCGCGACGACGCGGCCTGGCGGCGCCACATCGTCGTACGGCTGAATCCGGACCGCACGCTGGCCGTGCGCACCACGGACACCGCAGACTTCCCCCCGACCCGGCAGCACCGTCCCCAGGAGCAGTGACAGAAGTGAGCACCCCCGACCTTCCCCTTGCCTCGACCGGTGGCTGCGGCGACGGCTGCGCCTGCGGTGCCGAGGGCGACGAGGCATACCTGGAGTGCGGGCTCGACCCCGCGCTCGCCCAGCTCCTGGCCGACGCCGGGCTCGACCCCATGGAGATCGAGGACATCGCGAACGTCGCCGTCCAGGAGGACCTGGCGGGCGGCGTGGACGTGACGACCGTGGCGACCATCCCCGAGGAGGCCGTGGCCACCGGCGACTTCATCGCGCGCGAGGCGGGCGTGGTGGCGGGCCTGCGGGTCGCCGAGGCGGTGCTCTCGGTGGTCTGCACGGACGAGTTCGAGGTCGAGCGGCACCTGGCGGACGGCGACCGGGTGGCGGCGGGGCAGCGGCTGCTGTCGGTCACCACGCGCACGCGTGACCTGCTGACGGCCGAGCGCAGCGCGCTGAACCTGCTGTGCCGCCTGTCGGGCATCGCGACGGCCACGCGCGCGTGGGCGGACGTTCTCGGGGACACCCGGACGAAGGTCCGTGACACCCGCAAGACGACGCCGGGCCTCAGGGCGCTGGAGAAGTACGCGGTGCGCTGCGGCGGCGGGGTCAACCACCGCATGTCGCTGTCGGACGCGGCGCTGGTCAAGGACAACCACGTGGTCGCCGCGGGCGGCGTCGCCCGGGCCTTCGAGTCCGTGCGGGCGGCGTTCCCCGACGTGCCGATCGAGGTCGAGGTGGACACCCTGCATCAGCTGCGCGAGGTCGTCGACGCGGGCGCCGACCTGGTCCTGCTGGACAACTTCACGCCCGGGGAGTGCGAGGAGGCGGTGGCCATCGCGCACGGGCGAGCGCTGCTGGAGGCGTCGGGCCGGCTGACCCTGGAGAACGCCAGGGCCTACGCGGACACCGGCGTGGACTTCCTGGCCGTCGGTGCCCTCACCCACTCGTCGCCGATCCTGGACATCGGCCTCGACCTGCGTGAGGCGGAGTAGGGCCATGCTCCTCACGATCGACGTGGGCAACACGCACACCGTGCTGGGTCTGTTCGACGGTGACGACATCGTCGAGCACTGGCGCATCTCCACGGACGCCCGGCGCACGGCGGACGAGCTGGCGGTGCTGCTGCAGGGGCTGATGGGCATGCACCCGCTGCTCGGCGATGAACTCGGGGACGGCATCGACGGCATCGCGATCTGCGCGACCGTGCCGTCGGTGCTGCACGAGCTGCGGGAGGTGACGCGGCGGTACTACGGGGACGTGCCCGCGGTGCTGGTGGAGCCCGGGGTGAAGACCGGCGTGCCGATCCTGACCGACAACCCCAAGGAGGTCGGCGCCGACCGGATCATCAACTCGGTCGCGGCCGTCGAGCTGTACGGGGGCCCGGCGATCGTCGTGGACTTCGGCACGGCGACCACGTTCGACGCGGTCAGCGCGCGCGGGGAGTACGTCGGCGGGGTCATCGCGCCGGGCATCGAGATCTCGGTCGACGCGCTCGGGGTCAAGGGCGCGCAGCTGCGGAAGATCGAGGTGGCCCGGCCGCGCAGCGTCATCGGCAAGAACACCGTGGAGGCGATGCAGGCGGGGATCGTGTACGGGTTCGCCGGCCAGGTCGACGGCGTGGTGACCCGGATGGCCCGGGAGCTGGCCGACGACCCGGACGACGTGACGGTGATCGCCACGGGTGGGCTGGCGCCGATGGTGCTGGGCGAGTCGTCGGTCATCGACGAGCACGAGCCGTGGCTGACGCTGATCGGGCTGCGGCTGGTGTACGAGCGGAACGTGTCCCGTCCCTGACCCGGGCTCGTCTCCGACCCTTACCCGTCCTGATCCCGACTCGTCCCTGACCCTGGCCCGTCTCTGATCCTGGCCTGTTTCTGACCCGGCGCGGGGTGGGGCGCGGACGTCCAGGTGGGTGGGCTGCGCGCGCCACGCGCGCCCCTTGCGCCAAATTTGTCTGATTAGTGCGTATCGTCGGTGCATGCCCACGCCATACGGATCCCGCGGCGGCATGGCGTTCGGTGCGGAGGAGCTGCGTGTGCTCCGCCGTGCTCTCGCCCTCGCCCTTCACCCTTGCCCCGCCTCGGCCGAGGACGTCCAGGACTGTCTCCGGCTCGCCGAGTCGCTCGACGAGGCGATGCGTGAGGGGGCCCGGTTGCGCGCCTTCCTGGTGGCGGACCTCGCCCGGTACCGCGCCGCCCTGCCCGGCACCGTCGTCGGCTATCTCGCGCTCCTGGAGGAAACGCTGGCCGCCGGGTACCGGCCGACGGACGACGACCTCGCCGCGCTGCGGGCGCTGCGCGGCAATCCCGTCGCGGCGGCCCTGCTGCACCGCTGCACGGGCGGATGGAGTGCCGGTCTGCCGAGTGTGCCCGCCTCCCGCCGGAGCACGCGGCTGCTGGCCCTGCCGGGAGGTGCGGGCGAGGAGCAGGGCAAGAAGCCCGCGGAGCGCCCGAAGGACCGTCCCGGCGAGCGGCCCGGGCAGCGGCCGACCCCCGCCCCGTCGAAGCCGTCGCGGCCCATTCCGACGCCCGGCGAGGTCTTCCCCCGCCGCAAGCCGCCCACGCCTCCCGCCAACCCCGGCCCCCCTCAGCAGCGGCTCGCGGCCGGCTGAGGGGCGGTCCGTCCGCGGCACGGGCACGTGGCTACCCTGGGGGCATGGACTACGTCTCCGCGCTCGTGCCCCCCGTCGTCATGGCGGCGTTCTTCATCGGTGTGGTCAGGGTGATCGTGAAGACCCAGGGCGGCGCCGCCAAGACCAAGGAGGACGCCGCCGTCGACGCCGCCCTGACCCGCTCGGAGACCCCACACCAAACCCCCGCCAACTCCGACGCCTGACCCACCCGGCCCGCGTCTGAGGCGCGCGCCGCACGAGGGCGTCCGCCCGCTCCCTCAAGCGGCCCGCCACGACTGCGCATGCCCGTGGCGCATCCCGACCCACGGTACGAGTCCGCGCCCACGGCACCTCCCGGAGCGCTTGCCCCACGGCGACCACCGCGGCCCACGGCGCCCGCCCCGGCCCAGCATCTGAGGGCCGCGGTCCCGCACCATGGCCCCACCTCGACACCTGAGGCACCCGCCCCGGTCCGCCGCACCCGCCCCGGTCCGCCGCACGCGCCGCGGTTGAGACGCGCGCCGCGCCCCAGGACGTCTGCCCGCGCCCAAGGCGCCCACCCCGGCCCACAGCGCCTGCTCGCGCCCGGGGCCCCTGCTCCCGAACCACGCCGCCGCCACCGAACCACGCCGCCACCACCGAACCGCGTCGCGCGCGTCCGACTGCGGCGTCCGCTCCGGATCACGGTGTCTGCCCGCGTCCGCGGTCCCGCTCCAGTCGGCGGCGATCCGAGGTCTGAAGCGCGTCCCGGATCCCGACCCCAGCTCGTGCCCGCGGCGCATCCCGCCCCACAGCACCCGCCCGCGCCCCAGGCGCGCGCCATGGCGTCTGCCCGCTCCCCCAAGCACCCGTCCTCGGTCCACGTGCCTGTCCGCGCCCACGGCGCCCGCCCGCGCGGTGCCCGCCGAACTACGGCGCCCGCCTGTAGCGCCCCGGCTCGCGCCCTCCTGCGGTGCCCATCCCAGCCCGCGGCGCCCGCTTGTGCTCGTGGCGCGCGCCCCGCACCACGGCGTCTGCCCGCTCCCAAAGCGCCTGTCCCAGCCCGCGGTGCCTCTCACGCCGTGGCGCATCCCGCCCCCACAGCACCCGCCCGCGTCCGAGTCCCGCGCCCCGCGCCACAGTGCCCGCCTCGAACCACGGCGCCCGACTGCGTCCGTGGTGCGTGTTCCGTAGGTGTGGGGTGTCGAGTCGGGGTCCCTTTTGTTCGGGTTGTTGGCGTTCGGTGCGCGGTTGGCTGGTTCTACCACTATTGTTCTGAGTTGTGCCTCGCCCATTGGGAGAACTCGAAGACGCGGTCATGACGCGGGTGTGGAAGTGGAACCGCCCGGTGACCGTTCGAGAAGTCCTGGAAGACCTTCAGCGGGAACGGTCGATCGCGTATACCACGGTCATGACCGTATTGGACAATCTCCATCAGAAGGGCTGGGTGCGCCGCGAGGCCGAGGGCCGGGCCTATCGATATGCGGCCGTCTCCACCAGGGCCGCCTACGCCGCCGCCCTGATGAACGAGGCATGGTCGCGCAGTGACAACCCGGCGGCGGCTCTGGTCGCCTTCTTCGGCATGATGAGCGACGAACAGCGCCGGGCCCTCAGGGACGCCGTCCGCATCGTCCAGGGCCCGGAAACCTCCGATACGGTCCCCGATACCGGCGCCGAGAACCCCGGCTCCGCACAGGACGGCGGCGGGCGATAGCGTCCGCTCATGTCAGCAGAGCGCCCCGAAGTCACCGCAAAAGCCATCACCGTCCGGCGGGCCCGGACCAGCGATGTCCCGGCCGTGCGCCGCCTCCTTGACGTGTACGTCCGTGAGCGCATCCTGCTCGACAAAGCGACCGTCACGCTTTACGAGGACATCCAGGAGTTCTGGGTCGCCGAACGCGACGACAACGCCGAGGTGGTCGGCTGCGGCGCGCTGCACGTCATGTGGGAAGACCTCGCGGAAGTGCGCACTCTCGCGGTCAAGCCCGGACTGAAGGGTGCCGGCGTCGGCCACCAGTTGCTGGAGAAGTTGCTGCACACCGCCCGTTGGCTCGGTGTTCGACGCGTTTTCTGCCTGACCTTCGAAGTGGACTTCTTCGGGAAGCACGGCTTCGTGGAGATCGGCGAGACACCCGTCGACACCGATGTCTACGCGGAGCTGTTGCGTTCCTATGACGAGGGCGTCGCCGAGTTCCTGGGTCTCGAACGAGTGAAACCGAACACCTTGGGCAACAGTCGGATGCTTCTGCATCTGTGATCGCCGGGGGCTTGACCCGGTATTCCGGCCGCCGACCCTGCCCACGCTCCCTATGTCCGAAACGCGCATGTTTCCGGACTGGTGCGCCCCCAGAGCCTCTCCCGGGGGTTTGTGTTTTTCCGGCAAAAGCGGTTTGCTTTCCGACGTACTGCAGTACTGCATATAACAGGGGGCGGCGAAACGGCGGATGCCGCGGGCCCCGAGCCCTCAAGTTATCGATGAAAGGAAATCCGGTGGCACAGAAGGTTCAGGTCCTTCTTGTCGATGACCTCGACGGTGGCGAGGCGGACGAGACCGTGACGTTCGCGCTGGACGGCAAGACGTACGAGATCGATCTCACGACCGCCAACGCGGACAAGCTGCGCGGACTTCTCGACCCCTATGTGAAGGGCGGTCGGCGTACCGGTGGCCGTGCTTCGGGCGGACGTGGAAAGGCCCGCGCCGCCTCCGGTGGCAGCCAGGACACCGCGCAGATCCGCGCCTGGGCGAAGGAGAACGGCTACGAGGTCAACGACCGTGGCCGTGTTCCCGCGTCCATCCGCGAGGCCTACGAGAAGGCCAACGGCTGAACGGCCGACGGCCCGGCGCATACGCGCCGCAGCCGGATCCGGTGGCAGCAAGTCGCCACCGTGTCCACCAGCCGTACGAGATCGGGGGCGCCCCCACCGCCCCCCACGGCCGACAGGGTCGGCAGCGAGGCCTCGACCTCGCGCCCCGGCTCGGGGGGTCGCAGCCACACGGCGGCCCCCTGCGCGGGACGAGCAGACCGCGCGGAACGCGGCGCGGGGACCGCGCGCGCGTGCAGCGCGGGACCGGAGCGGCCCGGGAGCGGCGGCCACGGTCCGCCGGCGCCGGGACCCGGAGGCACCGGCGCGTCCAGCCGCCCGCCCGCGCCCAGTGCGATCAGATCGAGCGGCAGCGAACCCCACTCCAGCCAGTCCAGCAGCCCGGGTAGTTCCTCCGCGCTGCCCGCGGCCACCAGAAGCCGCATCCGCTCGCCCTGCAGGGCCACCGGAGAGCCCGGCGCCAGGTGCCGGAGCGCCGCGGCGCCCGCCGCGGCCGGGACGTCCAGGACGTCGAAGCGCCCGCCCGTGAGCAGCCGCAGCGGCTCGCCGGGCGCCATGGCCCAGCCCAGCTCGTTCTCGTACCAGTCCCGGGCCCGTGCGTCCGGCGCGACAGGCCGACGGGGGAGCGGAATCATGGGAACGGTGCCAACCATGCCAGGCGCAACAGTGGAACCTCGCCGAGAGTTACGCTTGGTGTATCGATGACTGCGCAGAGTGCCGGACGAGGGGCGCGTGGGGCCCGAGCAGGCGCAAGGTTGTTCGCCCATAGCGGAGGGAACCGGGGCGCCCGGCATGGAGTGTCAGTCCGTACGGGTAAGACATCCCTAGTGGGAGGGGGCGACACGCAGAACAGACCGTCTCACGTTCGCCATCGGCGTACTGATGGTGGGGGTAACTGTCTGGCCTGCGGGAACATCGTCTCGCACCATCGGGTTGGAGCAGATGTCGGCGTTCGGGGTCAGGAGGCAGCAGCTTGTCTCCGCGAGAGCGGAGGTGATCCGGACGGTGTCGGCAGTTGGAATGAGCGGTCCCCGCTTGCGGGACTAAGCTGCGGAAGGACAGAGAGGGGAGCGTCCCCTTACTGCCTGACCGCT
Organism: Streptomyces sp. NPDC004629; assembly: GCF_042873595.1. NCBI lineage: Bacteria > Bacillati > Actinomycetota > Actinomycetes > Kitasatosporales > Streptomycetaceae > Streptomyces > Streptomyces sp. NPDC004629. The sequence goes on along the minus strand of NZ_JBIALO010000036.1, from coordinate 2,679 downwards.
CTGAGGAGCGATTAACGATGTTCGAGAGGTTCACCGACCGCGCGCGGCGGGTTGTCGTCCTGGCTCAGGAAGAAGCCCGGATGCTCAACCACAACTACATCGGCACCGAGCACATCCTCCTGGGCCTGATCCACGAGGGTGAGGGTGTCGCCGCCAAGGCCCTGGAGAGCCTCGGCATTTCGCTTGAGGCGGTCCGCCAGCAGGTGGAGGAGATCATCGGCCAGGGCCAGCAGGCCCCGTCCGGGCACATCCCCTTCACCCCCCGTGCCAAGAAGGTCCTGGAGCTGTCGCTCCGCGAGGCCCTTCAGCTGGGGCACAACTACATCGGCACGGAGCACATCCTGCTCGGTCTGATCCGTGAGGGCGAGGGCGTCGCCGCCCAGGTCCTGGTCAAGCTGGGCGCCGATCTCAACCGTGTCCGCCAGCAGGTCATCCAGCTGCTGTCGGGCTACCAGGGCAAGGAGACCGCCACCGCCGGCGGCCCTGCCGAGGGCACTCCCTCGACGTCCCTGGTCCTCGACCAGTTCGGCCGGAACCTCACCCAGGCGGCTCGCGAGTCCAAGCTCGACCCGGTCATCGGGCGCGAGAAGGAGATCGAGCGGGTCATGCAGGTGCTGTCCCGCCGTACCAAGAACAACCCGGTCCTGATCGGTGAGCCCGGCGTCGGCAAGACCGCCGTCGTCGAGGGCCTGGCCCAGGCCATCGTCAAGGGTGAGGTGCCCGAGACGCTCAAGGACAAGCACCTCTACACCCTGGACCTCGGCGCGCTGGTCGCCGGCTCCCGCTACCGCGGTGACTTCGAGGAGCGCCTGAAGAAGGTGCTCAAGGAGATCCGCACCCGCGGCGACATCATCCTGTTCATCGACGAGCTGCACACGCTGGTCGGTGCGGGTGCCGCCGAGGGCGCCATCGACGCCGCTTCGATCCTGAAGCCGATGCTGGCCCGCGGTGAGCTGCAGACCATCGGTGCGACCACGCTGGACGAGTACCGCAAGCACCTGGAGAAGGACGCGGCCCTGGAGCGCCGCTTCCAGCCCATCCAGGTCGCCGAGCCGTCCCTGCCGCACACGATCGAGATCCTCAAGGGCCTGCGCGACCGCTACGAGGCCCACCACCGGGTCTCCATCACGGACGAGGCGCTGGTCCAGGCCGCCACCCTGGCCGACCGCTACATCTCGGACCGCTTCCTGCCGGACAAGGCGATCGACCTGATCGACGAGGCCGGTTCCCGGATGCGTATCCGCCGGATGACGGCTCCGCCGGACCTGCGCGAGTTCGACGAGAAGATCGCCGCGGTCCGCCGGGACAAGGAGTCCGCGATCGACTCGCAGGACTTCGAGAAGGCCGCCTCCCTGCGCGACAAGGAGAAGCAGCTCCTGGCCGCCAAGGCCAAGCGGGAGAAGGAATGGAAGGCCGGAGACATGGACGTCGTCGCCGAGGTCGACGGCGAGCTGATCGCCGAGGTCCTCGCCACGGCCACCGGCATCCCGGTCTTCAAGCTGACCGAGGAGGAGTCCAGCCGCCTGCTCCGCATGGAGGACGAGCTGCACAAGCGGGTCATCGGCCAGGTCGACGCCGTCAAGGCGCTGTCGAAGGCGATCCGCCGTACGCGCGCGGGGCTGAAGGACCCGAAGCGTCCGGGTGGCTCGTTCATCTTCGCCGGCCCGTCGGGTGTCGGTAAGACCGAGCTGTCCAAGGCGCTGGCGGAGTTCCTGTTCGGTGACGAGGACGCGCTGATCTCCCTCGACATGTCGGAGTTCAGCGAGAAGCACACGGTCTCGCGTCTCTTCGGTTCGCCCCCCGGCTACGTGGGCTACGAGGAGGGCGGTCAGCTGACCGAGAAGGTCCGCCGCAAGCCGTTCTCCGTCGTCCTGTTCGACGAGGTCGAGAAGGCCCACCCGGACATCTTCAACTCGCTGCTGCAGATCCTGGAGGACGGTCGGCTGACCGACTCCCAGGGCCGGGTCGTGGACTTCAAGAACACGGTCATCATCATGACGACCAACCTCGGCACCCGGGACATCTCCAAGGGCTTCAACCTGGGCTTCGCGGCCTCGGGTGACACGAAGACCAACTACGAGCGCATGAAGAACAAGGTCTCGGACGAGCTGAAGCAGCACTTCCGGCCCGAGTTCCTGAACCGCGTCGACGACGTGGTCGTCTTCCCGCAGCTGACGCAGGAGGACATCCTGCGGATCGTCGACCTGATGATCAGCAAGGTGGACGAGCGCCTGAAGGACCGGGACATGGGCATCGAGCTGTCCCAGTCCGCCAAGGAACTGCTGTCCAAGAAGGGCTACGACCCGGTGCTGGGTGCCCGGCCGCTGCGCCGCACGATCCAGCGCGAGATCGAGGACACGCTCTCGGAGAAGATCCTCTTCGGTGAGCTGCGTCCCGGTCACATCGTGGTCGTGGACACCGAGGGCGAGGGCGAGACCAAGACCTTCACCTTCCGGGGCGAGGAGAAGTCCGCACTGCCGGACGCCCCGCCGATCGAGCAGGCGGCCGGCGGAGCCGGTCCGAACCTGAGCAAGGAGGCGTAAGCCTCCGGCGGATTGGCCGAACCGAAGGGGCCGGTGCCTTGCCTTGGGTTCTAGGAGTCGTTGCAACACCCCAGTTCAAGGGGTGCGATGGACTTCGAGATCCGTAAGGACCGGACAAGGCCTCAGGGCAGGAAGA
>NZ_JBIALO010000035.1:0-88961 GCF_042873595.1 Streptomyces sp. NPDC004629 | reverse complement strand
AGCGGCGCACCGCGTCGGGCCGCGCGGTCTCGCCACCGATGATCACGCACCGCACGCAGGCCGGCACGGCGGTCTCACCCCGGTCAAGGGCCGCGACCAGCTCGTGCCAGTACGCGGTCGGCAGGTCCAGCACGGTGATGCCCAGCGCGTCGCAGCGGGCGAAGAACAGGTCGGGCCTGCTGATCATGTCGTCGTCGCGCAGCACCAACGTGGCGCCCCGCAGCAGCGGACAGAAGATCTCCTCGACGCTGGTGTCGAAGCTCATCGAGGCGAACTGCAGCAGCCGGTCGCCCTCGCCGATGGCGAACCGGTCCGCGAAGACCCGGGTGAAGTCGTGCAACTGCCGACGTCCGACCAGGACGCCCTTCGGACGACCCGTCGAACCCGAGGTGAAGATGACATACGCGGGATCGCGCTGCGGACGGCTGCCGTCCAGCGGCAGCACACCGTCGGCCGTGACCAGGGCGCGGGGCCGCGTCTCCTCGATCATCATGGCCAGGCGCGCCGGGGGGTAGGCCGGGTCCAGCGGTACGTAACCGGCTCCGGCCCGCAGCACCGCGAGCATCGCCACGACGGCGTCCCGGCCCCGCGGCAGGCGGATCCCGACGAGGTCGCCCGGCCGCACGCCGGCGTCGGCCAGCCGGTCTGACGTCTCGGTCACCAGAGCGAAGAGCGTCTCGTAGTCCAGCTCACCGGCTGTGTCGGCCAGCGCCACCGCGCGCGGCGTCCGGGCGGCCTGGGCGGCCAGGGACGACCAGACGTCGCTGTCCACCGCGGGACGGGACGCCTCGTGGGTGTGGATCACCTGGATCACCTCAAGTTCTCGGATCTCACATCGACCAGTGCGTCGGGCGCCGGTCCCAGCGATGGGCGCGCAGCGCTTCGAGCAGGTCCGCGGGCAGGGGCTCCGACCCGGACACGCTCATGTTCGAGCGCACATGGGCGGGGCGGCGCATGCCCGGGATGACCACGGACACGGCGGGGTGGTGCAGCACGAACCGCAGTGCCAGCTCCGGCAGCGTTCGGCCGTCCGGGACGAGAGCGCGCAGCGCGTCGACGCGTTCGACGGTGGGCGGCAGGTTCTCCGGTCCGAAGTAGACGGCCCGCCAGTCCTCGGGCGGAAACGTGGTGTCGGCGCTCAGGGTTCCGGTCAGGGACCCTTCGTCGAAGGGCACCCGGGCGATGATCGCGACGTTTTCCTCGACTGCGCGGGGAAACAGTTCGTCCTCCGGCGCCTGGTCGAAGACGTTGTAGATGACCTGGACGGCGTCGACCAGTCCGGTGTCGAGCGCGGCGAAGCAGTTCGTCGGCTCCCAGCGGTTCACGCTGATCCCGAACCCGTCGATCAGGCCCTCCTCCTTCAGCCGGGTCACGACCCGCTGCCAGGCCGGATCGGCCGCCCACCGGTCCTCCCAGACGTGGAACTGCAGCAAATCGATCCGGTCGACGTTGAGGTTGTCCAGACTGCGGCGCGTGTACTCAAGGACATGCCGGGCCGGGAAGACGTCCTCCAGGGTGTCCTGCGGGCCCGGCGGCCAGGCCCGGTTGAGCGGCGGGACCTTGGTGGCCAGCCGCAGACCGGCGTCCGGATGACGGCCTCGCAAGTCGCCGAGCAGGCTCTCGGACTTGCCGCGGCCGTAGACCCAGGCCGTGTCGAAGAACGTGCATCCCATGCCGACGGCGAGGTCGAGGGCGTCCGGCGCGATGTCGTAGTCCCATCCGGTGAATCCGCCGGGTCCACCGCCGATCCCCCACATGCCGTACCCGACCTCGCCGACCTCCCAGCCCAGCCGCCCCAGGGTGCGCCGCCTCATCGGCGTCCGAGGCGCTTCGGCCGGGGCCGGTGGCGGGTTCGATGTCGCGGTCGCTCGGTGCTGGTCATGCACGGGCTGGCTCCTTGGGGCGGGTGTTCGACGCGGTGAACAGCGCGGGGTTGTCCTGGAGGAGGTTTTCGAGCACGTCACGCAGGCCGGCCTCGGTGTCGGCGAGTTCGCCGGCCCGGTGCTCGACGACGGCGAGCAGCGTGCCCAGTTCGACATCGCCGGCCGCCGCGGCCGTACGCAGCTCGGAGAGGAAACGCAGGCAGGAGACCCGCTCGGCTTGCGCGCCGGCCAGATCGCCGAAGTGCACGCTGCCGGGACTGAACAGGTGCAGGGCACGCCCTCGCACCGCGGGATCCTGTACGGCGTCGACGATGGCCTGTGCGACGGTGTCGACCGGGCTGCAGTCCGACCGGATCGCCGCCCGCGGCACCGACCCCAGCCGCTCGAAGGCGGTGAGCAGCAGATGGGTCAGGGCGTTCGGGTTGGGCACGGCGACGTCACGGGAGGGCATCAGCTCGCCCAGGCGCAGCACGGTCACGGGCAGGTCGGCGGCGGCGTGCAGGAGCCGCTCGGCCACCCACTTCGACAGGCTGTAGCCGCTCGACGGCGGTGTCACACCGGTGACATCGATGTCGGCGGGCACCGGCCGGCCACTGGCCATCGCGTGCTCGTACAGGACCCCGAGGGTCGACACGTAGTGCAGCGGGATGCCGCCGGCCTCCCGGGCGAAGCGGATCATCTCCGCGGTGCCCAGGACATTGGGCTCGCGGTGCATGCGGTAGTCGTACAGGAGGTTGACCAGCGCCCCGCCGTGGACGACCAGGCCGCAGGCCTCGGCGAGAGACCGCCATTGGACGGACGTCAGCCCGAACCCGGGCCGGGCCAGGTCCCCGGTGACCACGACCGTCCGCACCTCGTGCTCGGGGCGCGCCAGTTGCTGCGCCGACAGAGCGGACCGCAGGCGGTGCCGTGCGTCGGAGTCGTCGCGGCCCCGCACGAGGCAGTACACCGTCAGGTCGGTGCGCTCCAGCAGTTCGTACAGGAGCCGGGTGCCCAGGAAGCCGGTGGCGCCGGTGAGCAGTACCGCACGCGCCGCCCGGCCGCTGTCCCGGTGGCCGTGCCGGGGTTCCGGTGCGGCCATGAGGGCGGCGAGGTCGGTGGCGACCAGTTCGGCCGGGGTCGGCACGGCGCTGCGCCCGCGGCGAGCGATCAGCCTGCGCAGGCCGTTCGCCGTGGGATGGTCCACCATGTCCCGGACGCCGAGGTCCACCGTGAACCGGTCGCTCAGCTCGACGGCGGCCGTGATCGCCTGGAGGGAGTTGCCGCCCGCGGCGAAGAAGTCCTCGTCGGCGGAGAAGTCCGGGCGTCCCAGGGCGGTCCTCAGGACGGTCAGCAGGGGATCGGCGTCGGTGGTGGGGGGCTGAGGGGCGGGCCCCTCGGCACGGGCCGCCAGGCGCCGCCGGTCGATCTTGCCCCCGTCGGTCAGCGGCATCTCGTCGACGACCACCACGCGCCGGGGTGTGCTGCCGCGCGGCAGCCGTTCGCGCAGGTGGGCCAGTACGCACTCGGCGCTCGCCGTCCCGGTGACGACGAGCACCAGCTCCCGGCCCGCGGCGGATCCGACGACCAGCGCGACCGCCTGACGGACCCCCTCACAGGCCATGGAAACGGTCTCGACCTCGCCCGGCTCGACCCGTACTCCGCCGATCTTGATCTGGTGGTCGATGCGCCCGCCGAAGTGGAACCGGCCTTCGGTGTCGACGTGCCCCAGGTCGCCGGTGCGGTACGTCCGCCCGAACCACTCGGAGCTGAAGAACCGCTCCGCGGTGCGGTGCGGCTGGCCGTGGTAGCCGGCGCCGACGCAGGCACCGCCGATGAGGATCTCGCCCGTCGCCCCCGGCGGCACGGGCCGGCCGTCGACGTCGACGACGACCGCGAAGCAGTTGTCGATCGGCCGTCCCAGGGGAATGGTGTCGCCGTCGTCGGCGCCCACCTCGTGGAAGATCATGCCGATCGAGGCCTCGGAGGGCCCGTAGGCGTTGCTGACCCGCAGACCCGGCAGCAGTTCCCGCAGAAGGTGCACGTCCTGAGGGTTGATCTGCTCGCCGCCTATCACGAGGTGCCGCAGCGAGCGCAGCCGCTCGATCGTCGCCGGACGGCGTCTCAGGAGGGTCAGCAGGGCGCTCAGCACGGCCGGGACGAAGTCGGTCACCGTCACGGCGTGGGTCTCGATGAGATCGATGGTGTGCTGCAGGTCGAGATGCTCGCCGGCGGTGGGCACCACCGTCGCGCCACCCGTCGTCAGCGGCCAGAAGATCTGCCAGAACGCCGAGTCGTACGTGTGCCGGGTGTTCTGCAGTACCACTTCGCCGCTCGGCGGCGAGTCGAACCAGCGGTTCATGAACGCGAGCCGGTTCACCAGGCCGCCGTGCAGGTTCACCGCGCACGAGGGGACGCCGGTCGTGCCGGAGGTGTACACCCCGTAGACGACGTCGTGCGCCGCCGGGTCGGGCAGGTCTTCGCTCGTCGGCTGCCCGATGCCCGCCGTGACCTCCACCTGGACCGCCCGGGAGCGATGGCCGGGGGGAACGGCGGCGGGGTCGGCGCACAGCACCGGTCCGTCCAGCGCGTCGAGGACGTGCTCGATCCGGCTGGAGGGCCAGCGGGGGTCGACGGGCACATAGCCGATCCCGGCGAACACGGCGGCGGCCCAGGACACCGGCAGCGCGAGACCGTCCGCCACGAGGACGGGCAGCAGGCCGTCCGCACGCGGCACCATGGCGCGCAGCCGCGCGGCCAGGGCGGTGGTGTGGGCGAGGAACTGCCGGTAGGTCAGGGTTCCGTCGGCGGCGTGCACCGCGACGGCGTCGGGATGCTCCAGGGCGGCGGACCGGATCTGTTCCGGGATGCTGCGGTAGGGGCCGTGGTCCGCAACGGTTCCCGCGAGCGGACCGAGCACCGCCGACTTCGTGGCCTCGGACAGCGCGGATGCCTCACGGAGGTCGAGCGCCGGATTCGCCAGGATCGAGGAGAGCAGTTCGGTGTGCATTTCGGTGACGGCCGACGCGGCGCGTTCCCAGGGGTCACCGGGAGGGCACTGTAAGCGCACGGACGGACGGCCGAGAGGGTCCACCCGCACGTGGGCGACGGGGCCGGTGGCGCCGTCCGACACGTCTTGCGTGTGGATGGCGACTGTCGTCGCGTCCGTCGCGGCCGGGGACAGGCCGAGATCCCGGTCCAGCCGTCGGGCGACTTCCGCCAGTGTCCGCAGCGCGGCGTCCGCGAGAGGGACCTCGGACGGGTCGAGTACGACCTGATGTCGCCGGGTCCCTCGGTTGAGGTTCATGACGCCCAATCAAGTGAAGCCGGGAGACGAAACATTGACCAAAGGTTGACGGTTTCTTGAAGTTGCCCTGAATGATGATCGCAAACCCTCCGCGGCGCCCCCGCCGGGCCGATGATGGTGAGTCGTGGACACAGGTGCAGTGGCAGACAGGGCACGGGCGAGCGCGACGCGAGCGGCCCGCAGGTCGGGCGTACGGATGCGGGCGCTGGGTTCGACGGAGCGCAGCCGAGCCTGCGAGCGGCTTCTCAGCGAGGTGTGGCAGACCGGTCCGGGCCACCCGCCGCTCGCCGCCGACGTCGTGAAGGCGATGGCCGACGCGGGAAGCCACGTGATGGGCGCGTTCGACGCGACCGCGGGCGGCGGCGAGCTTCTCGGCGCCTGCGTAGGCCTGTGGGGGCCGCCCGGACACCCCGCGATGCACAGCCACATCGCGGGCGTCCACGCCGCCGCTCGCGGACGTGACGTCGGCTTCGCGCTCAAACTCGACCAGCGGGCACACGCCCTGGAGAAGGGCGTCGAACGGATCACCTGGACCTTCGACCCGCTCGTCGCCCGCAACGCCCACTTCAACATACGCAAACTCGGCGGCACCGCCAGCGAGTACCTCACCGACTACTACGGTCCGCTGTCCGACGGCCTGAACCGCGCCGACGCGTCGGACCGGCTCATGCTGCGCTGGGACCTGACCGCCGAGCGCGTCCGGGCCGCGTGCGAGGAGAACGCCGGTCCCGGACCCGCCGCGCCGCCCGCGAAGGCCCTGCTGGCCATCGACGGCGACCGCCCGGTCGCCCGGCGCGCAGGGGGAGAACGGGTCCTGGTAGCCGTACCACCCGACATCGGTCTGCTCCGCATGCAGAAACCCTCCCTCGCACGGGACTGGCGCCTGGCTGTCCGCGACGCCCTCGGCACCCTGCTGGCCGACGGCGCCCGACTCGTCGACTTCGACCGAGCGGCCTGCGGCTACGTCCTCGCCCGGGGTGAGGGACGATGAGGATCGAGCGCGTGTCGCTGCACCGCGTCTCCCTGCCGCTGGTCGCCCCGTTCCGCACGTCCCTGGGCACCGAGTACGAGCGCTCGGCACTGCTGGTGCGGGTGACCGCGTCGGACGCCGAGGGCTGGGGGGAGTGCGTCGCAGGCGCCGACGCCAGCTACTCCCCGGAGTACGTGGAGGGCGCCGAAGATGTCCTCCTGCGCCATCTGGTGCCGCCGCTGATGTCCACCGAGGACGTCACCGCTGCTGCCGTCGGACCGCTGCTCGCCGGGGTCAAGGGCCACCGGATGGCGAAGGCCGCCCTGGAGACGGCGGTCCTGGACGCCGAACTGCGCTCCCACGGGATGTCGTTCGCGGCCGGCCTGGGCGCCGTCACCGACCGTGTGCCGAGCGGCGTGTCGGTCGGCATCATGGACTCGGTGCCGGAACTGCTCGACGCCGTCGCGGGCTATCTGGACCAGGGCTACGTGCGGATCAAGCTCAAGATCGAACCGGGCTGGGACGTCGCACCGGTACGCGCCGTCCGGGAGCGCTTCGGCGACTCCACACTGCTCCAAGTCGACGCGAACGCCGCCTACACGCGGGCCGACGCACGGCACCTCGCCGGCCTCGACGCCTTCGACCTGCTGCTGATCGAGCAACCACTCGACGAGGAGGACCTCCTCGGGCACGCCGCCCTGGCCCGCAACCTGCGCACCCCCGTCTGTCTCGACGAGTCGATCGTCTCGGCCCGGTCCACCGCCGACGCCATCGCACTCGGCGCGTGCGGCATCGTCAACATCAAACCCGGCCGCGTCGGCGGCTACCTTGAGGCCCGCCGCATCCACGACGTCTGCGCCGCGGCCGGCGTACCGGTGTGGTGCGGCGGAATGCTTGAGACGGGCCTCGGCCGCGCCGGAAACACCGCGCTGGCGGCGCTTCCCAACTTCACGCTGCCCGGGGACATCTCCGCCTCCGACCGGTACTACACGACCGACATCACCGAGCCCTTCGTCCTGCGCGACGGACACCTGACGGTCCCGGCCGGCCCCGGCATCGGTGTCGCGCCGATCCCGTCGGTGCTGGCCGAGGTCACCACGGCGGTGCGGGAGGTACGCCGAGACTGACGGCCATCACCTCGTGGATCCCGGCCACATCGCGGGGGCGGGGTGCGGGGGCGGGCGGTCTTCACGGGTCTCCTCTGGGGTCAGGGTGCGGGGTGCCGGGCCAGGGCGGTGGCCGCGGTGACGATGTCGTCCTCGGACAGCAGGACGTGGTCGGCGGCGGGGCCGAGCGGGATGTAGCTGTCGCTGCCGGTGACGCGGGCGATCCGGCCGGGGTAGCCGCGGTCGAGGAGCGCGGCGACGACCTGTTCCGCGACGCCGCCGCTGCGGCGGGTCTCGTCGACCACGAGGACCCGGGTGTGCTCTGCGGCGGCGGTGAGCAGGTCGTCCTCGGGGAGCGGCGAGAGCCACTGGAGGTCCAGGACGGCGCAGTCGACGCCCTGTCCGGCGAGCGTGGCCGCGGCCCGCCGGCTCATCCGTACGCCGTTCCCGAAGGTCACCAGCAGCAGGTCCCGGCCGTCGCGCACCCGTCGTGCGCGTCCCAGGGCGCACGCGTCGTCGGTCTCCCAGGCCGTGGGGGCGGGGTAGGGCGCCAGCCAGGCCGCGTCGCCGTCGAACAGGTCGCGCTGGTGGTACAGCGCAATCGGTTCGAGGAACACACAGACCCGGCCCTCGGTGCGGGCGAGTGCCAGACAGTGCCGGAGCAGTCCTCCGGCAAAGGCGGGGTGGCTGGGTACGGCGAGGACAAGTCCGGGGATGTCCCGGAGGACGGCAAGCGAGTTGTCGTTGTGGAAGTGGCCGCCGAAGCCCTTCTGGTAGGCGAGGCCCGCGACCCGGACGACCATGCCGTTCTCGTACTGTCCGGCGGAGAAGAACCGCAGGCTGGCCGCCTCGCCGCGGAGTTGGTCCTCGGCATTGTGGAGATACGCGAGGTACTGGATCTCGGGGACGGGGAGGAATCCGGCGAGCGCGGAGCCGAGGGCCATGCCCAGGACGGTCTGCTCGTCGAGGAGGGTGTCGAAGACGCGGTCCGGGCCGAACGTCTTCCGCAGGCCGCGGGTGACGCCGTAGACCCCGCCCTTGCGCCCGACATCCTCGCCGAAGACCAGGGTTTCCGGGAAGGCCGCCATCGCGTCCTTGAGGGTCGCGTTGATGATCTGCGCGAGTGTCTGCGGGGGCTCCTGCTCGGGGAGCCGGGCGCGGAAGACGTCCGCCCGGCCGGGCGCGGCCCGCAGTGAGACGCGACGGACCTCCTCCGGGGCGGTCCGGGTGAGGGGGGCGGTCACCGCCGAGGCGGAGGCGAGGTGGTCGCGGGGGATGCGGGCGGCGGTGTCCGCGACCACGGCGCGTACCGTCTCGTACCGGTCGAGGACGTCCGCCGGGCTCATCACGCCCAGGCCGGTAAGGGTGCGCGCGGTCGCGAGGAGGGGGTCCTTGGCGTACTCGGCCTGGATCTCACGGCGGGACCGGTAGGCGATCTCGGCGTCGGAACCGGCGTGGCCCATGAGCCGGACCGTCTTCAGATGGAGCACCGCCGGGCGGCGTTCGGTCCGGACGACGGCCGCCGCCTCATGGGCCGTGCGCAGCAGACGGCGGGGGTCGGTGCCCGAGCCATGGAAGTAGTCGACGCCGGGGATGCTGCGGAGCAGGTTCTCCACCCAGCCGGCCGGGCTCTTGGTGCTGATGCCGAGTCCGTTGTCCTCGCAGACGAACAGGATCGGCAGGGGAATCCGGCGGTGGGCGCAGTACGCGGCGGCGTTGAGGGCGCCGAGGGCGGTGGAGTGGTTCGCGGAGGCGTCACCGAAGCTGCTGATCACGACGGCGTCGGCGGGCCACGGGGAGACGGTCGTGTGCCGGGCGCCGCTGTCGAGGGCGTAGGCGAGGCCGAAGGCCCGGGGCAGGTGGGACGCGATGGTGGAGGTCTGCGGGATCACGTTGAGCGGGACGCTGCCGAAGACCTTGTGCCGGCCGCCCGAGATGGGGTCGCTGGTCGAGGACATGGCGCCGCTGAGGATGTCCTGGGCGGCGGCGGTGCCGGGGACCTGGCCCGCGCGTGCGGTGTAGAAGCCGCCGGAACGATAGTGCAGGAGCGCGGGGTCGGTGGGGCGCAGGGCGAGGGCGACCGCCGCGTTCGACTCGTGGCCGGACGAGCCGATGGTGTAGAAGGCCTCGCCGCGGGCCTGGAGCGCGCGGCAGGCGAAGTCGATGTGCCGGCTGAGGAGTTGGGCCTCGAAACAGGCCAGCAGTTCCTGGCGCTCCCGGGGTGAGAGGACTCCCCGGCTTCCCGCTGGGCCGGGGTCCTGGACCGGGCCGCCGGGGTCGCGCCCGGCCCCGGCGCCGGTCTCGCGCATCCGACGCACGAAGTGCTCGTCGATGGTCTCCACGTCCATCCTCCTTGGCTGCCCGCCCATTCTGTGGCGCGGCACCCGGCCGTGACGACCGTCCGAAGCCGCGGGCTCATGGGCCAAGCACCAGCGATGCTTGCTCTCACTCGTTCGGCGGGGCGATGATCGGTGGGTCGTGTGGCACCGGCGGAGAGGACCCGGACCGTGATCAACCCGGTGCATCTGCGGACCCTGGGCGCCGTTGTGCGGACCGGTTCGTTCGCCACCGCGGCGAAGGAGCTGGGATACACCTCGTCGGCGGTGTCCCAGCAGATGTCGGCGCTGGAACGGGACGTGCGGATGCGGCTGTTCGACCGGCACGCGCGGTCCGTCCGGCCGACCCCGGCGGCCGAACTCCTGGTGCGGCGCGCGGCCAGGGCCCTGGCCCTGCTCGACGGTCTGGAGGCCGACGTCCGGTCGATGGCCGAGGGGCGGCTGGGGCATCTGCGGATCGGGAGCTTTCCTACCGCGAGCGAGTATCTGCTGCCGACCGCCATCGCCGAGATCGCCCGCCGGCTCCCCGAGGTGTCCATAGAACTGGAGGAGGGCGAGCCCGACCGGCTGCTCCCCCTGGTGTCCGACCGGGTGCTCGACCTCGCGCTGGTGTACGCGTACGACACCGTGCCCCGGGCCTGGCCCCGGGAGGTGCGGCGGACCACCGTGTTCAGTGAGGACCTGGTGCTGATGGTGCCGGAAGATCACCGTCTGTCCGGATCGGCCGCGCTGGGCGATCTGCGGGAGGAGTCCTGGATCTCGACGACCGTGGGCACGGGCGGGTCGGCCTGTCTGCACCGGCTGTGCGGCGCCGAGGGGTTCGTGCCCAAGGTCGACTTCCGTACCAACGACTACGACGTCGTCCGCAGCCTCGTCGGGGCCGGGCTCGGGGTGGCCCTGGTGCCACGGCTCGGTGCCCAGCCCGGTCCGGGGACCCGGGCGGTCCGGCTGCGTGACTGCACGGCGCGACGCCAGGTGATCGCGGTCCGGCGGCGCGTCGATCCGAGTCCCGCTGTGGAGCTGGCGCTGAGCACGATCGTGGGGGTGGCCCGGCAGCGGATGCCGGAGCCCGGTCCGGATGAGGGCAAGTTCTGCTGAGTCTCGGCGAACCGACTGTCGTTCTCCGGGGCCTGCCGTCCGCCGTGTACGTCACGCAGGCTGGGAGCCATTGATCCGACGGAAGGACGGCGGACCCGTGGCCCGAGACACCCTGGAGCTGATGGACGAGTGGGGGCCGGAGAAGGTGGTCTGTGTGTCCGACCGCCGGTCCGGTATGCGCGGCGTCCTGGTCATCGACAACACCGCCCGCGGCATGGGCAAGGGCGGCACCCGTATGAGCCCGGCCCTCGACGTGGAGGAGGTCGCGCGGCTGGCCCGGACGATGACCTGGAAGTGGGCCGCGTGCGACCTGTTCCACGGCGGTGCCAAGGCGGGGATCCTCGGCGATCCGGCGGCGCCCGGCAAGGAGGGCGTCCTGCGCGCCTTCGCCCGCGCCCTGGCGAACGAGGTGCCCGGTGAGTACGTCTTCGGTCTTGACATGGGGCTGAGCGAGGAGGACGCGGCGGTCTTCGTGGACGAACTCGGCGACCGCGGTGTGGCCGTGGGTCTGCCCGCGAGCTTGGGCGGGCTGCCGTACGACCGGCTCGGCCTGACCGGGTTCGGGGTCGCGGAGGCCACGGACTCGGCGGCCCGGGAGCTGGATCTGCCACTGCGCCGGGCTCGCGTGGCGGTCCAGGGGTTCGGTGCCGTCGGCCAGGCCGTGGCCGAACGCCTGGTGGCGCTGGGGGCCGTGGTCGTCGCGGTGTCCACCGCCCGGGGTTCCGTGACCGACCCCGACGGCCTGGACGTCGCGCGTCTCGTGGCCGCCCGGGAAGAGTACGGCGAGGACTGCGTCCTGCACTGCGGCGGCGGCACGGGCGCGGAGGCCGCCCTGACCGCCGACTGCGACATCCTGGTCCCGGCGGCCCGGGAGGACCTCATCGGCGAGGAGGTGGCCGCGCGGACGACGGCCCGGCTGGTGGTGGAGGCCGCGAACCTGCCGACCACCCCGGCTGCGAAACGGGTCCTGTTCGAGCGCGGGGTCATGGTCGTACCGGACTTCATCGCCAACGCCGGCGGGATCGTGGCCGCGGCGCACTCCATGGAGGCCCGCCGCTCCCCGTTCACCGTCGACCCGGGCACGGTCCGGGAGATGGTCTCGGAGCGGATGCGGGCCAACACCGCCCAGGTCGTCCGGGAGAGCCTGACCCGGGCCCTGGCGCCCCACGACACGGCCAGGGCCCTGGCCGAGGAGCGGGTCCGCGCCGCGATGCGGGCGCGCGGCCAGTGCCCGGACCACTGACGGCCCCTCATGGGAGCAGCCCTGTGCGAAGGGAGTCCATGCCGACGTCGCCGAGCGCCAGGGCCTCCCGGTGGAAGGTCCGCAGATCGCCCCTCCCGCGGCCGTGCAGTCGTCCCGCAGCCCCTCCCCCAGGCGCTGCCCGACCTTGTACGAGGCGGCCTGGGCGGGCCGGCCGAGGCAGCGGGTGGCCTCCAGGCGGACGAAGGCGTCGCTCATGGTGACGTGGTCGGCCAGGAAGGTGAAGGCGTCCGCGCCGGTCCGGGTGCCTGTGCCGTCCGGCTTGGGTTTTCGCAGGTGGACGCCGAGGTCGATGACGACGCGAGTCGCGCGCAGGCGCTGTGCGTCCAGCATGCCGAGCCGGTCGCGGTGGTGCATCGCGGCGCCGCACTGCACATGATGGCCCGGCACGCCCTCGTGGTGGACCGTGGTCATCGCGCGCCATGGGGAGAACACGGTGTCGCCCTCGGGGACGCTCGGGCGTCGAGGAGGGCGGCGGCCTCCTCGACCGAGGCGCCCGGCTTGATCTCTCGGGCGGTCTTGTTCCGGCGCCGTGCGGGCCAGTTCCTCGCGGTCCCACGCGTAGGTGTCGTCCGGGGCGGTGCCCGCTCCGAAGAACCTGCGGGCGGCAACCCGGTGGTGCCCCTGCCAACGCCGTGGTGCCGGGGTGCGTGGGGTGCGAGGTCGCGGACAGGGAAGGCCGCGAGGTCCGCGTACGCCCCGGCCGTGGCCTGGGCGCCGGAGGCGAGGTCGGACCACAGGGCCGGCGGGACGCGGCCGGAAGCGGGGGCGGCGAGCCGGGTGAAGTAGCCGTCCGCCGCGCCGACTTCGGCGGCCTGAGCGGCTACGTCACGGACCTGGCGCAGTGCGGGGGTGTTGCGTGCTGCGATGCCCGCCCGGAGGGACCGGCGGTGGCCGGCCATCGCTTCCGGGAGGTGGTGCAGGCGTCGTGCGACGCGGTGCCAGTCCTTCGTCCAGGGTGCCGAAGAGATCCGTGCGGGTGACGGCGTCCACCGCGTCGGCCGGTGCCGCCACGCGGAGCCGGGCCGGCAGGGAGCGCGCCGCGTCGGCGGTCTCGTCGGCGCCTTTCGGGGAGCGGTCGTTGAACCCGGGGTCCGGGTCCGGGCGGCGGAGGGCGACCCGGAGTTCCGGTTCCGGACGGAGCAGCGTGGCGAGCCGTTCTTCGGCTAGTGCGTCGATGGCGGCGGGACCCGTGTGGCGGGTTCAGTCATCGTGCCGCCCGGTGCTTTCGAGCCATGCCGATTCGGCCCGGGGCGCCGAGGCGAGGAGTCGGGTCGTGTACGGGGCCTGCGGGGCGTCGATGACCTGCGCGGTGGCGCCGGATTCGACCACCCGGCCCCGGTGCATGACGTACAGACGTTCCGTCACCTGCCGGACCACGGCCAGGTCGTGGGTGATGAAGAGGTAGCCGAGGTCGTGCTCGTCGCGCAGCCGGGCCAGGAGGTTGAGGATCTGAGCCTGCACGGACACGTCGAGGGCGGACACGGACTCGTCGCAGATGAGGATCTTGGGACGGGCCGCGAGGGCGCGGGCGATCGCAACCCGCTGCCGCATGCCGCCGGACAGGGCCGCGGGCCGCTTCTGGGCGTACGCGGGGGCCAGTCCCACCTCGTCCAGCAGCCGTTCGACTTCCGCGCCGACGTTCTTGGCGTCCGACCGGTGGGTGGTGATGGCCTCGGCGAGGGCCCAGCCGACGGACCGCATGGGGTTGAGGCTGGAGTACGGGTCCTGGAACACGATCTGGACGGTCCGGCGGATCTGCCGCAGTTCGGACCGGCTCAGCCGGCCCCAGTCGGTGACCGGGATGCCGTCGATGGTGATCGTGCCCGTGCTGGGCTTCTCCAGGCCGACCACGACCCGGGCGAGGGTGGACTTGCCGGATCCGGACTCGCCGACGATACCGACGCTCTCGTGCTGCGCCACCGTGATCGAGACGTCCTCCAGTGCGTGGACCGGCCCTCCCACGGCGCCCGTGAACACCTTGGACACTCCGGCGACGGACAGCACCGGCTCCTTCTTCGGGGTGTCGTCGCAGAAGGGGAGGTCCTGGCCGGCCCGTTCCCGCAGACGCGTCATCTCGGTACGGGCCGCCGTCAGGCGGGCGCAGGCCGACCAGCGGCCGGGGGCGATCTCCAGCAGGGGCGGGGTGCCGTCCCGGCAGGCGTCGGTCGCCCACGGGCATCGGGAGACGAACACACAGCTTCCGGCGACTTCGTCCGGTGCGGGGACCGAGCCCGGGATGGACACCATCTCACCGACGCGCCGGTCCACCGGGGGTTCGGCGAGCAGCAGGGCGTTCGTGTACGGGTGCATCGGTTCGGCGTCGAGGAGAGCGGCGGGGGCGCTCTCCACGACCGAGCCCGCGTAGAGGACGTGCAGCCGGTCGCACATGGCGAAGGCGACGCGAAGGTCGTGGGTGATGAGGATCAGGGCCATGCCGCGGTCGGCCTGGATGCGTTTGATCAGGGACAGGATCTCGCGCTGAGTGGTGACGTCCAGTGCCGTGGTGGGTTCGTCGGCGATCAGGATGCGCGGGTCGCTGGCGAGCGCGGCGGCGATGCCCACACGCTGCCGCATGCCGCCGGACATCTGGAAGGGGTAGCGGTCGACGACGGTGGCGTCGTCGATCCCGACCTCGCGCAGACGGCGGACGGACTCCTCACGGAGGGCCCGGCGGCCGGACACCCCGCCGTGGCGGCGCAGCGAAGCGCCGATGATGTCGCCGCAGGTCGCGATCGGGTTGAGCATCGTGAACGGGTCCTGCATGATCATGCCGATCTCGGTGCCGCGTACGGTCCTGCGCCAGGCGCGCTCGGACAGCCCCAGCAGGTCGCGGTCGCCGTAGCGCACCTCGCCGGTGGCCGTCAGGCCCCGGGGCAGGAGTCCCAGTACGGCCCGCATCGTGATCGACTTGCCGCTGCCGGACTCGCCGACGACGCCGACGGTCTCGCCGGCGCCGACCTCCAGGCCGACGCCGTTGACGACGGTCCGGGGGCCGTCGGGGCCCTGCCGCTCGACCCGGAGGCCGCTGACCGACAGGAGCGGCTGACGGGTGTTCTGGACCGTGGTTCTCATGGCCGTCCCCTCGCTGTGCCTCTCGTCGTGCTGCGTCATGCCGCGCCTCCCCGGGCGGAGAGCCGTTCGTAGATGCCGTCCCCGGCCAGGTTCATCGCGGCGGCGATGACGACGATCATCGCGCCGGGCACGAGCGCGGCGAGCGGCTGCGTGAAGAGAAGGGCCTGGTTCTCGGCGAGCATGAGGCCCCAGTCCGGTGTGCCCGGCGGGACCCCGAGTCCGAGGAACGACATGGCGGCGAGGACACCGACCGAACCGGCGAACACCAGGAAGGCGTTGGCGACCGACACCGGCAGGACGTTGGGCCAGATGTGCCGCAGGACGATCCGCCGGTCCGGCACGCCGAGCACCTTGGCGGACTCGACGTACGGGCGGGGCACCTGTTCCAGGGTCGCCCCGCGGACCACGCGGGTGTCGAACGGGGCGGTGAGGACGACGAGGATGGCGACCGTGGTCCAGTACCCGGCGCCGAGGGAGCCCGCGAGGACGATCAGCACCAGCAGGCTCGGGATGGACCACATGACGTCGACCCAGCGCATGACGATTCCGTCGATCCGTCCGCCGCGGTAACCGGCCCACAGGCCCAGGAGGTTGCCGAGCAGGAAGGAACCCGCGGCGATGACCAGGGGGCCGACAAAGGCGGACCGGGCTCCGGCGACGATCCGGGAGAGGGTGTCGCGGCCCAGGACGTCGGTGCCCAGCCAGTGCTGGGCGGAGGGCCCGTCCGCGATGCGGGAGAGGTTCTGGGTGTCGGGGTCGTGAGGGGCCACGGCTGTTCCGGCGAGGGCCAGGAAGGCGACGACGCCGATGACGGCGAGCGACAGCCCCACGACCGACCAGCGCGTCAGGTGCTGTCGTCGCTTCCCGACGCTCTCGTTGTCCCGGGGCCGGGTGGCGCGGGTGTCCCGCTCGTACGACGTGGTCATGACCGGCCTCCCAGGCGGACCCGCGGGTCCGCCAACGTGTAGACGATGTCAGTCAGCAGAGCGGTGAGCATGATGGCCGCGGCCGTCAGCAGGGAGACGGCCTGGATCACCGGCAGATCCTGTGCCGTGGCCGACTTGACGAGCAGTTGGCCGATGCCCTGGACGGAGAAGGTCACTTCGACGAGGACCGCGCCGATGACCAGGCCCGACAGGATGAAGCCGCTCATGGTGATCACCGGGATCAGGGCGTTGCGCAGCGCGTGGCCGAACAGGACCTGCCGCAGGGACAGTCCGCGGGCACGGGCGAACACGATGAAGTCCTGGTCGAGCACGCCGATCATGGCCGTCCGGGTGTGCTTGACGACGTAGGCGCAACTGGTGAGGGCGAGGGTCAGGGCAGGCAGGGTGAGATGCCACACCCGGTCGAGGAATCCCTCACCGGCGCCGAAGGCGGGGAACCAGTTCATGCGGACGGCGAACGCGTAGAGCAGGGCCGTACCCAGCACGAAGGTGGGGGTGGACAGGGCCACGACGGTGCCCGCGACGGTGGAGTGGTCGAGGGCGCTGCGGTGCCGGACCGCGGAGAGCACACCGAGCCCGATGCCCAGGGTCATGGTCAGGACGAAGGCGTACAGCCCGAGGAACAGGGAGGTGGGCAGCCGGGAGGACAGCTCCGTCGAGACGGGCAGCGAGGACTGGATGGAGGTGCCGAAGCGGAGTTGTGCGGCGTCGCTCGCCCAGGCCCAGTACTGCTGGAGGAACGGCTCGTCGAGGTGGTACTGCCGGTTCAGGGCCGCGACGGTCTCGGGGTTGCGGGGTGTGGTGCCCAGCAGGATGTCGACGGGGTTGCCGGGGGCGAGGTGGAGCAGGGAGAAGACGACGAACGACACGACGACCAGCAGGAGCGCGATGACGGCGAGTCTGCGCAGGATCATGCCGAGGAGGGTCAGTTCGAGCCGGCTGCTCCGTACGGTGCCGGGGCCCGTCTTCTTGGGGGCGGTTGGGGTTTCGTCCAGGGCGGGAAGTGTCATCAGGCGGCCCTCAGATCCAGTGCCCAGGGGCCGTTGTTGCGCCAGGAGGCGGTGTACGCGGGCCACGTGAAGTCGGTGGACAGCGCGTAGGTGCTCTCCAGGAAGAACAGCGGTACGAAGGGCACTTGTGCGGCGTACTCCTTCAGCAGCTCCGTGTAGTGGGTCAGCCGTTTCGCGGGATCGGAGGTGGCGAAGGCGTCGGCGATGAGCCGGTCGGAGGATGTGCTGCCGTAGTTCGTGGAGTTGAAGTTGCCGGGGGTGGCATTGGCGCTGCCCAGGGCGTAGTTGAAGGCTTCACCCGGGTCGGAAGAGACCGCGCCGAGGATGGAGAAGGCCGAGTGGATCTTCTTCCGGTCGCTGTTGGTGGCTTCGGCGATGTCCATCTCGGGCGAGTTCACCTTGAGCTTCGCGCGGATGCCGATCTTCTTCAACTGGGCGACGATGGCCTGGCCGACGGTGCTGGCGTACTGCCCGTAGTTCGCCACGGCGATGGTCACGTCCACACCCCGCGGATACGCGGACTTCGCCATCTCGGCCTTGGCCTTGTCGAGGTCGTAGTCGTACGTGGGCACGGAGTCGATGGCGCCCTCGACCTGCTGCGGTGTTCCGAGGGGCTGAAGGAGGCTGGGGCCGAGGAGGGTGCCGGCGGGTTCGGCGTAGCCGCCGTACGCGTTGATGAGGGCCTTCTTGTCGAGGGCGTGGGCGACGGCCCGGCGGAGGTGGACGTCGTTCCAGGGGGCCACGAGGACGTTCATGCCGAACTGTCCCTGATCGCCGGCACCGGGGGCGGTGCTGAGCTTTATCCCGGCGGTCGAGGCGAAGGAGCGGCTGTCCGACGGGAAGGCGAGGTCGACGGCCTTGGCGCGGAAGGCGAACGCCTGGCTGGTCTCGCTGTCGAAGAAGGTGAAGGAGATCTTCTTGATCTGCACCTTCTCGCCCCAGTAGCGGGGGTTGGCCTCCAGTTCGGCGCCGGTCGTCGGGTTGAAGTCGGTGAGTTTCCACGGTCCGGTCCCGACGACTCCGGTGCCCGGCTGTCCGAAGGTGTCCTTGTTCTTCTGGTAGAAGCTCTTGCTGAAGATTCCCAGCGAACTGCGGGCCAGGACGCCTTCCCAGGCCGCGTTGGGCTTGGTGAGGGTGACCGTCACCGTGTAGCGGCCGGTGGCGGTGATGCTCTTGAGGGTGCTGGGGAAGTTGTAGGCGTTGGTGGAGCCTTCGCTGCGGTAGTGGTTCAGGGAGAAGGCGACCTCCTCGGCGGTCAGTTCGTTGCCGTCGGTGAAGGTGACCCCCTTGCGCAACGTGTAGACGTAGGTGGTGGGGTCGGGGGTGGACCAGGACTCGGCGAGCCACGGCCGTAGCTTCCCGGTCTTGGTCCTGGCCAGCAGCGGTTCCATGACGAGTCCGCCGACCCCGCTGCCGTATCCGGAGTTGTTCTTGTTGTAGTCCAGTGTGGAGACGGGCGTGGAGGCGACCCGCAGCTCCGATATGACCCCTGCGGTGACACGGCTGCCGGTGTAGGGCGAGCACCCGACGGCCATGACGGCGATGATCGCCGTCAGGATGACTGCGACCGTGGTTCTGTTGGCCATGGCGTTGTCCTCATGATCTCCGGATGTGCACGACATGGGATGGTGGGTTCCGGGACGGCGGTGGTCACCGAAGGGCGGCGCGGTGGGCGAAGCGCAGCCACCGGATGTCGCCGCGGGCGTCCGTCAGCAGGGTCGCGGTGGTCTGCCGGCGCTGCCCCGGAGAGATGAGCAGGGTGCGGTCGGTCAGGGGCTGGACGGGGGATGTCCTTACCCCCTGGACGGTCGGAGGGTCCGCGTTCTCCAGCCACTCCCCGAGGACGGAGCTGTCCAGGACGAGCCCGTCGCCCTCGCGGCGGAGCACGTACCGGTCGAGGCGGGTCTCGTACGTACCGGTCCAGGCGTCCGTGTCGATCTCCGGTACGGCCTCGGCCTCGGGGGGCTTCTCGCGCACCCCGAAGTAGGTTCGGGCGATCCAGTCCACAATGCGCCGGGCGGTGACCGCGCCGCCGGTTCCGTTGGTGAGGACCGCGACGGCCAGTTCACGGGCCGGCATCATCGCGAACAGCGCGGGCTGGCCGTTCGCCCCACCACCGTGGTGGACGATCCGGTCGGGGCCGTCGCCGTCGATCCACCAGCCGAGGCCGATCTCGGGGGTGTCCTCGGCCGGTCCCGCAGCGCGCTGCGCCGCCAGGCGCAAGGGGTCGCCGAGGATTTGACCGCCGTACAACTGGAACTGGGCGTACCGCATCAGGTCCTCCGCGCCGGCCACCACCCCGCCCACGGGGTTGGCGCTGCGGGGCATGGCCCAGGGCCGGGCGAGCACGGTGCGGCCCTCGTGCCGGGTGTGGCCGACGGCGAAGCTGCGGTGCAGGACGTCTTCGGCGAAGAAGCAGGCGCTGGTCATGCCGAGGGGACCGAACAGTTCCCGTGCGACGGCGTTCTCGTACGTGGTGCCGTGCAGGGTCTCGATGATGCGGCCCAGGGGGTAGAAGGCCGCGTTGTTGTACGACCACATGCGTCCGCGGGGGGTGACCTGGCGCAGGGCGGCCATGTTGCGGACGGTCGAGGCGAGGGCGTCGTCGCCCCGGCCGGAGAAGTCGAAGAAGTCGCCCTCCCAGCCACAGCTGTGGGTCATGCACTCACGGACGGTGGCCTGCGCCGAGGCGGTGTCGTCGGCGACCGCGAATGCGGGAAGGTGGGCGCGGACCGGGTCGTCCAGGTCCAGGGCCCCGCGCTCGACGAGTTGCAGGAGCGCGGTCACGGTGAAGGTCTTCGAGATGGACCCGATCTGGAACAGTGTCTCGCCGTCGACCGGCCGAGGGTGCGGGACGCTGGTCACGCCGATACCGGTGGTCGCCGTGCGTCCGGCGTGGAGGACGCCGAGCGCCAGTCCGGGTACGTCGTCGGTGCGCATCTCCTCGCGTGCGTACGTCAGCAGCGCCGGGTCGAGGGCGCCTCCGGGCAGGATCGGTCCGCTCATCAGGACCACATCCGCTCGAAGAGGCGCATCCAGTTCTCGCCGAGGACACCGCGGATCTCGGTCTCGGAGTAGCCGCGTTCGTCCATGCGGTCGGCGAGGGCGCCGATGGTCCGGGGGGTGGTGATGCCGGCTGGGTAGTTCCACGGCGGGGGCGGATAGTTCTCCGGGGACCAGGCACCGGAGTCGATCATCTCCTGGTACTCGGCGGTGGTGATCGTGCAGTAGTCGAGGCCCAGGCCGACGTGTCCGCTGCCGACCAGTGAGTCGATGTGCACGATGTGGTCGATGAACTGGTCCAGTGTCGGCGCGGGGTCCGGGGAGACGAAGGCGGGGAATCCGTTCATGCCGAGGACGCCGCCGGACGCGGCGATGCCCCGGATGATCTCGTCGGGCAGATTGCGCCGGTGGGCCTTCACCGCGTGGGCGTTGGAGTGCGAGGCGACGCAGGGCGCGGTGGACGCCTCCAGGGCCTCCGCGCAGGTACGCCACCCGGTGTGCGCGAAGTCGACCAGGATCCCCGTCCGGTTCATCTCGGCGATCATCCGGCGCCCGAGGATGCTCAGACCGGCGTCCGAGGGTTCCTCGCACCCGTCACACAGGGGATTGCGCCGGTTGTACGCCAGCCCCATCATGCGGACCCCGAGCCGCTGGTACACCTCGACGAGGTCGGGTTCGTAGTCCAGGGCGCGGGTGGACTGGAAGTGCAGGAGCACGCCGAGCCGGCCGCTGCGGTGCGCCTCGCGGATGTCCTGTGCCGACTGGACCTGCGTCAGTCGGGGGTCGTTCCGGATCATGCGGTAGGCGGCGCCCAGCGCGGCGACCGCGCCGCCCGGAGTGCCGCCGCCCACACTCAGCGCGCAGGCGGAGAATCCGCCGTCCATCCAGTCCGCGTAGCCCGGGACCCACAGGTCGGGCGGGCAGGTCGCGTCGATGATCAACGCGTCTCTCCAGCCGGGCGGCCCTTGATTACTCATGCGGCTAAGGTGTAATACCTTACCTGGAGGGTGTCAAGAGATCTCTCAGGAGGTGTGAGAGACGACGACCATATGAAGGAGACGGCATGTCACCTCGTTCCGCTTCCCCCGTGGTGATCGGCAGCGAGCGCAGCGAAGTGGGTCTGCCCGCCGCCATGGCGATCCTGGCGGACGGTGGTTCGGCCCTGGACGCTGTCGAGGAGAGCCTGCGCCGGTGCGAGGACAATCTGGCCGACCACTACGTCGGCACGGGCGGTCTGCCCAACGCCCGGGGTGTGGTCGAGCTGGACGCCTCGGTGATGGTCGGGTCCACCCGGCGTTTCGCCGGGGTGGGGGCGGTCAAGGACTTCGCCCATCCGATCTCGATCGCCCGCGCGGTGCTGGAGCGTCTGCCGCAGCACAGCCTGCTGGTGGGCGACGGCGCCGAACTGTTCGCGGAGGAGAACGGCTTCACCCGGAGTGATCTGCTGACGGAGGAGTCGAAGGCACTGTGGCGCAGTGCGCTGGAGCCGTCGCCGGAGTCCGTGGAGGGCGAGAACACCCGCGCCAGGGCGGGCGACCAGCACTACCGGAAGACGGCAAGGGAGCTGGTCGAGTGCTTCGCCCCGCATCCGGGTCCCTGGGGGACGATCAACATCATCGCTCTCGACTCCACGGGAGAATTGGTGGTCGGCGTCTCCACGAGCGGATACCCGTGGAAGTACCCGGGCCGGGTGGGCGACTCGGCGCTGCCGGGATCCGGGAACTATGCCGATGCGCGCCACGGCGGGGCGGCCTGCACCGGCCGGGGCGAGCTGAGCATGCGGGCCGTCGGCGCCCACAGCATCGTCGCGTCCCTGCGCGCCGGGCTCGGCCCCGCCGAAGCCTGCCTCGACATGCTCAAGGACGCCGCAACACTCCCCGACGAGTTCCGCGCCGAACTGCGGTGCCTGGCGCTGGCCCCCGACGGCCGGCACGGCGCCGCCGCCGGAATGGAGGGGTCCGTCTACGCGGTGATGACCACGTCGTCCACCGAGCCGGAGCTGCACCCCCGGAGCGTGCTGTGAAGGTCTTCATCTCGTCCGACATGGAAGGCACGGCCGGGCTGGTGGACTGGGAGCAGTGCTCGCGGAACGGCTCGCAGTACGTCCACGCCGTCGAGCTGCTGACCGCCGAGATCAACGCGGCCATCGAGGGCGCGATCGACGCGGGAGCCACGGAATTCCTGGTCAACGACTCGCACTCGGTGATGACCAACCTCCGGCCGGACGCCCTCGCCGGACGGGCCCGGTACCTTTCGGGCCGGTACAAGCCGATGTACATGATGGAGGGTCTGGACGACAGCTTCGACGCCGTCTTCCTCGTCTCGTACCACGGGTCGGCGAGCAGCCACGCGTCCGCGCTGTCGCACACCTACTACTCCCCCGCCGTCGCCGAGGTCCGGATCAATGACGTCGTGGCCGGTGAGTCGGGGGTCAACGCGCTGGTGGCGGGGGCGTACGGCGTGCCTGTCTCGCTGGTCACCGGTGACCAGGTGACGGCGGAGGAGACACGGCGTTTCTGTCCGGGGGTGCAGGCCGCCGTGGTGAAGCGTTCGGTCAGCCGGTACGCCGCCGACTCACTGCACCCGTCGGTCGCCACCGAACTGATCCATGACCGGGCGAGAACCGCGATCGAACGGCTGGACCGCACCCCGGCACCGGAGTTCGCCAGCCCCACGGAACTCACGGTCACGTTCCGCTCCAGCGACTACCTCGAACTGGCCTGCCGCATCCACGGCGTCCGTCCCGCGACCGGCCTGTCCGCGCGGATCACCGCACCGGACACGCTGGAGCTGTACCGCCGGTTCGTCACCGTGGTCTTCCTGTGCCGGAGCCTGCCGGGATGAGCAGGACGACCACGACGGCCCTGACCCCGATCCCCGCAACAGAAGGTGACTGCGCAGCGATGAACCGACTTGACCACAAGGTGGCGATCGTCACCGGGGCGGGCAACGGGATCGGGCGCGCGATCGCCCACCGCTTGGCCGCCGCCGGCGCCGCGGTCGCGGTGTCCGACGTGTCGGAGCCCGACGCCGAGAAGGTGGCGCGGGAGATCGGCGAGGCAGGCGGACGAGCGATCGCCGTCCGCGCCGACGTGGCGGACGCCGCGCAGGCCGAATACCTGGTGTCGGCCACGGTACGGACCTGGGGACGCCTGGACATCCTCGTCAACAACGCCGGGGTGGGCGGTCCGAAGGGGCGCCTGCACGAGGTCGAACCGGACGACTTCGACCGCGTACTCGACGTCAATCTGCGGGGCACCTTCCTCTGCTCGAAGTACGCCCTCGGCCATTTCCTGGAGCGGGGAGACGGCCGGATCGTCAACATCGCCTCCACATACGGCCTCATCGGCGCGCCCCAGGCACCCGCCTACTGTGCGACGAAGGGCGGCATCATCAATCTGACCCGTCAGATGGCCGTGGACTACGGTGGGGACGGCATCCGCATCAACGCGCTGTGCCCCGGATACATCGACACCGGGCTCGGCGCGCGGGGACGACGGCTGTCCCCGGAGGCGTTCGCCGAGGCCACCGCTGTCCGCGAGGCGGCGGCCCGGCGCCAGCCACTGGGGCGTCAGGGCAGCCCGGACGAAGTGGGCGAAGTGGCCCTGTTCCTCGCGTCGGACGCCGCGTCCTTCATGACCGGGTCCGTGGTCACCGTCGACGGGGGATGCGTCACCACGTTCAACTACGGGGAGGCCAGCAATTGACCCCGTGATCCCGCGAGAGACGTCGTCGGGCAGGCCACCGCGACGGCTACCCGCCCCATCGGTGCGGTCTAATACCTTACTGGGGTGACCGCCCCGTACGCAGATACAGAGACTCGCCCCAGGCAGACCCCGCTCGCGGGTCCCTCCCCCCATGAAGGAGCCGCATGACCAACTCTCCGTCACCCGAACTCACCGTGTCGCACACCTCGCTGCGCGAGCAGTGCGGCCAGGCGATCCGGGCCCTCATCGTCTCGGGCGGACTCCAACCCGGGGAGATCCACTCCATCGGCTCGCTCGCCGAGAAGCTCGGAGTGTCGATCACACCGGTCCGCGAGGCCCTGCTCGACCTGGCGCGCGACGAACTGATCGAGATGCTGCGCAACCGCGGCTTCCGGGTGGTCGCCCTCAGCGACGAGGACCTGGACGAACTGATGGATCTGCGGCTGATGCTGGAGGTGCCCGCCGTCGAACGCATTGCGGCCGCGCGCCCCGCCCCCGACCTGTCCGAACTGCGCAGCGTCGTGGACGAGATCACCCAGTACGCCGCCGACGGCGACATGGTCAACTTCGTCGCCCGCGACCGGGACCTCCACCTCGGGATCCTGGAGCGGTACGGAAACCGCCGTCTCGTCCAGCACGTCGGACTGCTCCGCGACCAGACCCGGCTGCACGGCCTCCAGAAGGTCGCCGGCTCCCCGGAGTTCTTCCGCTCCGCCGCCGAGCACGGCGAACTGCTGGACCTGATCGAGGCGGGCCGGTCCCGGGAGGCCGCGGACCTCATGCGACGCCATCTGCACCACACCCGTGGACTGTGGTCCGGGCGGGACGAGGAGGCCGGGCGGTGAGCGCGGTGAGCGGCACGGACACCGGGCGGGCGATGCGGTACTGGTCCGCGCGGGAGGTCGCGGACCATGTCACGCTGCGCGCCGCCACCGAGGCCGTCCGCGCGGCGTTCCTGAACGGCGCGGAGGCCGGGCACGAGCAGCCGCTGAGGCTGGCCCTGGGCAACGGCCGGATGCTGGTCATGGCGGCCCGGCGGCACTCCGACGGAAACGCGATCGTCAAGGTCGTGAAGGTCGCCACCGACGCGGCGTCCGGCGGACACACACCGATGATCGACGGGACGCTGCTGTGGGTCGGCGGCAGCGGAGAACCGGTCTGGGCCGCCGACGCCGACGTCCTGACCGTCCTGCGGACCGCGGCGATGGCCAGCCTGGCCACCGACGTACTCGCAGTGAGGCACGCGCACCGGCTGACGGTGCTCGGCGCGGGAGAACAGGCCGCCGCGCAGGTCGCGGCGGTGGCCATGGTCCGCCCGGTGGACGAGGTCACCCTCTGGAACCGGACCCGCCGCCGGGCCGACCTGCTCGCGGAGCGCCTCACCGCGACGATGCCGCAGGCCTGCGTGAGCGTCGCCGAAGACCCGGACGACGCCGTACGGGACGCCCATGTCGTCTGCTGCGCGACGGGCGCCACCGAACCACTGTTCTCCGCGTCCTCGCTCGGGCCGGAAGCCCACCTCAACGCGGTGGGGTCCTACCGGGCGGCGATGCGGGAGTTCCCCGCCGAACTCCTCGGCAGCGCCTCGTATGTGGCGGTGGACGACGCCTCCGCGTGCGCGGTCGAGTCGGGCGAGATCGTGGAGGCCCTCGAACGCGGGCTGCTCCACTCCGGACGGCTGCGGGATCTGACCACTCTGCTCACCGCGCGGCCCGAGCGCCAGGGACAGACCGTGTTCAAGTCCGTCGGCACCGCCCTGGCCGACCTGGCCGTCGCCGAACTGCTCGCTTCCGGAGCGACACACGGCGCGGGCACGGACGCGGCGCCCGGCCGTCCCGGGAACGTGTAGGGCGATGAACGCGAAAGCGCCAAAGGGAACCCGTCACGTTGTCGTCATCGGCGCGGGCGTCGTCGGCCTGTCCACCGCGTGGTTCCTCCAGGAACGGGGAATCGGGGTGACCGTGGTGGAACGCGACCACGTCGGAGCCGGCGCCTCACACGGCAACGCGGGATGGATCGTCCCCGGACGGGCGGAACCGCTCAACGAACCGTCGGCCCTCACCGAAGGACTCAAGGGCCTCGTGGCCCCCCACGGCCCCCTCAGGGTCTCCCCCCGCTGCGGTCCCGCCACGCTGCTGTTCCTGGCACGGTTCGCCCGCCACTGCACGCCCGGACGCCGGGACCGCGCCCGGCGGGGACTCCTCGGGCTCAACGCCGCGAGCACGGCCGCGTACGACCGGCTGATCGCCGGAGGGCTCGACGTACCCGTGATCGACGCGCCGATCGTGGCCGCCTTCTCCTCGCCCGGCCGCATCGGCCACCTGCCGCCCGGCGACGATCTCGCCGCGCTGCCCCTCGGCGAGGCCCGCTCCCTGGCCCCCCAGCTCGGCCCGCGCGTCCGCGCGGCCGTCCACATCCGCGACGCCCGCTATGTGGAGCCCGCCCTGCTGGTACGGGGCCTGGCGAAGGCGGTGGTCGACCGCGGCGGGACGATCCACACCGGTCGGACGGTGACACGGGTGCGTCCCGGGGCAGGGGTCGACACCGATGACGGCACGATCGACGGGGACGCCGTCGTCATCGCCACGGGAGCCGCGCTGAGCACCCTGGCGAAGGAGCACGGGGTGCGCGTCCCGGTCGCCGCCGGACGCGGCTACTCGTTCACCGTACGGCTCAGCCGGCCCGCCCCCGGCCCGCTCTACCTGCCGGAACAGCGGCTGGCCTGCACCCCGGTCCCGGGCGGGCTGCGCATCGCGGGCGTGATGGAGTTCGCGCGGCCCGGAGCGCGGGCAGATCGCCACCGTTTCGATCGGATCGGCCGTAACGCCGCGTCCATGCTGTCCGGCGCCGACTGGTCCGACCGTACGGACGAATGGGCCGGGGACCGTCCCCTCACCCCGGACGGCCTCCCCCTCGTGGGACCCACCCGCACACCGGGCGTCTGGGTCGCGGGCGGGCACGGGATGTGGGGCGTCACCCAGGGCGCGGCCACCGGCGCTCTGCTCGCCGACCACCTCGCCACGGGCGTCGCCCCGGACGCCCTGCGCCCCCTGGACCCCCGCCGGTGAACCCGGCCGGCGGCCATACCGGTCACGTCATGAGAGGGACACGGACATGACCCAACTCCCCACCGCAACACATTGGTTCGCCGCGGAGCCGGTCGACGGGCAGGTCACCCGGATCACCGAGCCCCACCTCCACGCCCTGGTCGCGGCCAACCTGTGGTGGATCCGCGGCGCCACACGGGACGCGGTCATCGACACCGGCCTGGGTGTCGCGTCCCTGCGCCGTCATCTCCCCGCCCTGTTCGCCCATGACCCCCTCGCGCTGATCACCCACACGCACCTCGATCACGTCGGCGGCGCCCATGAGTTCGGGGAGGTCGGGGTCCACGCCGCCGAGGCGGACGTCCTCCGCCACCCGGCGAGGGCGAGCCTGCACACCACGACCGAGCTGGACCTTCTCGGCATCGACGTCACGGGCTTCACATTCCCCGAGCTGCTGCTCGACGCCGTCCCCTCGGACGACTTCGAGCCCGCCGCGTACGGCGTCCGTCCGGTGCTCACACCACCCCGCCGCCTGAACGACGGCGACCTCATCGACCTCGGCGACCGCACCCTGCGCGCCCTGCACGCTCCCGGCCACTCGCCCGGCAGCATGGTCCTGTTGGACGAGACCGCCCGCGTTCTGTACTCGGGGGACGTGATCTACGAGGGCGGCCTGCTGGACGACATGCACGGCGCCGACATCCCGGCGTACGTCGAGACGATGCACCGCCTCCTCGACCTCGACATCGCGGAGGTCCGCGCGGGTCACGGCGACCCGTTCGACGGCGCGCGGATGCGGGAGATCGCCTCGGACTACATCCGCCGCCGGGCGGTCTTCGGCGCTCAGAGGCCGTAGCCGGCCGGTCTGGGAGCCTTGGATCGAGTGGACGTATGCCTGGCTGACATGGGGGCTGACGGCGTTGATCCGCTGGGGCCCGCCGAGGGAAATTCATTCAGTGGGGGACCGTCTTCAGCGAGGAGTCGTTCAGCCGGAACAACCTGCGATTCGCGGACGTCACCGGAGACGGGCGAGCCGACTATCTGGTCGTCTACGACGGCGGGGCAGTCCACGCCTGGCTGAACCGCGGCGGCAACTAGAAACTGTCGTATTTCCCCACCTCTCTGGGACGTCAGGCCGTGTCTCGTCCCTGCCGTGCTGCTGTGGTCCTAGGTCGGAGGTCGGTAGGCAAGGGGCGCGTGGCACCACACGATTGGCGATGTGACATCTCGTAGCTTCGATGTGGACACGTTCCTGCAGCAGCCGCTCACCGCTCGCATGGCCACCAATGGGCCCACCGTGCGCCCGGTCTGGTTCTTGTGGGAGGACGGTGCATTCTGGGTGCTGACAGGTCCGTGGACCCGGTTGTTCGACCGGGTGAAGAACGATCCGAACGTCGCGCTCGTGGTGGATGAATGCGATCTCGTGACGGGACGTGTCCAGCAGGTGATCGCGCGGGGGCGGGCTGCGCTCGTGCCGTTCGACGTGCCGAGGGGCCGGCGCAAGCTGGTCCGCTATCTGGGGGTGGACGAGGCTCTGTGGGATGCGCGATTCGTGGGCTATCTGTATGACGATCCGGGTGAACGAGGCACGATGTGGCTGCGTTTGACGCCCGCCTCGCTCACGGTCCAGGACCTCAGTTATGCCGTCCTTCCGTCCTGAGACCGATGTCACCGGCTGGGGTGGGAGAGCCGCTCCCGCCCCAGTCTCGTTCCGGTGTCCGGCTTACTTGATCGCAGGCTTGTCCGCGGGGTTCTTGGGGCGGTAGCCGGGGCCGTTCATGACGTCCAGTACGCGGGCAGCTCGGGAGGCACGGCAACGGTCCGCGCGCCGCGCTCGGCAAGCAGCCGCATGACGACCTCCGGCAGTTCCTCGTCGATGCACCGGTGAACGATCGCCCGACAGTCCGCGAGGTTCCCCGCGAGCAGCTCGCCGTCTCCTCGGCCGTGCGTGCGCAGACCGTGGCGGGTCGGGTGGTAGGTGACGATGTGCGGGTAGTACGCGCCGACGTCAGTGACGCCGAGCACGTCGATGAGGAACTCGGTGCGCTCGTACGTCTTCGGGATCACCGGTGCCAGTCGCGCCGCGAGGCTGTCACCGCGGCCCTCTGCCCGGTGGCGTTCGCCCATGCGCGGGTACAGTTCGCGCACCATCGCCGCGCACGAACCGGACGGCGTGATGATCGCGTCGTATTCGCCCGAGGCGATCCCGGGACCGAAGACACCGGAGTAATGCCGGGCCAGTGGTTCGGCCTCGTGCCGGTAGCCGGTGTTGTAGTGGGCCTGCCCGATCGTGCGGGCGGCATCGGTGCTCGTGACAAGGCGGCCTGGTCACTGTGTGCGCAACCTCAGTCCTTGCATCCCGCCGTCGACCGCGAGGTCCGTGCCGGTGGTGGCGCCGGAGCGGGGGCTGGCCAGGTAAGCGACGGCGTTGGCAACCTCCTCAGCGCTGACCAGTCGGCCGCTCGGCTGGCGGGCCGCCAGGGCGGCGCGCTCGGCGTCGGGGTCGTCCGCGGCAGAAAGGAGCCGGCCCACCCAGGGCGTGTCCACCGTGCCGGGGTTCACGCAGGACACCCGAATGCCCTCGTGCAGATGGTCGGCCGCCATCGCACGAGTCAGGGCCAGGACGGCGCCCTTGCTCGCCGAGTACAGGGCCCGCCGGGGCAGTCCTGCGGTCGCTGCAATTGAGCACATGTTGACGATCGCGGCATGTCCGTTGCCCCGGGCTGCGGCCTTGCGCAGCGCAGGCAGGGCCGCAGCCGTGACGCGGGCGATGCCGATGACGTTGACGTCGAGCACGCGGTGCCACTCGTCGGGAGCGTTGTCCTCGACAGTGCCCTGGGCGCCGATTCCGGCGTTGTTGACGAGTACGTGGATGTCACTGAGTTCGTTCATCACTGTGTCGACAGCCGTGCGGACGGCCTCGTCGTCGGTGACGTCGCAGTGGACGTGCAGGAACGGCTCGTCGGTTCCGGCCAGGTCGAGTACGGCCACTTTGGCGCCCCGCGCGTGCAATTCGCGGGCGGTGGCCAGACCGATACCGGAGGCGCCGCCGGTGATGACGGCGACGAGACCCCCGTATTCGAGCCCAGTGATGCGGTGGTTGTCGGTGGTGTGGGTCATCGTCCATCCTTCGCTGCGACCATCGTCTGACGCTGCTGGCCGAGTCCGTCGCCGTCGAGTTCGACGACGTCGCCGGCGCGCAGGTAGGGGAAACGCCCTGAGAGAGCGACGCCCTCCGGGGTGCCGGTGAGGATGAGATCGCCAGGTTCCAGAGTCATGAACTGGCTGAGCCGGTGGACGATGTCGGGCACGGAGAAGATGAGGTCGGCGGTGCTGGAGTCCTGGCGAGGCTCGCCGTTGACGCGACTGCGCAGACGTACCGCCGCCGGATCGAGTACGTCGGCGGTGACCAGCCACGGGCCCACGGGCGTGAACGTGGGTGCGGACTTGCCCTTGGACCACTGTCCTCCTGAGCGGTGCAGTTGCAGCTCGCGTTCGGAGACGTCGTTGACGAGGACGTAGCCGGCGATATGGGCTGCGGCGTCGGCAGGTGTATCGAGGTAGCTGGTCTGCCGGCCGATGACCACGCCGAGTTCGACCTCCCAGTCCGTCATGGTACTTCCCCGGGGGATCGTGACCGGGTCGTTCGGGCCGACCACCGTGTTGGGATGCTTGAAGAACACGACCGGCTCGGTGGGTGGTTCGGCGCCGGACTCGGCCGCGTGCCGGGCGTAGTTCATGCCGATGCAGACAACTGCGGTGGGCCGGGTGATGGGCGCGCCGTGGCGCAGGCCCGCGGTGTCCCGGAGTTGGGGAAGGGTGCTCGGGTCGATTGCGGGCAGATGGTGTTCGAGAAACTCAGGGGTCACGTCCGTGGTGACACCCCGCAGGTCGAGGACGCGGTCGCCGTCGATGACGACCGGTATTTCCTGTCCTGGCTGGCCCAGTCGGGCGATACGCATGGTGGTTCTTCCTCATTTCCTTGCTGCCGAGGAGTCGTTCGTATTCGGCGATTCGTGCGGTGTCACGGGGTCAGCGGTAGGTTCCGGTCGAGTCGCGGAGGGCGTCGACGGTCGTGACGGCGAGGTCACGGCCGCGGGTCTCGGGGCCGAGGCCCACAGCGAGGCCACCGACGGCGCAGGAGGCGATGACGAACAACGCGACGCTCCAAGAGCGGCCTCCCGTCGCGGCGACGAGGGCGACGGCGATGAGCGGGGTCAGTCCGCCGGTGACGGCGCCGGCGACCTCCCGGTACAGGGCGAGACCGGTGAAGCGGGACCGTGCGGTGAACAGCTCGCTGTAGTAGGCGGCCTGCGGGGCGAACATGCAGCCCACGCCGATCCCCATGCTCACCACGACGGCCAGGGTGACGATGAGCGAGGTGTGTGCGTGGTCGATGACCCAGAAGTACGGGAAGACGAACGCGGCCGAGAAGACGATGCCGGCCAGGGCGACCGGTTTGCGGCCGACACGGTCGGTGAGATGGGCGAACAAGGGGAGGGTGAGGGCTGTCACGGCGGTACCGACGGTGATGGCGACGGGGCCCGTCGAACTGGAAAGTTCCAGGGTGTCGGTGAGATAGGCGGCCAGGAACGTCAGGTTCAGGTAGGCGACGACGTTCTGCGCGGTCTGGAGGCCGAAGACGACCAGGCCGGCCTTCCATTCGGTGCGCACGACCTCTCGTACAGGGGAGACCTCGGTGGTCTTCGATCCTTCCTGGGCGGCTTCGAACGCCGGGCTCTCGGTCAACCGCAGGCGGATAACCAGAGCCACGGCGATCACCAGCACGCTTGCCGCGAACGGGATGCGCCAGCCCCAGGTCAGGAACTGCTCTTCCGGCAGCTGCGTCACCAGCGCGAAGGCGCCCGAGGCGAGGAGGATCCCGATGTAGACACCAACGCTGGGTGCCGCACCGAACAGTCCGCGTCGCCGCGGCTGGGAGAACTCGGCCGCCAGGATGGCCGCCCCGCCGTATTCGGCTCCGGCCCCGAGCCCTTGGACGGCGCGCAGGACGACCAGCAGGACGGGGGCGAGGACGCCCACTTGCTCGTACGTCGGGATCAATGCCATGCCGACGGTGGAGACACCCATCACCAGAAGGGTGATGACCAGGACGCGCTTACGGCCGAACAGGTCGCCGAGGCGACCGAAGAGGAGACCGCCGAGCGGCCGGACGAAGTAGCCGATGGCGAGTGTGCCGAAGGAGGCCAGGAGTGAGGCCGTGGGGTCGGACGACGGAAAAATGATCTTGTTGAAGACGAGGGCCGCGGCCGTGCCGTAGAGGTAGAAGTCGTACCACTCAAGGGCCGAACCGACGAGGGAGGCCAGCAGGACTCTGCGGCGGTGCGCGGTGGCGGCGGGAACGGGTTTCACAGTGGAGAGGGTGGACACCGTTGTCCTCCTGTGGTGGAAAGGGACGGGGCTCAGGCGACCCGCCGGTCGTCGATGGCGTCGCGGCTCCAGGCGATACCGAGTCCCGGCTCCTGGGGCACGTGTGCGAGGCCGTCTGCGATGTGCAGCTGGCGGGTGGTCACCGCGCGGAGTTGGGGGATGTACTCGACGTAGCGGGCGTTGGGCACTGCGGCGCTGAGGCTGACGTGGATCTCCATCAGAAAGTGTGGGCAGACCTCGGCCCCGAACGCCTCAGCGAGATGGGCGAGCTTGAGCCACGGGGTGATGCCGCCGATCCGGGAGACGTCCGGCTGCACGATGCCGGCGGCGCCGCGCTGGAGGTACTCGCGGAAGTGGCCCAGGGAGTAGATGGACTCCCCGACCGCCACGGGGACGGTCGTCGAGGCGGACAGTCGTTCGTGCCCGGCCACGTCGTCGGCGGGCAGCGGCTCCTCCAACCAGCCGACATCGTACGGTTCGAGAAGGGCGGCGCGCCGCACCGCCTCGGCGGGAGTGAAGGCCTGGTTCGCGTCGACCATGATGTCCATGCCGGGGCCGACCGCTTCACGGACGGCCCGGATACGCGCTGCGTCCTCTTTGGGACTCGGCTTGCCGATCTTTACCTTGACTCCGGAAAAGCCCTGGTCACGCGCTTCGAGGGCGCCCGCGACCAACTCGCCCTCGTCGAGCTGGAGCCAGCCGTGCTCGGTGTCGTACACCGGCACGGCCGACCGGTATCCCCCGGCCACACGCCACAGTGGCTCACCCGCTCGCAGGCAGCGCAGATCCCACAGTGCCAGATCCGCGGCGGCCAGGCCCAACGCGGTGATCGTTCCGACCATCGTGGCCCGGGTGCTGTCGTACATCGTCCGCCAGGCGCTCTCGATCTCACGGGAGTCATGACCGATGAGCGAGGGCAGCAGGTGGTCGCGCAGCATCGCGAGGACGGCCCGGCCGCCGGTGCCGATCGTGTACGAATAGCCGGTGCCGGTCAGTCCGTCGGCCGTCGTCAGCTCGACGAAGAGGGTCTCCTGCTTGAGGAACGCCTGCTTGGCGTCCGTACGCACCGTCTCCACCTCGATGTCCACGAGGTAGGCCTCCGCCTTGATCACTTGTGCCACTGCTGCTCCTGATCTTTGAAGGTGTCGTGCGCCGCTGCTGTCGCGGACGGCGCGGTGTCAAGGGCGGCGACGAGCGCCAGCACCATGGCGCACACCGGCGCGGTGAGCGCGTGCGTGCGGGCCCTGCGGACGACGACACCGAGCAGCCCGTCGTATTCGAGGCGACGTCCGGCGAGGCGGTCGGCGAGCATCGACGAACCGGCCCCGGCCGGGCGGGTGTCGATCCATGCGAGGGCCTCGTCGACGGCTTCGGCCGGCAGCCGGGCGCCTTCGGCCCGGCCCACCGCAGCCACTTCGGCGAGCATCGTGGCCGCCAGGTTCCGAACGGACGGGTCACCGAAAACCTCGACGCGGCGGCAGGTGAGGGCCGTGAGGGGGTTGGCAACCGCGTTGACCATGAGTTTGCGCCAGGCTGCGGTGGTGAAGTCGGCGACGGTGTGCACGCCGAGCCCGGTCCGGTCCAGGAGTGGGCGGGCGCGGCGCCCCGGCGCGTCACCGCCGATGACCAGGCCCGGACCGTCCTGTCGCAATCCCACCCGGTCCCTGCCATGCCGTTCGGCGTTGAATTGGACGAGGGTCGGCACCACTTGGCGGTGTGTGGCGTGGGGCGCCACCAGTTCCCGGTGCTCGATGCCGTTCTGCGCGACGACGACCAGGGTGTCGCTGTCGACCAGCCGCTCAAGCCAGGCGCGTGCCGCGTCCTTCTGATGCAGCTTGGTCGCCACCACCACCCAGCGGAAGGGGTGCACACGGGCTGGTTCGCTGTGCCACTCCACATCGACAGTCCGTGTCCCGTGCTCGTCGCTCGACGTCACCACCGTCACCGGCGCTGTGCCGGGTCTTCCGCACAGCGTCACCGGGTGTCCCTGCCCGGCCAGCCGAGCCGCGAGCGCGAGACCGACGGCTCCTGGACCGACTACCGCGACGGGGTCGTATCCCGGGGTGCTCAGCATCCCTCCACACCTCGTTTCCTATAGGAAATGACGCTGGACGACAGAATGCTATAGGAATTGGCCTGTGGCAATGGCTTGCGCGCACCGGCGCCTAGAGTTGGCGGCTCGCCTGCGACGGGCATCACGCGAAGGGGTTCGACTATGGAAAGGGGCGCCGAGGCGTCGGCGGCCAGGGCGTGCCCCCGCCGTACACAGACTGGCGCGCGGACCCCGTATGAGCAGGGATTCTCTATGATTCGTGTCATGGCTGATGGGATTCGACAGGATGCGCTGACCGATCGCGTCTACGAAAGCGTCAAGGCGATGGTCATGGACCACGAGATCGCACCTGGTGCCCGCGTGAGCATCGAGGGACTGGCCCGTCAGCTCGACGTGTCGGCGACCCCGGTGCGAGAGGCGCTCGCCCGGCTTGAGTCGGAGCGGCTTGTGGTCAAGCGGGCCAACGCCGGCTATCGAGCCACCGACCTGCTCGACTCCGACGCCTTGCTCGACCTGTTCGAGATGCGGTTGTTGCTGGAGCCCCGGGCCGCTTCACTGGCGGCAGAGAACGCGAGCGATGACGAACTGCGCCAACTGCGCTCCCTCGTCGAGGAGATGCACCGCCAGCCCGACCTGGGCGAGAAGTACTCGGACTATCGCCGATTCGCCGCGCTCGACCAGGAATTCCACGACGTGCTGGCTCGGGCCGCGGGGCGGCCGCTGCTCGCCGACGCAGTGAACCGCCTCCATGCCCATCTGCACATGCTGCGGCTGAACAGCGCGCCCGGATCTGTCGACGCCACCGTCGCCGAGCACCAGCACATCCTGGACGCCCTCGTGCAGCGCAACCCGGACAGGGCGGCCGATGCGATGGCCAGGCATCTGCGCTCCAGTCGGGTGCGTCACCGCCCGCAGCCCTCGGCGCGTGGCCGGGCGGCGTCCCGCCGAGTGCCGACGGGCGGCACGCCCCGGCGGCGTCCGTCGTGACAGGTGCCGGTTCCATGGTGGTAGTCACCCTCTCGCGGACCGACGCGTGAGGAGCAGAACGGCGCCTGAGCAGGCAAGTTGCCCGACAGGCGCCCTCCGGCACGGCGGAGACATGGGGCTCGCCGGCGACCAGGCCGCGGGAGGCGAGGGACTCGGCGGTGTGCAGCAGTGCGGATTGCAGTGCCCCCACCGCGGCCTCGGCCGCGGGGACCGGGTGCGTCGGCGCCGCCGCGGCGCAGTGAGCGGACCAAGTAGTGGCCCGGGACGGGCAGGGCGGTGATTCCGCCGTGGGTGATCTGTTCGGCGGCATGCGCCGGCAGGATCGCCGGGCCGAGTCGCAGGTACCGTCCGTCGGACTCCGCTCGCAAGCGGGATATGCCTGGCCGACGGCGACGCGCAGCAGCGATTCATGGCCGTGACCAGCGGGATCAGTTCCTCGTCGCGGAGCCTGCGTGGCGGACTTCGGCCGCTGCTTGCGCGCGAAGTACGTCGACGGGGACAGCTGAAGCACCCGGCAGACAGTCGAGCGGCGAAGGTCGGCGTGCGTCCCCTTTGAGGGCTCTGCCATGGGAGCCGTCGACTGCGGCGTCGTCCATCTTCAGTAGGCCGCTCTCACGCAGTTCCGTCAGTCACCTTCTTACACAGCACATGGATCAGTCGGGCATGGCTGGGCAGTCGATGTCCGTCAGGTCGACCGCGTCGGCCATCGCCTGCATGCCCTTGTCGTTGGGATGCACATGGTCACCGTTGTCGAAGAACGGCAGCATGCGTTCGTGATCGTAGGGACTGCGCAGCGCGCGGTCGAAGTCGGTCACTGCGTCGAACTCGGCACTGTTCCTGATGAACTCGTTGACGTCCTGCCGTAGGGCCTCGGCTTGGGGGTCCCACTCCGGCCAGCCCTTGAACGGACCGATTGTGGCCCCCACGACGCAGAGCCCGGACGCATGGGCGCGGTCGATGATCTCCCGGTAGCCGGCGATCATCTCCTCGGCCTTGACGCCGGTGTGGGCTTTGATGTCGTTGACTCCCTCGAAGAGGAACACTGTGCGCACTCCCGGATGGGACAGCACATCGCGGTCCAGCCGGCTCAGCGCACTCTGGCCTGCGCCGTCGGCGAGGACCTTGTTTCCCGAGATCCCTTCGTTGGCCACGCCCTCGATGGTCGTGGTGGTGGACTTCTGCAGTCGGCGTGCCAGGTAGTCGGGCCAGCGGCGGTTGAGATCCATACTGGACTGCCAGCCGTCGGTGATGGAGTCACCGAGTGCCACCATCGCTCCCGTGGCAGTGAACGTGCGCACGGTCACCGCGTCCAGGTAGAACCAGGAGCTGATGGTGTCCGTCCAGTTGGCCGCTTCCTCCTCAGCGGTGTGATCGCCCTGGGTCACATACGACGTCTGCATGGCCATCCCGTGGCCCGTGGCCGGACCCGCCGCGTCAGGAGTGTGGAAGCTGACGACCAGGTCTGTCCCCGGGGCCGTCCTGCCCGGCAGCGGATCACTGCGGACGGTGGAACCGGCTGGGACGGTGACGGACCGTGCCCCGCCGAAGGTCAGTCGCCGGTTGCTGCCGCGCAGCACTTCGGCGCCTGCCCGTTGGATGCCCGCGTAGACGCTGTCGAACGTCACGGGGCGGTCGCCGAAGGAGTTGGAGAGCCGGATCCGCAGGTCGTCGCCGCCGACGCTGGTGTGGATGACGAGCCGGTAGCCGCGGCCGGCCACTCCTTCGCCCAAGCGGTCGGCGCCGGCGCCCCAGGTGACGACGTCGTGCTTCGGTTCTGCCGCCCCTGCCACAGAGGGGACGGCCTGCACAGCCACGGCGAGGAGTACCGTGACGAGCAGCCGGCGCAGCCGGGCGTGGCGAGTCCTCATGCGGTGAAGTCCTTCAATGTGACGATCCGGCCCGGTTCGAGCGTCACTGTTCGCGAAACGTCCGCGTACACGACTTCGGTGGTGCGGCCGCCGACGCTGCGGATGCGTGCCTTGGTCGGCCGGCCCTTGCGCCATGTGAGGTCCACGATGAACCCGCCGCGTACGGGGACGCCCTGGACGGAGCCGGAGGCGGCCCATGCGTCGGGGAGCGCGGGAAGCAGCTCCACGTGTCCGGGGCGGGAGTACAGCAGCATTTCGATCATCGCTGTCGGTGTGCCGAAATTCGCGTCGATCTGGAAGATGCCGCGGCCCTGTTCGACTGCGTAGATGTCGAAGAGGTTGAACGCGGTGCCGTTCGTGCCGTCGATGGAGGGGCGGAGGTTGTCGATGACGAGCCGGTAGGCCTTGTCCGCGTCCTTCAGTCGCGCCCAGCACAGGGCGCGCCAGGCGTTCGCCCAGCCGAAGCTCTCCATGCCGCGGGCGGTGAGCACCGCGGTGGCGCCGTCGACGATCTCCTTCGGGGTGGAGCCGTCGGGGCGGATGCGGTCACCGGGGAACAGGCCGATCAGGCCGGACAGGTGCCGGTGCGTGGTCTCGCCCAGGTTGTCCGGCGACATCCACTCCTCAAGCCAGCCCGTCTTCGGGCTCACCTGCGGCAGGTAGAGCTTTTTGCGCAGCGCGGCGATCGTGTCCGCGTAGCTGGTGTCCTTCTTCAGTTGGGCGGAGGCGGCGCAGTAGTTGCCGAACAGTTGCCACACCAGTTCCTGGGCATAGGTGATGCCCTTGGCATCCAGGGGGCCGTGTTCGGGGGACCAGTCGCTGTCGGCGATCAGTACCTCCTCGGAGTTGCCCGGGAGGGTGGTGGTCAGTAGCCGTGCCTCCCAGAACTCGCAGGCGCCCTTCAGCAGTGGGTAGATTTTCGCCAGGTGTGTACGTGACTGGGTGTACTCGTAGTGCTCGTACAGGCTGTTGCACAACCAGGCGTTGCCTGCGGGGTGCCACCACCAGCCGTTTCCGCCGTGGATGTTGGTGGAGATGGCGACGGTCCAGCCTGCGATCTTTCCGGTGGAGTTACGGTAGCGGTTTCGCGGGTCGTTGAAGAGCCGGTGGGTGAGGTCGGTCCAGGACGGCAGCTGGGCGAGGCAGTAGTCGGTGAATGTCTCGAAGCACGAGGACAGGGCCGTCCGGTCCGCCATCCAGTAGTTCATCTGGAGGTTGATGTCGCTGTGGTAGTCGCCCATCCAGTCCGGGTCGTTGCCGTCCAGCCATAGTCCTTGCAGGTTCAGGGGCAGGCTGCCACGTGATCCGGAAATCATCAGGTACCGGCCGAATTGCAGGTAGGCCGCTTCGAGTTCGGGATCGGGGGCCTTGTCGCGGGCGCGCGCCGCGAGGCGCTCCCAGGTGTCGAGGGAGCGCTGGGTGTCCGTGGACGTGCCCAGGGAGAGGCTGAGTTGCTTGTAGAGGGAGTGGTAGTCGGCGACGTGGGTGCGCAGGAGCGTGTCGGCCGAGTGCCGGGCGGCGGTGGTGGCCTTCGTGCGGGCCAGTTTCTCGGGGTCGAGGGAGGGGTCGCGGTAGGCGGTGCGGGCGTCGGGGGCGTAGTTGGTGCCACCGCTGACCACTATGGTGACGCTCTTGCAGTCGGAGAAGTCGATGTGTGTGCCACGGGTGCGGATGCGGCCGCCGTTGCCGTAGGCCTTCAGCGCCGCGCCGTAGCACAGGCCGTTGGGGAAGGACGCCGCGAACGATTCGGCACTCGAAGGGCTTTCTCCGTGCGTGCCCTCCAGGCTGATGGTGCCGGTGTAGCGGCCGCCACCGTCCTGAGTGAAGTGCAGGACGATCGCGTCGTCGGGGCGGCTGGCGAAGATCTGGCGCCGGTAGGTGACGCCGGAGCGAACGTAGGAGCTGGTGATCAGGCCCTGGGCGAGATCGAGGGTGCGGCGGTAGTCGTTGACGCCGGCCAGGTCGTGGTCGGGGATGTCCACGGTCAGCCGGGCGAGCAGGGTGAAGGAGCCGAAGCCGGTGCGGTGGTCGTAAGGGAACTGGCCGTCGGCGTCGAGCGTGTCGTTGAGACCACCGGTCCACATCGTCGCGTCGGTGATCAGCAGAAGCTCGCGGCCGGGATCGTTGCTCGCGAGGGCGCCGAGGCGGCCGTTGCCGACGGGCAGGCCCTGCTCGATCATGGAGTGCTCGTTGCCGGGCGCCCGCCACCAGAGCCGGTCGCGCGCCGTGCCGGTGAACGGAGGTGTCTCGGAGTGACGTCGGGGTGCGGCTGTGGCGGTGAAGGTAGGCAGGGAACCGAGGGCCGCGGTCAGGCCGGCCGTCGTGGCGAGGGAGAACAGGGTTCTTCTGCTGGGGTCGGTCGGTCGGGGGGTCATGGCGGCTCCAGAGGACTGAGCGGGGCCCGGGCCGGCACCGGGCCCCCGGGGCTTCAGGATGTCGTCGGCACGTCGATCCGGTCGATGTCCGGCGCATAGCCGGACCCGCTGTCGAAGGTGAGGGTGTTGGCGCCGGCCTTGAGCGTCACCGGTACGTGCACAGTGCTGACCGTGCCCCAGTCACCGGTGGAGGGAAACAGGTGGCTCGTGGCGCCTGCGCCGTTGGCCGACACGTTCACCGAGCGGGCGTCACCACTGATGTAGGAGACCTTGACCTGGTAGGTGCCGGCTTTGGGAACGACGATGTTGCCGAAGGTCAGCTTGCCGCCCTGGTACAGGTTGCCGACCTTGCGGCCGCCGGAGCAGGCCGGGCAATCGACGACGGAGGCGTTCCCGGCGAGTGTGTTCGCCGGGGCTTCGGCTTCGATACCGGTCCAACCGAGCCGGCCGCCGCGCGGGGTGATGGTGAACAAGCGGGAGCCGTGCCCGGGCAGGGCCTGGGTGATCCGGTTCTTGTGGGTGCCGAGGTTTTCGTGGTTCCACAGGTCCCGGACTCCGGCTTTGCCGGTGAAGCCGAGCGTCGCCCAGTCGGCGCTCACCGCGGCCGGTGCGTCGGCGAGATTGAACAGGGCGACGGTGTAGGTGCCGTCGGGGTTCTTCGCGGCCCACACCTGCTGGGGATCGGAGGGGGTGACAGGCCGGGCGGGCGGTGCGGCACCCTGGTTGACGGCGATGACCTCGCGGTTGGTCAGCAGGGACAGGCCGTAGGAGTCCAGGCGGGTGAGATCGTCGCCGGTGTAGAGGGGTGACTTGGCGATGGCCCACAAGGTGGCGTAGGTCTGCCGCTCGGCTTTGGAGAGGCCGTCCATGGTGCCGTTGCCGACGTTGAGGGAGTCGAGGTCGTTCCAGCCGCCGGGGCCGGCGTGCCGTGTCCAGGCCGGTGTGTCGTTGAAGCGGTCGTCGACGGAGTTCTCCCAGCTGACGAGGGTGTTGCAGTAGCACTCGACGTCGGTGTCGATGCGCCAGCCGTTGGAGTACTTCTTCCAGTCCTCGGCGTGGCCGATGTCCAGGGACCAGGAGACTTCCAGATGGATGGGGCGCCCGGTGGCGGCGATGGCCTTTTGCCAGGCGGCTACATCGGCCACGTTGTCGTACTGGTCGCCGCTCTTGAAGGAACCGGGGCCGACGCCGTCGAGCTTGAGGAAGTCATAGCCCCAGTCGGCGAACATCTGCGCCTGGGAGTCGATGTACTTCTGGGCGCAGGGACGGGAGAAGTCGATTTTGTAGGCGCTGTCCCAGCCGTTGGTGGTGCGCAGGTCGGAGTGGACGATGTCGGCGGTGGTACAGCCTTCGGCGTTGCGGATCGGCGACTTGCCGTCGTTGTAGGCCTCCTTCTCCAGGCCGACGGGGAGGTAGATGCCGGCTTTGAGCCCCTTGGCGTGGATGTGGTCGGCGACGGCTTTCATGCCGCGGGGGAAGCGCTCAGGGTCGGCCTTCTGGCGGGCGTACCGGTCGAACTGCGGTGTCCAGTCCTTGTCGCGCCACCAGCCGGCGTCGATGTTGACGTACTCGTATCCGTACTTCTTCAGCTTGGCGGCCAGGGCGTCGGCCTGCTTCAGCACGTTCGCCTCGGTGAGGTAGCTGTAGTCGCCGTCGGGGTTGAGGCCGGGGTACTTCGACGACTGCATGCTCCAGCTCGACCAGCCCATGTATGGCTTGGCCGCAAGTGCGGGGGCGGTACCCGCTGAGCGGGCTTCGTCCTGTGCGGGGGCTGCGGTCTCGGCGGAGGCCGCGGGGGCGACAGCGGCCAGGCCTGCGGCGAGTGCCAGGGCTGTGACGGTTCTCAGGGCGCGCGCGGGCATGGCAGGGTACGAGGATGACCGCATGGGTCGGACCTCCGGTAAGTGGGTTCGGCGGGAAGTGAGGGGAGCGGCTCAGCCCTTGCCCGAGCCGATGGTGAGGCCGCTGATGAACTGGCGCTGGAGGGCGAAGTACACCAAGAGGGTGGGGATCGCGGTCATGAGAGCCCCTGCCGCGATCAGGTTGGGGTTGGTGAAGTACTGGCCCTGGAGGTTGGCCAGTGCGGAGGTGATGGGGCGCTTGTCACCTGTCTCGATGAGAGTGAGCGGCCAGAAGAAGTCGTTGTAGATCCAGATC
Organism: Streptomyces sp. NPDC004629; assembly: GCF_042873595.1. Taxonomy (NCBI): domain Bacteria; kingdom Bacillati; phylum Actinomycetota; class Actinomycetes; order Kitasatosporales; family Streptomycetaceae; genus Streptomyces; species Streptomyces sp. NPDC004629. The sequence goes on along the minus strand of NZ_JBIALO010000035.1, from coordinate 47,401 downwards.
GACTCCAGCGTCGCCAGGGCAGCGAAGGCCGGCCGGCACAGCGGCAGGACGATCTGGAGGAACTGGCGCCACACCTGGGCGCCGTCGACGACTGCGGCTTCGAAGATCTCCTTGGGGATCGTCTTCATGTAGTTACTGAGGACGAAGGTGCAAAAGCCGCATTGGTAGGCGATGTGGATCGCGATGATGCCCCAGGCGGAGTCGTACAGCAGTAGGGAGTCGCTCATCCACGGCGGCAGCGGGATCAGCAGGTAAAGCCGGTACAGGGGCGTGATGAGCACCTGCGCGGGCAGCAGGTTGCCCGCGGTGAACAGCATCAGCAGCACGATGTTGAACCGGAAGCTGAAGCGGGAGACGAAGAAGGCCACGGCCGCCGAGAACAGCAAGGTGCCCAGTACCGAGGGGACGGTGATGAGCAGGGAGTTGAAGAAGAAGTGCGGCATGCCGGACTGGGTCCAGGCGTCTGAGTAGTTCTCCAGGCCGAGGCTGCGCGGCCAGGAGAAGTAGCCGTTCTTCGCGGTGTCGGCGTACGCCCTCAGTGAGGTGTAGACGGCCCACAGCAGCGGGATCAGCCAGAGCACACTGATGCCGGCGAGCAGGACGTGACGACCGACGTTGCGCGGCGGGCGTGAGGGGCTGCCCTGCTCGGGCGGGCATGCCACTCGTGTCCTGGTGGGCGGTCCTGCCGTGGCCGTGGTCACTGTTCCTCCTTGCGGAAGGTCTGGACGAGGAACGTTCCGATCGCGGCCAGGGAGACCAGGAGGAGCACGACCGCGAGCGCGGAGCCGTAACCGATGTGGCCGGACTCGCCGATGATGTTGTCGGTGATCAGCAGGGAGAGCAGTTCCATGCCCGGCTTGCTGCCGACGCCGCCGGAGAGGACGTAGACGATGTCGAAGGCGCGCAGTGACTCCATGACAGTCACGACGAGGATGATCACGTTGACCGGTTTCAGCGCCGGGAAGACGACACGCAGGAAGGTCTGGCGCCCATTGGCGCCGTCGAGTGCGGCAGCCTCTTTCAGAGCGGGGTCGAAGCTCTTCAGGCCGGCCAGGTAAAGGATCATGATGTAGCCGGTGTGCCGCCAACCCGATGCGACCAGCACTGCCCACAGATTGATGTCGGGGTTGCCCAGCCAGTCAATGTGGTGGGAGGCGCCGGCCGCCCCGAGGACGCTGTTCAGCAGTCCGGTGTCGGGGTTGTAGATGATCTCCCAGATGAACCCGACGACGGCCAGGGAGAGCACCATCGGCACGAAGATCGCGGTCTGGTAGATCCTGGTGAAGCGGATCTTCTTGTCGAGCTGGTAGGCGAGGAAGATGCCGAACGGCGTGGGCAGCAGTGCCGTGAACAGCAACCACACGATGTTGTGCCGCACCGCGGGCCAGAACGGCGGATAGTTGGTGAGGATCTGATGGTAGTTGTCGCCCCCGGTCCAGTGGATGTCAGTGAGGTCGATGCCGTCCCAGGCGGTGAAGGACAGACCCACCGAGGCGAGTGCGGGAAGCCAGACCAGAACCAGCAGGGCGAGAAGCGGGATGCCGATGACGGCCGTCAGGAACAGGCGGTCACCCGTGCTCAGGCGGCCGAAGCGATGCGGGGCAGTGGGAGAAGGCACGGTGGGGGGCCTTTCCGGTCCTGGTCAGACCGTGAAGAATCGTGCGCGCTGCGACTCGATCTGTTTCAGTGTGTCCGTGCCGTCGTCGGGGTGGCCGAGCCACTGGGTGAGGCCGGGCAGCACGACGGTGGAGACGAAGCCGGGGTCACTGTCGCGGTCGGCGAACTGGCTGATGTGCTTCGCGGAGGTGATGAGGTCGGCGGACTTCTTCTGCAAGGCGTTGTACGAGGACGTGCTTGCCCGCTCGTTGACGGCGAGGTTGCTCGGGTCGACCCCCATGTACCGTTCTTCGGCCCGGGCGCTGCCGAGGAACTCCAGGAACTTCTTCGCGCCGTTCTCGTTCTTGGGCCTGCGGCTGAGCATGAAGCCGTCGGTGGGCGCCTCCACGGAGTCCTGCCCGTGGGTGGCGTCGATCTCGGGAAAGGGGAAGAAGTCGATGTCGGCGCGTATCTTCTCGTCGGTGATCTGCTGGCCGAGAAAGAGGCCGATGATGGCCATGCCTGACTTCTTGTCGAGCAGCGACTGGGCGGCGTCCTGCCAGGAACGGCCGCCGGCACCGCTCTGGTAGTAAGGGGACAGCTCGCGCCAGAGGTCGAGGACGCGGGCGGTGCGCTTGTCGGTCCATGAGGCCTCTCCGCGCATGAGCTGCATATGGAAGTCGTAGCCGTTGGCGCGCAGGTCGAGGTAGTCGAAGGCGCCGAGGACGGACCAGCTGTCGCCGCCTCCGTAGCCGGAGGCGATCGGGGACAGGCCGTCCCGCTTCATTCGCTTGGCCAGGGCCACGAACTCGTCCCACTTCTGCGGGATCTGGTATCCACGCTCCTCGAAGAGGCTTCTGCGGTAGAAGACGGCCCATGGGTAGGTGTACAGCGGCACGAAGTAGTACGCGCCGTCCTCGCCGCGGGAGAGTTGCTTGACTGCTTCGCCGAAGCCATCACCGATCTTGTCCCACACGTCGTCGAGCGGTGAGCACAGTCCCTTCTTGGCGAAGTACTGCATGCGGTAGCCGGCGAACCAGGTGAAGACGTCGTCCGGGGTGCCCTGGAGGTAGCTGGTGATGCTTTTCTGGAAGGTGTCGTGGTCGACGGTGTTCGTCTTCACCTTCAGCCCCGAGTCCTCGGTGAACGCCTCGGTCACTGCCGCATAGGCGGCCTTGGGCGTGGCATCAGCTCCGTTGGAGCCGAAGGTGACCGTCTTGGGATCGGCTCCCGCTCCCCCGCCGCAGGCGGCGAGGACCGGCGCGGCCAGGGCAGCACCACCGACTGCGAGCATGCCGTTGACGATCTGACGGCGTCCGGGGCCACGCGGAACCAGGGATGTGCGGCTCTGCTGCGTCATTGCTGCTCCTCGTACGTGTCAGTTCGGGTCTGGTGTGATGAAGGACTGGATGGCGGTGGCTGCGGCCCCGCGCGCCCACTCCTCGAAGGGCAGTGGGCGGGTACGGACCTCGCACTGGGCGGCGGACCCGAAGGCCGCCGTGGCGAAGGCGTCACGGATCTGCTCGGCGAACAGGTCGTAGGCCGCCAGCCCCTCCCCTGAGATGATCACTCGTTCGGGGCCGAGCAGGTTGGCCACGGTGGCGATGCCCCGGCCGATCGCCTCGCCCGCCTTCGCGTACACCGCGCGGGCGCCCGCGTTGCCCCGGTGGGCGAGGTCGACGGCTTCGGCGGTATCGGCGATCTCCATGCCGGTGGCCTCGCGGACCTGGGTGACGATCGCGCCGTCCGCCGCGATCGCCTCCACACAGCCGCGGTTGCCACAGTGACAGGGCGGGCCGGCCGGGTCGACCGTCACATGGCCGATCTCTCCGGCGACACCGTGCGCGCCGGCGACGACCTGCCCGTGCACCACGAGACCGCACCCGATGCCGGCTCCGACGGTCACCACGGCGAAGTCCGACAGCCCCACGCCGTCGCCGAACCACTGCTCGGCCACCGTCAGAGCGCGTACGTCGTTGTCCACGGTCACCGGCAATCCGCATGTCGTGCCGGCAAGCTCGGCCAGCGGCACATCGCGCCACTCCAGGAAGGGCGAGTAGCGCACTGTGCCTTCGGCCCGGTCCACGTCGCCGGAGACGGCGATGCCGAGCCCCAGCACCCCTACGCCGTAGCCGTCGGCCTCGATCAGCAGTTCCTGCACCAGGTCCGCAGCCGCGGCCAGGACCTCTTCGGGTGCGCGGCCGTTCAGCGGAACGCGCCGGGCCGTACGGATGCGGCAGCACAGGTCGACGAGTACGCCGATGATCTCGTCGCCGGTCACCTTCAATCCGGTGAACAGGGCCCGTCCGCCGTCGACACGCAGCGGGTTCGCCGGCCGCCCGAGCGCAGCGCGCCCCTCCTCGGCGCTGTCCTCCACCAGGTATCCGGCCTCGATCAGGGGCCGCACGGCCTTGGTGACGGCCGCCGGGGACAGACCGGTCCTGCGCGCCACCTCAAGGCGTGTGAGAGGGCCATGGGAAAGAACCGTGGTGAAGATCTGGGAGACGGCCGGGGTGCTCGCCGGGAACGCCTCGGCACGGGAGGTCGACTGCATGGCCGGAAACCTAGGGGGCTTATTTTCTGCTGTCAATAAAAGAAACAGCATCCATCCAATGAGTGCTCGTCACCGCGCCTCAGCCTTCAAACACCTGACTGAGACGACGGGTTGACAGTTGATCCATGGACACGCTTGCCTCTAGGAGTACTCGCTGACGTCCTGATCGTGAGGCCTCATGCCGCTCATCTCCCGCTCCTCGACCACCGGTGCCTGGTTGCTGACCACCCCGCACACCGCGTACGCGCTGCGGATCGACGAGAGCGGCGCACCGTGTCACATCGCCTGGGGAGCACGGTTGACGATGGCGGAAGCGGAAGCGCTCATCGTGCCGTCCGGAGAACCCCCCAGCAGCTTCGAAGGCCGCCCTGCGGTGGGTGAAGAACTGCCGGTCGACGGCGGCACCCGCTACGGCCCGCCGTCCTTGCAGGTGCGCTACGCAGACGGCTCACACGCCTTCGAATGGCAGCCCACCGGCCACCACGTCCTGCACAACACACCCGGCAGCGCGGAGCTGATCCTGGAGTTCCGCGATCGGCTCTGTCCCCTGCAGGTCGCCCTGCACTACCGGGTGCACGAGGACACCGATGTGATCGAGCGCTGGACCGTCCTGCGCAACACCGGCGGGCAGCATCTGGACCTGCTGCGTGCCGACTCCGCCGCGTGGACGCTGCCGCCCCTGCCCGACTACCGGCTGAGCCATGTCACAGGCCAGTGGTCGGCCGAGAGCCGGCTGCGCCGAGACCACCTGCCGTACGGCGAGACCGTACTGACCAGCCGACGCGGTATCACCAGCCACCACGCCAACCCCTGGGTCATGCTCGACACCGGCACGGCCACCGAGGACCACGGCCGCGTCTGGAGCACCGCTCTCGCCTGGAGCGGGAGCTGGCGTCTCACAGTTCAGCGCACACCCGACGGCCGCGCCGGCCTGACGGGTGGCATCGGCCATGAGGGAACGTGCGTACCGCTTGCTCCGGGCGAGGAGTTCGTCACCCCGGTCTTCGCCGGTCTGTACAGCGACGGCGGTTTCGGTGAAGCGAGTCGTGCCTGGCACTCGTACACCCGGACCCATGTCCTGGCCCACGCCGAGGAGACGGCACCGGTGCTGTACAACTCCTGGGAAGCGACGGGCTTCGACGTCGACGAAGCCGGGCAGAAGGCCCTGGCCGAGCGCGCCGCGCGACTCGGCGTGGAACTGTATGTCGTGGACGACGGCTGGTTCAGCACCCGCCGCAGCGACCGCGCGGGCCTGGGTGACTGGGCCCCTGCACCGGACCGCTTCCCCGCCGGGCTCGGCCCGCTGTCCGACGCGGTTCACCGGCTCGGTATGCGGTTCGGTGTTTGGGTCGAGCCGGAGATGGTCAACCCTGACAGCGAACTGTACCGGGCACACCCCGACTGGGTGCTGCACGTGCCCGGCCGTACCCGTACCGAGATGCGCCACCAGCTCGTCCTCAACTTCGCCCGCCAAGACGTCGCCGACTGGGCTTACGACTGGCTCACCCGGCTCGTCGCCGACCACGACGTCGACTTCCTCAAATGGGACATGAACCGTGCTTTCGGCGAGACCGGCTGGTCAGAACCAGACCATGGCAACGATCGGTTGTGGACCCGTTACGTGAGCAACCTCTACGACGTCATCGATCGAGTCCGCACCGATCACCCACAGCTGCGGATCGAGACGTGCAGCGGCGGCGGGGGCCGAGTCGACCTGGGGATCCTCGCCCGCACCGACCAGGCATGGGCATCCGACAACACCGACGCAGTGGACCGACTGGTCATCCAGCACGGCTTCACCCAGGTCTACCCGACACGTGTGATGTCCGCATGGGTGACCGACGTACCCAACCAACTCACCCACCTCTCGGTGCCACTGCGCTTCCGTTTCCACACCGCCATGGCCGGACTGCTGGGCGTAGGAGGCGACCTGACCCGGTGGTCGCAGGCGGAACTTGCAGAAGGTGCCGCGCTGGTGGCCGCTTACAAGGCGGTACGCCACCTCGTGCAGCACGGACGTCAGTACCGGCTGGCCGAGCCGCTCGGCGAAGGCCCCACCGTCGTGCAGTACCTCGCCGAGGACGCCGACGAGCTGCTGATTCTCGCCTATCAGCACAGTCCCCGTTACGGCACCCCGCGCCTGCCCGTCCGCCTGCGCGACCTGCCACCGGGCACGCGCTACCGCAACGCGGAGAGCGGCACCGTCCACCACTCCACCGTGCTCACCGAGTACGGACTGCACCTCGATCTGCCGACCGGAGACTGGGCCAGTGCGGCCGTGCACCTGGTGCGGATACAGAACGACACGTGAGGAACCTGCCACAGCGTCCGGGGTCAGGGCATACCACGCAGGCGTCACGACAGGTCCTTCCGAACTGTGCATCAGTCTTGTACGCATTGTCGAATCACTGAAGCGACCTGTTCCGTGGCCGGCGAGTTGCCCTGTGCGCGGCAGGCCAGGACGAGGCCGACGCACTCCGTCTCGGTGAGCGGCGCGCGCACGGTGCGGGCGACGCGAGGGAGTACGTCGTAGGTGGCGGTGCCGATGAAACCGACGGCGACGCGGCCCGCGCGGCCTGTGGCCGGCTCTGTCATGTGGACGCGTGCGCGTTCTTCCTCGGCGACCAGTGTCCGCGCGTGCTCGGTCAGGTGCCGGCCGGCCTCGGCGAGGGAGACCTGACGCGTGGAGGGGTTGAACAACAGCGTGCCCAGCTCGCGCGATCCTCGATACCCGGGCGCGCGAGCGCTGCCGCCCTTCCCCATGTGACCGGGCTTTCCCTGGCTCGGAGTACTACGACGGCTCCGCCCCATCCCAGCCCTGCCAGCCGTCCTATCCGGCTCAGGCGTTACCCGCCGATATCCGGTGGGTGCGCACCGCCTCCGGCCCATATCCGCCAGATTTGAGCCGGTGCAAGATGGAGGGACGTAAACGCCGGTTCCTCTCGTACTCCTTTCCGTCCCGCTTGCCGGACCCGCACCATCTGGCAGTGCTCACACGTCCCAGCTCTGTCAGGACCGCTTCCCGCACTCACCGGCACCACCCGGATCAGACTGCCCTCAGCTCCACCGTCATTTCTTGATCACCAGCCGGACAGCCCGCCTCGTGACAGCGTGAGGGTACAGATCAAACTGTCCCCGGCCCTGCCGGGTCGCTGCTACGACCGGGCGCTGTCCAGGGCGCAGGCCCCGGTCGAACGTGGAGTCGCCCGCCTGAAGTCCTGGCGCATCTTCCGCAGATCGCGGTGCAGCCCGAATCGAATGACGTCAATCGCCGCAGCGGTCCTCACCCTGGAGCGGCAGCGCTGAAAGACCTCAACGGTCGGGCAGGGCGCCGACCGCCTCCAGGAGCGAGGGGAGTTTTGCGGGCGTGCACAACTCCTGAACCTCGACGCCGAGTTGACCGTGGAATCACATGATCATGACGGACCGCGCCCTTCGATGTCCCCCCGCCCTCGTCCAAGATCCGTAAAGGATCGAGGCCGGCATCTATCCTTTTCAACCGCACGAAGCCGAGGGCGTAAGTGTATACGCCAACAAGTAGGTGGGAAAGCGCCAGTAGTTCTCGAAGTCGCCGTTGTTGATGACGGCACTCAGGAGGAGGATGGCCTCGGCGCCGTCCACTCCCCCGCCTCCCCTCTGTGTTCAGACGGCGTCCGTCGTAGCTAGGCACCATGATCCGTGAGCAGATGCACTGGCAGGACCAACCGTTGGAAATCGTGGCCGGCTCAGTCCGACAATGGCGCCTGACGCAACGTAGCTATTGCAGAGAACCGTGGATCGGAAATTTCAGGTGAGTATAAAGAGACCACTCGAAGCGCTCACGCGCACGGTATTGAAGTTTCAGAGAAAGGTAGATGGGCGTAATGCGTTATAGCCGGTGCCAGCTGCACACCCAGCTACCCCAAACACCGCCTGAAGATCTTACCGCCATCTCGGCCGACGACCAACGAGACAACCCGCTCACCCGCTCTTTGTCCGCCTGGCTCGCCGGTGAGGTCCGCCGGGCCATCGAGCTGGCCGCCACACCCGGCGACGACGAGAACGACCCGAGGCTCGCCAAGATCTGGCACGCCCGGCTCCTGACCCGCGTCCGCGAACTTCCGGAAGCCACGCGGGTGCTCGACGAGTTGACCACCTCGTACGACGTCACCGACGACGCGGGTGTCTCAGCCGCGTTGACCACCTGCCGCGCCGAGTTCGCGCTCGCGGCGGGTGACGCCGGCAGCGCGTTCGCCGAGGCGAACGTCGGCCTCGGGCTGGTCGAAGGGGTCGGCGCCTACGCCTTGCTGCCGGACCTGCACGTCGTCCTGGCGCTGAGCGCCGTCCGGCAGTCCACCACGTCGACCGGCCTGCGATTCGCGCGTAACCTGGGCGATGACGCTCTGCTCGGCCGCACCGCGCACATGCGCGGGCAGTGCGTGTGGGCCGCCGCCCAGGCGTTCGAGGCCAACGGCGGTCCGGCCTGCGTCAGTCACCTCGTCGAGCGCCTGATCTCCGACGACCAGCTGACACAGGAACTCCTCGCGTCCCAGCCCGCCGCCGCAGCGTGGCTCGTCCGCCTCGCACGAAGCATCGGAGACGAGCGGCTCGCCTTCAAGTGTGTAGTGCGAGCCGAATCGCTCACCGTGAAGTCGTGGGGTCTTCGTTCGCTCCATGCGGCGGCACTGCACGCCAAGGGGCTGTTCGAAAGGAATCCTGACAGACTGCGCGCCGCTTGCGAACTGTATTCGGACGGATGGGCGTCGGCGTCGGCCGCCGAAGACCTGGCCCAGACCTGGTCCTCGCTGCACCTGGGCCAGGATCGCGCCGTCGAACAGTTCAAACGCGCGGCCGCCGGTTACAAGCGGGCCGGTGCGACCCGCGACCTCGCTCGGGTCGCGAGCAAGCTTCGGGAACTCGGCGTGCGATCGGGCCGCGTGCGGCGGCCGATGCGAAGCGACGGACACCGCACCGGCTCCCTCACGGACACCGAGTTCGCGGTGGCCAACCTCGTGAGCCAGGGCCTGACGAACGTGCAGGTCGGCCGCCAGCTCTACATCTCCGCGCATACCGTGGCGTTCCATCTGAAGAAGGTCTTCCGCAAGATGGAGGTCTCTTCGCGGGTGGAACTGGCCCGCACGTGGGTGAGCCTCACCTCGGATCAGCGAACCGCCGGTTGACGGCCGACCACCACAGTCCCGATCGCGGGTCCGGCTCAGGCCGCCCCCGCGATCGCGGTCCGGATCAGCCGAGCAACAGCGCGTCCGCTCCGGCCGCCGGGTCGGGGTCGATACGCAGGGTCGTCATCATCCGGGCCACCATCAGGTAGTGGCCCGCGACGAGCGTGAGCTCCACGACTTCCCGGTCGTCCAGAAACGCGCTGACCGACGCGTAGGTCGCGTCGTCGACCTCGTCGCGCACGACACCCGTCACAAAGTCGACCACGGCGCGCACCAACGGCTCCAGCGCGTCGAGGTCACCCCGATCCAGCGCGTCGATCTGCTGCTGAGTCGCGCCCACCGCCAGCGCGAGGGGCACGTGCTGGTCCCACTCGTAGCGGGCGGCGAGCTGCCCGACCCGCAGAATCGCCAACTCGCGCAGCACCGGGTCCAGCGCGAGGTGATTGAGCAGCGCTCCGCTGAAGCGCAGCCACGGCCGGAACGCGGTCTCGGCGTGGGCCATCAATCCGAAAACGTGGAGCGACGGCAGCTTCGACAGCGGTTCGGCGATGGTTTCGGAAGCGGTTGAGGAAGTGAGATAGGGAACACGGGCCATATCCAAAATGGTAAAGGAAGCTCGGTCACGGGTAAAGAAGCACTGGTTCCCCGATGCTGCCCGAACGCACTCGCCGGCCTCGAAAACGCGACCCTCTTCTGCCGCCGGAAATACGGGCATCCACGGCAAATCCCGGCCTACGGATACCCGCACCGCGGCCGCTTTCACCGCATATTCTCCAGCCATTCCCCGACGGCCCCGGCGGTCGAGCCCACCTGCTCGGCTTCCAGCATGGTGAAGTGGTCACCGGGCACCTCGACGACCGAGTCCGCCGCGGCGGCCACTTCATCGCGCCATTCGTCCCCTGCCCCGTGCGCGAGAGCCTGCGTCGAGCGGATGTACAGCGACGGCACCGAAATCCCCGCAGGCCGCCAGCCCCTGAGCAGATCGAGGTTCCACAGCTGCGCGGTGATCCGTTCGGACAGCGTGTCGAAGCCCATCCGGCGCGCGTACTCGACCAGCCTGGTGCTCAACGCGTGCTGCAGGTCCTCGTCGTCGAACACGCCCCGCTCGCCCTTGAGATTCAAGGTGTAGGTGTCGAGCAGCACGAGGCCGGCGGGAGCCCGGCCACGAGCGTGCAGTTCCTGGGCCAGCTCGTACGCCACCACCCCACCGGAGGAGTGCCCGGCCAGGGAGAACTCCGTCTCACCCACGAAATCCTCGACCGTATCGGCCAGACCGGTCACCAACGCGGCCCGGGTCGCGGGCAGAGGCTCTCCGGCGGCGAACCCCGGAGGTACCAGGGCCGACACCTGGTTTCCCCGGGCCGTGAGCTCCGCGGCGAGCCGTAGGTAAACCTGTGGCCCGGTGGTCATGATGGTCGGGCACACGCAGATCAAGTGCGGCCCGTCCCCCGCAGGGGAAACGCGGACCACGGCCGGCTTCGCCTTCACCTGCGCCGGGTCGTCAAATTTCTCGCGCAACCGCGCGGCCTTGATCATGAGTTCGTCGCCGAGCTCCGGCCGGCCGTTCTCGATCGCCTCAAGGTAGAGCTCACCGAACAGGTCGTGGTGTTCCGGAAGCGGACCACCGCCGTCGCCGACCCGCGGCAGCTCGGACAACACCGCGTTCAGCTCCGTGGCCAGGCTGCGCAGGTCCGGGTGGTCGAACACCAGGGTCGCAGCCAGCTCCACGCCGGTTTTGGCCTGCAGCGAGTTGCGCAGTTCGACCGCCGTCAGCGAGTCGAAACCCAGTTCGCCGAAGAGCCGGTCCGGATCGATCGACACACCCGAGGTGTGGCCCAGCACCGCCGCCACCGCTTCGCGGACCACGTCGATCAGCACCTCCTCGCGGTCCACTTCGGACAGCCCGGCGAGCCGCTGCCGCAGCCCCTCGCGACCGGGTCCACTGCTGTCGGCCGCCCGCCGGCGTGGAGCACCGGCCAGAGACCGCCACAGCGCCGGGATTTCCGGCCGGGCCCGCATCGCCCACACATCCAGCCGGGTCACTGCCAGAACCGCGTCACCGGTGCCCAGCGCCCGGTCGAAGAGCGCCATCTCCTGCGCCGCGGACAACTCCGGCTCGCCCGCCCGGTCGTCCCAGGCGATCGACAGGCCCGGCAAGCCTTGACCACGGCGGTGCCACGCCAGCGCGGCCAGAAACGCGGCGTCGCCGCCCTGTTGGCCGCTGCCCTCAAGGCCCGCGAACGACGAGAACATCACGAACAGTGCCAGATCCCGATCCTGGGTCAGTTCGTGCAGATGCCAAGCCGCGTCGACCGTCGGCCCCGACACCGAGTCCGAGCCCTCCTCGGGCAACGAGCGGGGCTCGGCGGTGTGCACGACGCCGATGAGCGGCTGATCCGCGGGACTGGAGGCCAGCACCTCGGCCAAGGCTCGCCGATCGGTGACTTCGCACGCGGTGACCGTGACCTGGGCGCCCTGCTGAGCCAATTCCGCCACCAGCTCCGCCGTTTCCGGCTCGTCCGGACCGTGTCGACCGAGCAGCAGCAAGCGCCGGACACCGTGCTCGGCGACCAGATGCCGGGCGACCACGCGGGCCCGCTCACCGCCGGTGATCACGACCGTACCCGACACCAGTGACGTAACCGGTCCGTCGGTGTCGCCGGTCCGGGTGAGCCGGGCGGCGTGGAGCCGGCCCCGGCGCAGGGCCAGCTGCGGCTCGTCGGCGGCCACGACTCGCCCCAGCGCGTCGGCGTCGAGGTCGGCATCCGTGTCGAGCAGGATGAGCCGGCCGGGGTTCTCGGCCTGCACCGAACGCACCAGACCCCACACGGCGGCCGCGGCCACGTCGCTCACCGGCTCACAGGGCTCTACCGCGACGGCACCCCGTGTGACCACGACCAGCGGGACGGCGGCGAACCGGCCCTCGTCCAGCCAGTGCCGCAGCCGACCCCTGACCCGGCCGGTCATGTCGTGGGTGGACACCACGACGGCGTCCGGGTCACCGGACGCGGTGAGCACGACAGCCTGCGGTGCCGTCTCCCGCTCGAAGGCGGCTTCGATGGTCAGCCACTCGCTCACCGGAGCCGCGGTGCGGGTGGTCTCGTGCCACTCCATCCGCAGCAGCGCCTCGTCGCCGGCGATGCGGCTGCCTGCCACCGGGGCCCGCACGGCCAGCGAACCGATCGACAGCACCGGCATGCCGGTGTCGTCCGCGGCGGCCATCGCCACCTCGTCCGGCCCGAGACGCATCAGCGCCACCCGAAGCCGAGCGGCACCCGAGGCTCGCAACACCACGTCGGTGAACCGGAACGGCAACCGGCCGGAACCGGCGGGATCCACGCCCGCGACGGCGACCGGATGTGAAGCGGCGTCCAGCAGAGCCGGATGGATCCCGAACGAACCCGCCGTCCCGCGGGCGGGCTCGGGCAGATCCACCTCGGCGAAGATCAGGTCCCCGCTCTCCCAGGCTTCGGTCAGGCCCCGGAACACCGGGCCGTATTCGAGCCCGAGGTCGGCGAGCCGGTCGTAGACCCGCTCGACATCCACCGGTGTCGCACCGGGCACCGGCCAGGTCCCGCCGACGGCTTGGAACAACCCGTCCGCCCGAGTCGGCGACGAAGCCACGCTCACCACGCCGGTGGCGTGCCGGGTCCAGGTCTCCTCACCGTCCGGGCGGGCGTGGATCGTGACGCTCCGCCGCCCCTCGGGTCCGGGGGCGTCGGCACCGCCGACCACGACCTGAAGTTCGATGCCGCCTCGAACGGGCAGCACCAGCGGCGCTTCCAGCACCAGTTCGTCCAGCCGACCGCAGCCCACGCTGTCGCCGGCGCGGACCGCCAGCTCGACGTACGCCGCACCGGGCAACACCACCTCGTCGAGCACCGCGTGGTCGGCGAGCCACGGATGGGTCCGCAGGGACAGGCTGCTGGTGAAGACCACGCCGTTGAACTGCGGCAACGACAGCACCGCCCCGAGCAACGGGTGGTCCGCGGACCGCAATCCGCCGGATGCCTCGGTCCGGCCGCCGGCCGCGTCGGGCCAGAAGCGCTGCCGTTGGAAGGCGTAGGTCGGCAGGCTGATCCGGGTGCCTCCTCGACCGGCGAACGCCGTGGTCCAGTCCACGGCCACGCCTCGCGTGTACAGCTGTGCGATCGCCGACAACAGCGTCGACGTGTCGTCGTGATCGCGCCGCAGGACCGGCGTCACCACCGTCCCCGGAGCACAGCTGCGCTGCGCCAGCGCGGACAGCACGCCGTCCGGACCCAGCTCGACCATCGCCGTCACACCCTGCTCGGCCAGCCACCGCACACCGTCGGCGAACCGCACCGGCACTCGGACCTGGCGGGCCCAGTACTCCGGCGAGCACAACTGCTCAGCCGTCGCCATCCGACCGGTCACATCGGACACCACCGGAATCTGCGGCTCCGCGAACCGCGCCGACTCCAGCACCCGCGTGAACTCGCCCAGCATCGGGTCCAGCAACGCCGAATGGAACGCGTGCGACACCCGCAACCGCGACACCCGGCGGCCACGCTCGCCCACAGCCGCCGTCACCCGGTCCACCTCGGCCCGAGGACCCGAGACCACAACCGAATCGTCGGTGTTCACCGCCGCCACCGACACGCCGTCCGGCAGCAGGTCCGCGATCTCGGCCTCGGAAATCTCCAGTGCGGCCATCACGCCGCCGGATGGCAACGCCTGCATCAACCGCGCCCGCGCGGCCACCACCCGACACGCGTCAGCCAGCGACCACACACCTGACACATACGCCGCGGTCACCTCACCGATCGAATGCCCCAGCAGGTAATCCGGGGTCACACCGAAGGCGCGCAGCACCTCGAACAGAGCGGCTTCCACCACGAACAGCGCCGGCTGCGCCCACCCTGTCTCATTGATCAGCTCCGCGTCCTCGCCCCACATCACCTCACGCAACGGCCGATTCAGCAACGGATCCAGCTCCGCGAGGATCTCTTCCACCGCGGCGGCGAAAACCGGGGACTGGTCGAACAAGTCCCGAGCCATCCCCACCCGCTGAGCACCCTGACCCGTGAACAGCACACCCAGCCGAGTGCCCGGCCGAACCGTACCGGGCACCGATTCACCGGCCGCGACCGCACGCAGGCCCGCCAATAGCTCGGCCCGCTCGCCGCCCACGACCACGGCGCGGTGGTCGAACACCGCCCGCGAACCGAGCAGCGACCAGCCCACGTCCACCGGACGCAGGGTCGGGTCCGCCGCCACGAACCCCAGCAACCTGGACGCCTGGGCCCGCACCGCCTCAGCCGACTTGCCGGACAGCACCCATGGCACCACAGCGCCGGTGTCGGCGGCCGGCACAACGTCGGTGCGGGCGGGCGCCTCAAGGATCACGTGCGCGTTGGTGCCACTGATCCCGAACGAGGACACGCCGGCCCGCCGCGGACGGCCGGTTTCGGGCCACGGTACCGCTTCGGTCAGCAGCCGCACGTCACCCTGGGTCCAGTCGACCTGGGTGGAGGGCCGGTCCACGTGCAACGTCCTCGGCAGCACTCCGTGGCGCAGCGCCATCACCATCTTGATCACGCCGCCGACGCCCGCGGCCGCCTGCGCGTGGCCGATGTTCGACTTCAACGACCCCAGCCACAACGGCCGGCCCTCGGGCCGGTCCTGACCATACGTGGCCAGCACCGCCTGCGCCTCGATCGGGTCGCCGAGCCGGGTGCCCGTGCCGTGGGCCTCCACGGTGTCGATGTCCGCGGTGGACAGTCCGGCTGCCGCGAGCGCCTGGCGGATCACCCGCTGCTGCGACGGACCGTTCGGAGCCGTCAACCCGTTCGACGCACCGTCCTGGTTCACCGCGCTCGACCGGAAAACAGCCAGCACCTGGTGCCCGTTTCGGCGGGCCTCGGACAGCCGTTCCATCACGACGACACCGACGCCCTCGGCCCAGCCGGCGCCGTCGGCGGCGTCGGAGAAGGACTTGCAGCGGCCGTCCGCGGCCATTCCGCCCTGCACGGTGAAGCCGACAAACGTGTCCGGCGAGGCCATCACGGTCACCCCGCCGGCCAGCGCCAGCGTGCACTCGCCCGCCCGCAACGCCTGCGCGGCCAGGTGCATCGCCACCAACGACGACGAACACGCCGTGTCCACGCTCACCGCCGGGCCCTCCAGTCCGAGCGTGTAGGACACCCGGCCGGAAATCACGCTGGTCGCGCCACCCGTCATCTGGTGGCCCAGCAGCTGGTCGCTGCCGCGGGCGACCATTTCGCCGTATCCGGACTGGTAAGCGCCGGCGAACACGCCGGTCGGGCTGCCCTCCAGTGAGGTCGGATCGATTCCCGCCTGTTCCAGGGCTTCCCACGACACCTCCAGCAGCAACCGCTGCTGCGGATCCGTGGCGAGCGCCTCACGCGGCGAGATCCGGAAGAACGCCGCGTCGAACTCGTCGACACCGGCGAGGAACCCGCCCTCACCCGTCGCCGAGGTTCCGGAACCAGGTCCCTCACGCCCGATCAGGGTGTCCAGGTTCCAGCCGCGATCGGCCGGGAACGGGGTGACGCCGTCGACGCCATCGGCGACCAGCCGCCACAAGTCGTCCGGACCCGCGACACCACCCGGGAACCGGCAGGCCATCCCGATCAGTACGATCGGATCGTCGGAAACCGACACCGGCGCCGGCACCGCGGTCGGCTCCGCCGGCTGCCCGGCACCGAACCCGGCAGCCAGGTGTCTCGCCAGCCGCGTGACCGTCGGATAGTCGAACACCACGCTCGCCGCCAGCACCGCACCCGTCTTGGCCCGCAGCAGATTCCGCAGCTCCACCGACGTCAGCGAGTCGAAGCCCAGCTCCCGGAACGGTCGGTCCGCGTCGATCTGTGCCCCCGAGCCGTAGCCCAGCACCGCCGCGGCGGACTCCCGGACCAGCTCCGCCAGCGTCTGCTCACGCTCCCCCACGGACAGTTCCGCCAACCGCTTGCCCAGCCCGCCCCGACCGTCGCGGGTGTTGTCGGCGGTGCGGCGCGGCACGGCGCCGGCGAGCGACCGCCACAGGGCCGGCACGTCCTGCTGAGCCCGCAACGCCCGTGCGTTCAACCGGGCCAGTCCGAGCACCGGCCGGCTGGAGCGCATCGCCCGGTCGAACAGGTCCATGCCCTGCGCCACCGAGAACGGCGGCAGGGCCGACCGTTCGATGCGGCGAAGGTCCGCCGAGGACAAGGTGCCCACCAGCCCGACCTCGGTCGTCCAGGCACCCCAGGCCATCGACGAACCCGGCAGCCCCTGCTCACGACGGTGCTGCGCCAAACCGTCGAGGAACACGTTGCCCGCGGCGTAGTTGGCCTGGCCGCCGCTGCCCAGAAGCCCGGCGAGAGAGGAAAACACCACGAAGAACGACAGGTCCAGATCCCGCGTCAGCTCGTGGAGGTGCCACGCCGCGTCGACCTTCGGCGCCAGCACGCGATCGAGCTGATCCGGCGAGAGCGAGCCGAGTACGCCGTCCTCAAGGACCCCGGCGGTGTGCACCACCCCGGTCACCGGTCGCTCCGCCGGAACCCCGGCCAGCACCGCGGCCAGGGCTTCCCGATCCGTCAGGTCGCACGCCGCGAACGTCACCGTCGCGCCCTGCGCCGCCAACTCGGTGACCAGCGTTGGAGCACCCGGCGCGGCCGAGCCGCGCCGACTGACGAGCAGCAGGTGCCGGACACCGTGCTCACCGACCAGGTGGCGGGCCAGGGCACCGCCCAGGCCGCCGGCGCCGGTGATCACGACCGTGCCCGAAGAGTCCGGTGCCCGTGGGACGGTGAGCACCAGCTTGCCGACGTGCTTGGCCTGGCTCATGAACCGGAAGGCGTCCTGGGCCTGGCGCACGTCCCAGCTGCGCACCGGCAACGGGCGCAGCACACCGGCCTCGAACAAGCTCACCAGTTCCCGCAGCATCTGCTGGATGCGTTCGAACCCGGCGTCGGTCAGTTCGAACGCCTGGTAGTTCACGTCGGCGCAACGCTCCCGCAGGTCCTCGGCCGAGCGGATGTCGGTCTTTCCCATCTCGACGAAGCGGCCGGAGGGAACGAGCAGGTCCAGCGAGGCATCCACGAACTCGCCGGCCAACGAGTTGAGCACCACGTCGACGCCGCGCCCGTCCGTGGCGGCGCGGAAGCGCTCCCGGAAGTCCAAGGTTCGCGACGAAGCCACCCGGCGTTCGTCGACACCCCACTCGTGCAGGACACCCCATTTGCCTTCGCCGGCGGTTGCGTAGATCTCCGCGCCGAGGTGCCGGCCGAGCTGGATGGCCGCCAGGCCCACGCCACCTGCACCAGCGTGCACGAGCAGCGACTCACCCGCCCGCAGACCCGCGAGGTCCACCAAGCCGTAGTATGCCGTCAGGAACACGATCGGAACCGACGCGGCGACGGCGAACGACCAGCCGGCCGGGATCACCGTCAGCAACCGCCGGTCGGTCACGGCCACCGGGCCGAAGCCGCCGAAGGCCAGGCCCATCACCCGGTCGCCGATCGCCAGCCCGGTCACCTCCGGGCCGACCTCGGTGACCACCCCGGCGACCTCACTGCCCAAGGGGCCGGCCTGACCGCGGTACATGCCGAGGGCGTTGAGCACGTCGCGGAAGTTCAGGCCGGCCACGCGCACCTCGATCCGGACCTGCCCGGGCCGCAGGGGATTCGTCACCTCGGGACACGGCACCAACGCGAGATTTTCCAGCGTGCCCTTCTCCACGGACTCCAGCCGCCAGGCTTCCGTCTCCGGTGCGACCAGATCGTCCGCCGGCCGGACCCTCGTCAGACGGACGGCGTACAGTTGCGTGCCGCGCAACGCGAGCTGCGGCTCGTCGGTGCTCAGAACCCGGCCCAGGACGTCGTGGTCCAGCTCGGTGTCGGTGTCGAGCAGGACGATCCGGCCGGGGTTCTCGGTCTGCGCCGAGCGCACCAGCCCCCACACCGCCGCCGCGGCCAGGTCCCGTACCGGCTCGCCGGACTCGACCGTGACCGCGCCCCGCGTCGCCACCACCAGCGGGATCGAGGCGAAGCGATCCTCGGCCAGCCAGTGCTGCAGCTGCCCCAGCACCCAGGCGGTCAGTTCGTGAACGGAGTCCACCACCGCGTCCCGGTCGCCGGCCACAGCCAGTACCACCGCCTGCGGACGAGCACCGTCCGCCGGTGCGGCACTGACCTCGGCGAGGTCGGCGTACGCGGTGCCGGTCGAACTCGCGCGATCGACCAGGAGCCAGTCCGCCACCGCCACCACCGGACCCTCGGCGGCAATCCAGCCGAGCTTCAGCAGGGCACCGTCACCCGGGACGAATGCGAGGCTGCCGGTCGACATGGCCCGCACAGCCAGCGAGCCGATCGACAACACCGGTGAGCCGCTGCTGTCGGCCGCCACGACGCCGACCTCGTCGGGTCCGGTCCGGGTCAACGCCACCCGGAGCCGGGACGCACCCGAGGCGCGCAGTACCACGCCGGTGAAGCTGAACGGCAACGCCGCTCGCGCTTCCAGCCCCGCGAAGACCGAGGCGTGCAACGCCGCGTCCAGCAGCGCCGGATGGATCCCGAACGACTCGGCCGGACCACGCCCGGACTCCGGCAGCTCGACCTCGGCCAGCACCCGGTCCCCGCACTGCCAGGCCCGGGTGAGCCCCCGGAACACCGGTCCGTACCGGAGGAAACCCTCGTCGGCGAGCCTGTCGTAGAAGTGGTCGGTGTCCAGTGCCTTCGCGCCCGGCCCGGGCCAGTCCCCGCTCACCGGGTCGAACAGCTCGGTGCCGTCTGCCTCACCCGAGCCTGCGCTCACCACGCCCGTGGCATGGCGCCTCCAGGACTCCTCGCCGTCCACTCGCGCATACACCGCGACGCTGCGCGCTCCGGCCGCGGCAGGAGCATCGAGGTCCCCCACGACCACCTGCAGCTGAACCCCGGCGTGCGCGGGCATCACGAGTGGCGTCTCCAGCACGAGCTCGTCGAGGCGGTCGCACCCGACGCTGTCGCCTGCCCGGATCGCCAGCTCCACGTACCCGGTGCCGGGGAAGACCACCGCGTCCCGCACCGCGTGATCGGCCAGCCACGGATGCGTCCGCAGGGAAAGCCGGCTGGTGAACACCACCCCGTCGGTGTGCGGCAGCGGCAGCGTCGCCCCCAGCAGCGGGTGGTCCGCGGCCGTCAGCCCGGCCGCGGACACATCGACCCGGCCGCCGGTCGTGTCCGGCCAGAAAACCCGGTGCTGGAAGGCGTACGTCGGCAACGGGACCCGCCGCGCACCGCGGTCGGCGAACACCCGAGCCCAGTCCACCTCGACGCCCAGAGCACACACGTGGGCCACCGACAAGACCACTCGCCGCAGGGTTCCTTCGTCGCGGCGCAGTGTTCCCACCGCGGCCGCGGGTTTCCCTCGCTGCTGCGCGATGTCCTGCACCGCGGGGACCAGCACCGGATGCGGACCGACCTCGATCACCAGGTCGGGACCGGCGTCGAGAGCGGCCGCGAGCGCCGTTTCGAACAGGACCGGGTTGCGCAGGTTGTCGTACCAGTACCGGGCGTCCCACGACGCGGTGTCCGCGAGCTGCCCGGTCACCGACGAGTAGACCGGAACCGTCGACGAGCGGGGGCTGACCGGGGCCAGGTCCGCCAGCAGCCGATCCTCGATCCGCTCCACCGACGGGGAGTGCGAGGCGTAGTCCACCGCGATCCGGCGCGCCTGGATCCCGTCGCCTTCGCAGTCGGCCAGCAATCGGTCGAGGGCGTCCGGATCCCCGGCGACCACCACGGATGCCGGGCCGTTGATCGCGGCCACCGAAACCGCCGGCCGCTGCGAGATCAGTTCCCCGACCTCGGTGACCGCCATCGGCAAGGCCACCATGCCCCCACCACCGGCCAGGGTGTCGGCGATCGCGCGGCTGCGGAGAACCACAACACGAGCACCGTCCGACAAGGACAGGGCACCGGCCACACACGCGGCCGCGATCTCACCCTGCGAGTGCCCCACCACCGCGGCCGGCTCGACCCCGAACGACCGCCACACCGCCGCCAACGACACCATCACCGCCCACAACACCGGCTGCACGACGTCGGCTCGCGCCAACGCGGCCTCGTCACCGAGCACCTGCTCCAGCGACCAGTCGACGAACGGCGCCAACGCCGCCGCACACTCGCGCATCGACTCGGCGAACACCGGCGACTCGGCCAGCAGGTCCTGAGCCATCCCCACCCATTGGGCACCCTGGCCCGGGAACACGAACACCACTGCGTCACCGGCCCGGGCGACGCCTTCGGTGAGACCCGCGGCGGGTTCGCCGGCGGCGGCAGCGCGCACTCCGGTCAGCAGCTCGTCCTGATCGGTGCCCACGACGACAGCCCGGTGCTCGAACACCGTCCGCGAGTCGATCAGCGACCGGCCCACATCCACCGGACGCCACGACGCATCGGATTCGAGGTGCGCCAGCAAGCGCGCTGCCTGCGCCCGCAGCGCCTCTTCCGTCTTGCCGGACAGCACCCACGGCACGACACCGCCGGGGTCGACGCCGGGTGGGGCGGCGGCAGTGCCGGCCGCTTCGAGGATGACGTGCACATTGGTGCCGCTGACGCCGAACGAGGACACCCCGGCCCGCCGAGGGTGGTCTGTTTCCGGCCACGGCACCGACTCCGTCAGCAGCCGCACGTCGCCTTGCGCCCAATCCACCTGCGTCGACGGCGCGTCCACGTGCAGCGTTTTCGGCAACACACCACGCCGCAACGCCATGACCATCTTGATCACACCACCGACACCGGCCGCCGCTTGCGTGTGGCCGATGTTCGACTTCAACGAGCCCAGCCACAACGGCCGCTCCGCGGGCCGATCCTGGCCGTAGGTCGCCAGCAACGCCTGCGCCTCGATCGGATCACCGAGCTTCGTACCCGTACCGTGGGCTTCCACGGCATCGATGTCCGAAGCAGTCAGTCCTGCCGCGGCCAGTGCTTGCCGGATCACCCGTTGCTGCGCAGGACCGTTCGGCGCCGTCAACCCGTTCGACGCACCGTCCTGGTTCACCGCGCTCGAACGCAGCACAGCCAGAACTTCGTGATCGTTCCGCCGGGCATCGGAGAGCCGCTCCAGCACCACCACGCCGACGCCCTCGGCCCAGCCGGTGCCGTCGGCCGCATCCGCGAACGACTTGCACCGCCCGTCGGCGGCCAAGCCACCCTGCACGCTGAAGCCGACGAATGTGTCCGGTGAAGCCATGAGTGTGACACCACCGGCCAGCGCGAGCGAGCACTCCCCCGCCCGCAGTGCCTGAGCCGCCAAGTGCATTGCCACCAACGACGACGAACAGGCCGTGTCCACGCTCACCGCAGGGCCTTCCAAGCCCAGTGTGTAGGCGATCCGGCCGGAAATCACACTGCCTGCGCCGCCGGTGAGGGCGTGGCCCAGCAACTGTCCGTCGGAGCGGGAGACCAACTCGGCGTACCCGGACTGGTACGCGCCGACGTACACGCCGGTCGAGCTGCCGGCCAGGGACGCGGGCTTGATCCCGGCCTGTTCCAAGGCTTCCCACGACACCTCCAGCAGCAACCGCTGCTGCGGGTCGGTGGCCAGCGCTTCCCGCGGCGAGATCCGGAAGAAGGCCGCGTCGAAGTCGCCGGCCGCGTCGATGAACCCGCCTTCCCCGGTCGCGGACGATCCGGAGCCGTCAAGTCCCAGCAAGGCATCCAGGTTCCAGCCGCGATCGGCCGGGAACGGCGTAATTCCGTCGGTGCCATCGGCGACCAGGCGCCACAGATCCTCCGGACCCGACACCCCACCCGGGAACCGGCACGCCATCCCCACCAGCACAACCGGATCGTCGGCGACCGACACCAACTCCGGCACGGCGGGCGGCACCTGCGGGCCCACGTCGCCGAACTCGGCCGCGAGGTAACCCGCGACGTGGCCGACGGTCGGGTAGTCGAACACCAGGCTCGCGGGCATCGCCAGCCCGGTCCTGGCCTGCACCAGATTCCGCAGCTCGACCGCGGTCAGCGAGTCGAAGCCCAGCTCTCTGAACGGCTGGTCCGCCTCGATCCGTGCCTCCGGCGCGTGACCGAGCACCGCTGCGGCGCTGTCCCGGACGAGACCGATCAGCAGCCGCAGTCCGTCCGCTTCGGACAGTCCGGCGAGTCGCTGCCGCAGGCCGTCCTGGCCGCCGGTCGCGTCGTGCGCCCGCCGGCGGCGCACGCCACCGGCGAGCGCACGCCACACGGGCGCGACCTCCGTCTGAGCGCGTAACGCGGCCAGGTTCAACCGGGTCAGCACCAGCACGGGCCGATCGGTGACCAGTGCACGCTCGAACAGCTCCATGCCCTGCGCGGGCGTCAGCAGCGGGATCGCCGAGCGGGCGATGCGCCGACGGTCCCCGTCGGACAACGTGCCGGTCATGCCGATCTCCGTGGTCCACGGACCCCACGCCATCGACAGCCCCGGCAGCCCGGCGTGCCGGCGCTGCTGCATCAACGCGTCCAGGAACACGTTGCCCGCCGCGTAGTTCGCCTGCCCGCCGCTGCCGAGCGAGCCGCCGATGGAGGAGAACACCGCGAACAGCGAGAGATCGAGGTCCCGGGTCAGTTCGTGCAGGTGCCACGCCGCGTCCACCTTCGGCGCCAGCACCCGGTCGACCTGCTCCTGTGACAAGGAACCGAGCACGCCGTCGTCGACCACACCGGCCGTGTGGACGACACCGGTCACCGGCCGCTCCGGCGGAACCGCCCCCAGCACCTCCGCGAGGGCCTGCCGGTCCGTCACGTCGCACGCCGCGACGGTCACCTCCGCACCCTGCGCCGCCAACTCCCCGACCAGGTCCGCGGCTCCCGCGGCGGCCGTTCCCCGACGGCTGAGCAGCAACAGATGCCGGACCCCGCGCGCACCGACGAGGTGCCGGGCCACGACACCGCCCAGAGCGCCGGTCCCACCGGTGATCACCACGGTGCCCGGCTCGGCCGGCGTGAAGGCGTGTTCGCCGGGCTCGGTGCGGACGAGCCGGGCCGCGTGCATCCTGCCTTCGCGGATCACCACCTGCGGTTCACCCGAGGCCAGGATCCGGCTCACAGTCGCGGTGTCCGGCTCGGCGTCCGAGTCGAGCAGCACGAACCGGCCAGGATTCTCCGTCTGCGCCGACCGCACCAGGCCCCACACCGCGGCCGCGGCCAGGTCCCGCACCCCTTCGTCCGGCCCGGCGGCGACGGCTCCCGACGTCATGACCACCAGCGGGACAGCCGAAAACCGGCCGTCGGCCAACCAGTGCTGCAACAGCCGCAGGACGCGTCCGGTCAGCTCATGCGTCGACTCCACCACCGCGTCCGCGGCACCGGACACGGCCAGCACCACCGCCTGCGGTACCGACCTCTCCTCGCCGGGCGCGGTCAGGTCCGCGAAGCGAGCGTCGTCCGGGCCGGCCAGCAGCCAGTCACGCAGGTCCGCGCCGGCCGCCGGAGTGATCCCGACCCACTCCACGGCGAGGACGGACCGGTCGCCCGTACTGGGGGGCGCACTGTCCATCCGCCGCGCGATCACCGACCCGATCGACAACACCGGCAGTCCCGCGCCGTCCGCCACGGCGACCGAGATCTCGTCCGGGCCGGTCCGGGTCAAGGCCACGCGGAGCCGCGCCGCGCCGGACGCGCGCAACACCACGTCGCCGAAGGCGGCCGGGACCGCCGCGCGCTGCGCCGGCTGCGCGAAGGCCGCCCGCAGAGCCGCGTCCAGCAGCGCCGGGTGGATGCCGAAGGACGCTGCCAGATCGTGCTCGGACTTCGGCAGCTCGACTTCGGCGAACACCTGATCGCCGCGGGTCCAGACCCCGGTCACGTCAGGGACGAGCGGGCCGCGCCCACAGATGTCGCCGAGGTCCACGGCCGTCGCACCGGGCACCGGCCATTCCCGGCCCAACGCGGCAAACGGTTCGCCGCCGTCCCTATCGGATGATCCGGTGCTCAGCGTCCCCCTGGCATGCCGGGTCCAGGTCTCCTCACCGTCCGGCCGGGCGTACACCGCCACCTCGCGGCGCCCGTCCACGCGGTCGCCGACCACAACCTGCAGCTGGACACCGCCGCGGGCGGGCAGCGCCAGCGGAGTCTCCACCACCAGCTCGTCCAGCCGGTCGCACCCGGCGCTGTCACCGGCGCGCACGGCCAGCTCGACATAGGCGGTGGCCGGCAGCACCGCCGAGCCTCCCACCGGGTGCTCGGCCAGCCAGGGATGCGTGCGCTGGGACAGACGGCTGGTGAACACGAACCCGTCCGTCCACGGAAGCGACAGCATCGCACCCAGCAACGGGTGCTCCGCGGCGGTCAGCCCGGCCGAGGACACGTCGACCGCCCGGTTCGAGCCGTCGAGCCAGTAGCGCTCATGCCGGAACGCGTACGTCGGCAACGGAATCCGCACGGCGGCCTGCCCGGCGAAGAGAGTGCTCCAGTCCACCGGCACGCCCTGCGCGTGCAGCTGCGCGAGGGCCGCCACCACCGTCGCGGCCTCGCCGCGTTCGGAGGTTTCCTGCCGGCGCAGCATCGGCACCGCGACGGACGTGCAGCTCTGCCGCGCCAGGCCCGACAGGACCCCGTCCGGGCCCAGCTCGACCATCGCCGCGACGCCGTGGCCGGCCAGCCACCGCACACCGTCGGCGAACCGCACCGCCGACCGCACCTGCCGCACCCAGTACTCCGGCGAACACAACTCCTCGTCGGACGCCCGCTCCCCGGTCAGATTGGACACCACGGGAATCCGCGGCGGCGCAAACCGCACCGATCCCAGAACCCGCCGGAAGTCCTCCAGCATCGGATCCATCAACGACGAGTGGAACGCGTGCGACACCCGCAACAGCGTCACCTTGGCACCACGAGCGGACACGACCGCGACGACTGAGTCCACGGCTTCTCGCGGCCCCGAGACCACCACCGAATCCGCGGTGTTGACCGCGGCGATCGACACGGTTTCGGGCAGCAACCCGGCGACGTCCGCCTCGGGCAGCCCGACGGCGGCCATCGCTCCGCCGGACGGCAGCGCCTGCATCAACCGCGCCCGCGCCGCCACCACCCGACACGCATCGGCCAACGACCACACCCCGGCCACGTACGCGGCCGTGACCTCACCGATCGAATGTCCCAGGAGATGGGCCGGGGTCACGCCGAACGCGCGCAGTACCTCGAACAAGGCCGCCTCGACCGCGAACAACGCAGGCTGCGCCCAGCCCGTCTCGTTGATCAGCTCCGCGTCATCGCCCCACATCACCTCACACAACGGCCGGTCCAACAACGGATCCAGCTCGGCGAGGATCTCGTCCAACGCTCCCGCGAAGACCGGCGAACGGTCGTACAACTCGCGGGCCATCCCCACCCGCTGCGCACCCTGGCCCGTGAACAGGACACCGAGTTTGGCCCCGCTCCGGGCAGTACCCAGGACCACGCTCGCGGCGGGCTCGCCGTCCGCCGTGGCGCGCAGGCCCGCCATCAGCTCGGTCCGGTCGCCGCCCACCACCACGGCGCGGTGCTCGAAAGCCGCGCGCGAGGTGAGCAACGACCAGCCCACGTCGGCCGGGCTCAGCGCCGGCTCCGCTTCGAGCCGTTCGAGCAATCGGGCCGCCTGGGCCCGCACGGCGTCGGCCGACTTGCCCGACACCACCCACGGCACCACGCCCTCGACGGCAGGCGGCCCGGAAGGAGGCCCGGCGGGACCGACAACGGCCTCGCCCGCGGCTTCGAGGATCACGTGGGCATTCGTGCCGCTGACGCCGAACGACGACACCCCGGCCCGGCGGGGGCGGCCGGTCTCCGGCCACGGCATCGCCTCCGTGAGCAGGCGCACGTCGCCCTGGGACCAGTCCACCTGCCTCGACGGCTGGTCCACGTGCAGCGTCTTCGGCAGTGTCCCGTGCCGCAGCGCCAGCACCGTCTTGATCACACCACCGATGCCGGCGGCTGCCTGGGTGTGTCCGATGTTCGACTTCAACGAGCCCAGCCACAGCGGCCGGCCCTCGGGCCGGTCCTGACCGTAGGTCGCCAGCACCGCCTGCGCCTCGATCGGATCACCGAGCTTCGTACCCGTACCGTGCGCCTCGACCGCATCGACGTCCGAAGCGGACAGACCGGCCGCAGCCAACGCCTGCCGGATCACGCGTTGCTGCGACGGCCCGTTCGGCGCCGTCAGGCCGTTGGAAGCGCCGTCCTGGTTCACCGCGCTGGACCGCAACAGGGCCAGCACCTCATGGCCGTGCCGGCGAGCATCCGACAACCGCTCCAGCACCACCACACCGACGCCCTCGGACCACCCGGTGCCGTCGGCGCCGTCGGCGAAGGACTTGCACCGGCCGTCCGCGGCGAGCCCGCCCTGTGCGGTGAAACCCAGGAACATTCCGGGTGAGGCCATCACCGTGACCCCACCGGCGAGAGCCAGCGTGCATTCCGCGGCCCGCAGCGCCTGCGCGGCCAGGTGCATCGCCACCAGCGACGACGAACACGCGGTGTCCACACTCACCGCCGGACCTTCCAGCCCGAGCGTGTAGGCGATCCGTCCCGAGATCACGCTGCCCGCGCCGCCGGTGATCTGGTGGGCCCGCAACTGCTCGCCGCCCCGGGCGACCAGCTCGGCGTAGCCGGACTGGTAGGCGCCGGTGAACACGCCGGTCCGGCTTCCGGCCAGCGAACTCGGGTCGATGCCCGCGCGTTCGAGGGCTTCCCATGACACCTCCAGCAGCAACCGCTGCTGCGGGTCGGTGGCCACCGCCTCTCTCGGCGAGATCCGGAAGAACGCCGCGTCGAACTCGCCCGGCTCGTCCAGGAACCCGCCCTCGCCGGTCGCCGAGGTCCCGGAACCGGGGCCGTCCGGGCCCAGCAGAGTGTCCAGGTCCCAGCCGCGGTCCGCGGGGAACGGGCCGACGCCGTCCACGCCCTCGGCGACCAGCCGCCACAGATCCTCCGGCCCGCGCACCCCGCCCGGGAACCGGCACGCCATTCCCACCAGCGCGATCGGCTCGTTCGCGGCGTCGACCAGTGCCCGGTTCTCTTCGCGCAGCCGGCTGTTGGCCAGCAGCGAAGCACGGAGCGCCTCCGTCAGCTTGTCCACGGGCACAGTCATCGTGACCTCCGGTCATTCGGCCCTCAGCGCGATATCGACGAGTTCGCCGACATCCGCCGCGAGCAGGAGTTCTTCCTCTTCTCGCCGGTCGACCACGGGTTCGTCGCCGTCACGGGCCAGTTCGAGCAGCGCGTCCAGCAGCCGGGCCTTCCGCAGCTTCTCCAGCGGGATCGAGCCGAGCGCCGCGCGCACCGCCGCCTCCGACACCTCCGCCGGTTCGGGAACCTCGGCCTCACCGAAGAACGTGCCCACGTAGCGCGCAAGCCGCGCGACGGTCGGATGGTCGAAAACGACGCTGGTGGGCAGCACGGCACCGGTCCTGGCCTTCAGCAGGTTGCGTAATTCGACGGCCGTCAGCGAGTCGAAACCCAGCTCGCTGAAGGGCTGGTCCACATCGATCCGCACACCCGAGCCGTGGCCCAGCACAGCCGCGGCGGTTTCGCCGACCAGCTCGGTCAGCAGCTCCTCCCGGTCCGCACCGGGCAGTGCCGCCAGCCGCTGCCGCAGTTCGTCCCGCCCGTGGCGCGTATTGTCGGCGGCTCGCCGCAGCGCTCCGCCCGCCAGCGACCGCCACAGGGGCGCGAGGTCGTGCTGGGCGCGCAGAGCGCGCATGTTCAGCCGGGTCAGCACCAGCAGTGGGAACCCGGTGGCGACGGCCCGGTCGAACAGGTCCATGCCCTGCAGAGCCGACAACGGCGGCATCGGCGACCGTGCGATGCGGCGCAGGTCGGTCCTCGACAGCGAACCGACCATGCCGATCTCGGTGGTCCATGCGCCCCAGGCCATCGAGAGCCCGGCCAGGCCCTCGCGGCGGCGGCGCTGCATCAGGGCGTCCAGGAACACGTTGGCGGCAACGTAGTTGGCCTGTCCCGGGTTGCCCAGCTGCCCGGCGACGGAGGAGAACACCGCGAACAGCGAGAGATCCAGGTCCCGGGTCAGCTCGTGCAGGTGCCAGGCCGCGTCCACCTTCGGTGCCAGCACCCGGTCCAGCCGGTCCTGCGACTGCGCCCCGAGCACCCCGTCGTCGAGGACGCCGGCCGTGTGCACCACACCGGTGAGCGGATGCTCCGGCGACACCGAGGCGAGCACCCCGGCCAGTGCCTGCCGATCGGTCACGTCACACGCTGCGACGGTCACCTCCGCGCCCTGCGCCGTCAACTCCTCGACCAGGTCCGCGGCCCCAGGGGCGTCCGCGCCGCGGCGGCTGACCAGCAGCAGGTGCCGGACGCCGCGCTCGGCGACGAGGTGGCGGGCGAGCACACCGCCCAGGCCACCGGTCCCGCCGGTCAGCAGGACGGTGCCCGCGCCGTCGAGGTCCTGCGGGACGGTCAGGACGAGCTTGCCGACGTGCTTGGCCTGGCTCATGAACCGGAACGCATCCGGTGCCCGGCGCACATCCCAGCCCGTGACCGGCAGCGGCTGCAACGCGCCGGCCTCGAACAGCGTCACCAGCTCCCGCAGCATCTCCTGGATCCGGTCGGCGCCCGCGTCCATCAGGTCGAAGGCGTGGTAACTCAGCGGCCGGTCGCGGAAGTCCTCCGGAGAACGGATGTCGGTCTTGCCCATCTCCAGGAACCGCCCGCCCGGAGCCAGCAGATCCACCGACGCGTCCACGAACTCCCCCGCGAGCGAGTTCAGGACGACGTTGACACCCGCGTCCCGGAAGGTCTCGTGGAAGCCGAGGTCGCGCGAAGAGGCCAGCCGCTCGACCGGGACTCCCCACTCCCGCAGGACACCCCACTTGCCCTCACTCGCCGTGGCGTAGACCTCCGCGCCCCGGTGCTGTGCGAGCTGGATCGCCGCCAGGCCGACACCGCCCGCGCCGGCGTGCACCAGGACCGACTCACCGGGGCCCGTCCCGGCAAGATCCACCAGGCCGTAGAAGGCGGTCAGGAACACGATGGGCACCGACGCCGCGGTCGCGAACGACCAGCCCGTCGGCACCTCGGCCAGCAACCGCCGGTCCGTGACGGCCATCGGGCCGAACGCCCCCGAGACGAGGCCCATGACCCGGTCGCCGGGCCGCAGATCGGACACCCCGGGGCCGACCTCGGTGACCACACCCGCGACCTCGCCGCCCAGCGGGCCCTGCGCACGCACGTCGGGCACCATGTCCAGCGCGTTGAGCACGTCCCGGAAGTTCAGGCCCGCGGCGTGCACCCGGATGCGAACCTGCCCGGAGGCCAAGGGATCCTCGGTCTCGGGGCACGGCAGCAGGGCCAGGTTCTCCAGCGCACCCTTGCCCGTCGAGTCGAGCCGCCACGGGGTGTCCGGCGGCATCGCCAGCTCGTCGGCCGGGCCGACCCTGGTGAGCCGATGCGCGAGGAGCTGTCCGTCGCGCAGCGCCAGTTGCGGCTCGTCCGACGCCAGGACGCGGCCCAGCACCACGGCGTCGAGCGTGCTGCCCGAGCCGGTGTCGAGCAGCACGATCCGGCCGGGGTTCTCGGTCTGCGCCGAGCGCACCAGTCCCCACGCCGCGGCGGCAGCCAGGTCCGCCACCGTTTCGCCGGGCTGCGCGGCGATCGCGCCCCGTGTCGTCACCACCAGCGGGATCGACTCGAAGCGGTCCTGGCTCAGCCAGTACTGCAGCTGGCGCAGCACCCAGCCGCTCAGCTCGTGCGTGGACTCGACCACCCGGTCCGCGTCACCGGAAACGGCCAGCACGACCGCGTCCGGCGCCGGCAGGCCGTCGTCGAGGGCCGCGGCGACCGCGTCCACTCCGGTGTGGTCCTCGCCGGCCCGACCGACGGCCAGCCAATGCGCCGGCGAAGCCCCGGCCGGGAGGGTGGCGTCGACCCACTCCGTCCTCAGCAGTGTCCGGTCACCGGTGCCGGCGCCCAGCTCGCCGGCCGGCACCGGCCGCACCGCCATCGAGCCGACCGAGAGCACCGGCGCCCCGGTGCTGTCGGCGACCGCTATCGTGACCTCGTCCTGACCCGTCCGCGTCAACGCCACCCGCAGCTGTGCCGCACCCGAGGCGCGGAGCACGACGCCGCCGAAGCTGAATGGCAGCCCGCCGGTCCCGGCGGAGCCCAGCTCCGCGAAGGCCGTCGCGTGCTGCGCGGCGTCGAGCAGCGCCGGGTGGATCCCGAACGACTCGGCCGAATCGCGTGCGGACTCGGGCAGCTCGACCTCGGCGAAGATCTGGCCATCCCTCCGCCAGACCCTGCGCAGCCCCTGGAAAACGGGGCCGTACCGGAGGAAACCGCCTTCGCGCAGCTGCTCGTAGAACCCCTCGGTGTCCACGTGCGTCACGCCGGCCGGAGGCCAGGCCCGCTCAAGGATGCCGAACAGGTCGTGCCCACCGCCTCCCGGCGGGACGGCGCCCACGAACCCGGTGGCGTGGCAGGTCCAGGCATCTTCTCCGTCGGGGCGCGTGTAGACGGCCACACTCCGCCGCGGCGCCTCGTCCTCGCTGTCGCCGACCACCACCTGCATCTGCACTCCGCCGTGGGCGGGCAGCACCAGCGGCGCCTCCAGGACCAGCTCGTCGAGGCGGTCGCACCCGACGCTGTCGCCGGCCCGGATGACCAGCTCCACAAAACCGGTTCCCGGGAACACCACCGACTCCCGCACCGCGTGATCAGCCAGCCACGGATGCGTCCGCACCGACAGGCGGCTGGTGAAGACCACCGCGTCCGATTCGGGCGAAGGCACCATCGCGCCCAGCAGCGGATGCTCCGCGTCGGTCAGCCCCGCCGCCGACACGTCGGCCGGGCCACTCGCGAACTCGGGCCAGTACCGCTGATGCTGGAACGCGTACGTCGGCAACGCGACCCGCGCCGCACCCCGTCCGGTGAACGCAGGGGTCCAGTCCACTGCCACACCGTGCGCATACGCCTGGGCCACCGCGAGCACCATCCGCTGCGGAGTCCCTTCGTCGCGGCGCAACGTGCCCACCACAGCCACCGCGGCCCCGCGCTCGTCGACGATGTCCTGCACCGCGGGCACCAGCACCGGATGCGGACTCACCTCGACCACCGCGCCGTGCCCGGCCGCCAGCGCCGCGGAGAGCGCTTCCTCGAACCGCACGGCGTTGCGCAGGTTCCGGTACCAGTACCCGGCGTCCCAGCCGGCCGTGTCCGCCACCTCCCCGGTCACCGAGGAGTAGACCGGGATCGCGGATGACGCCGGCGTGATCGGCGCGAGATCGGTCAGCAACCGCTGCTCGATCCGCTCCACCGACGGTGAGTGCGAGGCGTAGTCGACGGCGATCCTGCGCGCCTGGATCTCGTCGTCCCGGCAGTCGGCCAACAGCCGGTCCACGGCCTCCGCGCCTCCGGCGACGACCACCGACGTGGGCCCGTTGACCGCCGCCACCGAGATTCCCGGCCGCTCCGCGAGCAGGTCCTCGGCACGGGCAGCGGAGACCGGCAGGGCCACCATCCCGCCGTCCCCGGCGAGTGTGTCCGCGATCGCCCGGCTGCGCAACGCCACCACCCGCGCCCCATCCGCCAAGGACAGACCACCGGCCACACACGCGGCGGCGATCTCGCCCTGGGAGTGGCCCACCACGGCCGCGGGCTCGACGCCGAACGACCGCCACACCGCGGCCAGCGACACCATCACCGCCCACAGCACCGGCTGCACCACATCGACGCGCTCCAACGCCGCCTCGTCACCGAGCGCCTGCTCCAGCGACCAGTCCACGAACGGGTCCAAGGCCCTCGCGCACTCCCACATCGACTCGGCGAACACCGGGGACTGCGGGTACAGGTCCTGCGCCATGCCGAGCCACTGCGCGCCTTGGCCGGGGAACACGAACACGGCCTGGTTCCCGGTCCGCACGGTCCCCCGCACCACGGCCGGCGCGGGCTCACCGGCAGCGGCGGCGCGCAGCCCTGCGACGAGTTCGTCCCGATCACCGCCCACCACGACGACCCGAT
Source organism: Streptomyces sp. NPDC004629 (assembly GCF_042873595.1). NCBI lineage: Bacteria > Bacillati > Actinomycetota > Actinomycetes > Kitasatosporales > Streptomycetaceae > Streptomyces > Streptomyces sp. NPDC004629. Next base: position 15,143 of record NZ_JBIALO010000035.1, on the reverse strand, counting down.
GGTCGAACGCGGTCCGCGAGCCGACGAGCGAGTGCCCGATGTCCACGGGACGCAGTGCGGGATCCGCCTCGACGAACTCCAGTAGTCGCTCCGCCTGCGCCCGCACCGCTTCCTCGGTCCTGCCCGAGAGCACCCACGGCACCACCCCGTCGGTGCCGGCGGCGGCCGGGTGCGCAGGCGAGTCGGCGGGGGCTTCGAGGATCAGGTGCGCGTTGGTCCCGCTCACGCCGAACGAGGACACCCCGGCCCGGCGCGGATGGCCGTGCTCCGGCCACGGCATCGCCTCGGCGAGCAGCCGCACGTTGCCCTCGGACCAGTCCACCTGGCTGGTCGGCTCGGCCAGGTGGAGCGTCTTCGGCAACACGCCGTGCCGCAGCGCCAGCACCATCTTGATCACACCACCGACACCCGCGGCGGCCTGCATGTGCCCGATGTTCGACTTCAACGACCCCAGCCACAACGGCTGGTCCTCGGGCCGGTCCCGACCGTAGGTTGCCAGTACCGCCTGCGCCTCGATCGGATCACCCAGCTTCGTCCCGGTGCCGTGCGCCTCGACCACGTCCACGTCCGAAGCGGACAGACCGGCCGCGGCGAGGGCCTGCCGGATCACCCGCTGCTGAGACGGACCGTTCGGCGCCGTCAAACCGTTCGACGCACCGTCCTGATTCACCGCGCTCGACCGCAGCACCGCCAGCACCTCATGACCGTTGCGGCGCGCGTCCGACATCCGCTCCAGCACCACCACACCGACACCCTCGGACCACCCGGTACCGTCCGCGTCGTCCGAGAACGACTTGCACCGGCCGTCCTCGGCCAGGCCGCCCTGGATACTGAACCCGACGAAGGTGTCCGCCGCCGCCATGACCGTCACCCCGCCGGCCAACGCCAGTGAGCACTCGCCGGCGCGCAATGCCTGCGCCGCCAGGTGCATCGCCACCAGCGACGAGGAACACGCCGTGTCCACACTCACCGCGGGACCTTCCAAGCCCAGCGTGTAAGCGATCCGCCCGGAGATCACACTGCCCGCACCACCGGTGAGCGCATGGCCCCGCAGTTGTTCGTCGGCCCGGGAAACCAGCTCCAGATACCCGGACTGGTAGGCGCCGGCGAACACGCCGGTCGAGCTGCCGGCCAGCGAGGTCGGATCGATTCCCGCCTGCTCCAGCGCCTCCCAGGACACTTCGAGCAGCAACCGCTGCTGCGGATCCGTGGCCAGCGCCTCACGCGGCGAGATCCGGAAGAACGCCGCGTCGAAGTCGGCGACCTCGTCGAGGAACCCTCCCTCACCCGTCGCCGACGTCCCGGAACCGGGACCGTCCGTGCCCACCAGCGTGTCCAGGTCCCAGCCACGGTCGACCGGGAACGGTGTGATGCCGTCCGCCCCGGCGGCCACCAGCCGCCAGAGCGCATCCGGGCTCGACACCCCGCCCGGGAACCGGCACGCCATGCCCACCAGCACGATCGGATCGTCGGCGGCCGGCACCAACGCCGGCACGACCGACGGTTCGGCCGATTCCGTCACGCCGAACCGGCCGGCGAGGTGGTCCACGAGGCGATTCGCTGTGGGGTAGTCGAACACCAGGCTCGCGGGCAGCGCGACCCCGGTCGCCGCCTGCAACCGGTTGCGCAGTTCCACCGCCGTCAGCGAGTCGAAGCCCAGCTCGCTGAACGGCTGGTCGCTCTCGATCTCCGCGCTCGACCCGTGGCCCAGCACGGCCGCGGACGAGTCACGGACGAGGCCGAGCAGCATCTCTCGGCGGTCCACCTCGGACAGTGCGGCGAGCCGGTCCCGCAGTTCTCCGGAGATCGCGGTGTCGTCCCGCATTGCGGTCAGTGCCGCTTCGGCCTCCGGGAGCCCGGACAGCAAGGCGCTCGACCGCGCGGCGGTGAACACGGGCGCGAACCGCGCCCAGTCCAGGTCCGCGACGACGATCGCGGTCTCGTCGTCGTGCACCGCACGCTGCAACGCGGCGACCGCCAGCTCGGGCCGCATCGGCACGACCCCGAGCAGGCGGAGCTGCTCGCGTTGCGCGGCAGCCGGATCGCTCAGCGCCCCGACCTGGTCCCACGAACCCCATGCAATCGCGGTCGCGGTGCGTCCCGCCGCCCTGCGGTGGCGGGCCAGCGAGTCCAGGTACGCGTCGGCCGCCGCGAATCCGGCCTGCCCGCCGCTGCCCCAGACGCCTGCACCGGAGCCGAACAGCACGAACGCGTCGAGCTCCAGCTCGCGGGTGAACGCGTCCAAGTGGTGCGCGCCGTGGACCTTGGCCCGTACCTGCTGGTCGAGGTCGTCGGCGGTCGCCGAGGTGAGCGCACGGTCTTCGCTCACGACACCGGCCGCGTGCACGACGGTCCGCAGTGGCCACTCCTCCGGGATGCCCGCCACCACCTCGGCCAGCGCCTGCCGGTCCGTCACGTCGCAGGCGGCGACGGTGACCCGGGCGCCGGCGACCTCCAGCTCCAGCCGCAGCGCGTCCGCGCCCTCGGCGTCGAGACCACGGCGGCTCACGAGCACGACGTGCTCCGCGCCGCGCTCGACCAGCCATCGCGCCGCGTACGCACCCAGCTCACCGGTGCCCCCGGTGACCAGCGCCGTCCCGGACGTCGTCCACGACGGCGCACGGGATCCGGTCACCGGCGCGTGAACGAGCCGGCGACCGAACACACCTGCCGGGCGCACCGCGATCTGGTCCTCGCCGGTCGTCCCCGGCAGCGCGGCGGCCAGCCAGCGCGCGCTGCGCGGATCGAGCACCTCGGGCAGATCAGCCAGCCCGCCCCACAGCGCGGGCAGTTCGAGTGCGGCGACCCGGCCCAGGCCCCACACCCCGCCCTGTGCCGGGGAGGTCACCGGGTCGTGGGGCCCGACGGACATCGCGCCGCGGGTGACCACCCAGATCCGGGCGGCGAGGCCGCTGTCCAGCACGGCTCGCAGCAACGAGGTCGTCGCCGCCAGTCCGGCGGTGATGCCCGGCTCCAGGACGGCGGCCAGCGACACCACACCGGTCACTCCGGCAGCGCAGTCACCGGCTTCCTTCAGCCGCTCGGTCAGCTCGGCCCCGCTGTGGTCGAGCACGAGTGTGCTCGCGCCCAGGGCCTCCGCCACCTCCGCCGCCCAGGCGTCGTCGTGCGCGCCTTCCGGGACCACGACCAACCACTGTCCGGTCGTCGGCGCTCCCGCGACGGCCAGCCGTTTCCACACCTCTCGGTAGCGCCAGCCGTTCACAAGGGACTGTTCGTGCCGGCGGGCCCGCCACGAAGCCAGCGCGGGCACGACCGGCGCCACGACGCCGCCGTCGAGTCCCAGCGTCGTGGCCAGGCCTTGCACGTCCTGGTGTTCGACCGACGCCCAGAACCGCCGGTCCGCCTGGTCCTCGGACGGTTCCGGGGCGGCCCGCACCTTGTCGGGCCAGTACCGCTGGTGCTGAAAGGCGTACGTCGGCAGCGGAACCCGGACAGCGCCACGACCGGCGAACGCCGCAGTCCAGTCCACTGCCACACCGTGGGCAGCCAACTGCCCGATCGCCGACAGCACCAGGCCCGAGTCGCACTGCCCGCCGGACTTCTGCCGGCGCAGCATCGGCACGGCGGCCACAGCCGAACTGTCCTGCGCCAACCCGCAGAGCGCACCATCCGGGCCCAGCTCGACCATCGTGGTGACACCCTGCTCGCCCAGCCACCGCACGCCGTCGGCGAAGCGCACCGCCGACCGCACCTGCCGCACCCAGTACTCCGGCGAACACAGCTCTTCGTCGCACGCCCGCACCCCCGTCTCGTTCGACACCACGGGAATCCGCGGCGGCGCAAACCGCACCGATCCCAGAACCTGCCGGAAGTCCTCCAGCATCGGATCCATCAACGCCGAGTGGAACGCGTGCGACACCCGCAGCCGCGACACCCGGGCATCGCACTGCGAAGCCAGGCTCAGCACCTGGTCGACATCGGCCTGCGGCCCCGACACCACGACCGAATCCGCGGTGTTGACCACCGCCACCGACACCGTCTCCGGTAGCAGTCCGGCGATCTCCGCCTCGGACATCCCGACCGCGGCCATCGCCCCGCCGGACGGCAGCGCCTGCATCAACCGCGCCCGCGCCGCCACCACCCGACACGCATCGGCCAACGACCACACCCCGGCGACGTAGGCCGCCGTGACCTCACCGATCGAATGTCCCAGCAGATAGTCCGGGGTCGTCCCGAACGCCCGCAGCACCTCGAACAACGCCGCCTCGACCGCGAACAACGCCGGCTGAGCCCAGCCCGTCTCGTTGATCAGCTCCGCGTCATCGCCCCACATCACCTCGCACAACGGCCGGTCCAACAACGGATCCAGCTCCGCACAGACCTCGTCCAACGCCGCCGCGAACACCGGCGACTCCTCGTAGAGCCCACGCGCCATGCCGACCCGCTGCGCACCCTGCCCCGTGAACAGCGCACCCAGCCGGTGCCCGCTGCGGGCCGTGCCCCGTACGACACCGGGCGCACCGCCGGCGACCGCACGCACTCCGCTGATCAGCTCCTCCCGGTCGCCGCCCACCACCACGGCCCGGTGGTCGAACGCGGTACGCGAGGTGACCAGCGACCAGCCGACGTCGACGGGACGCACCGAGGGCGCGCCCTCCACGTACTCCAGCAACCGGGCGGCCTGCGCCCGCACCGCCTCGTCCGACCGGCCCGACAGCACCCACGGCACCACACCGTCGGCACCGACCACACCGGTACCCGGCGCGGCCTCGTGCGGCGCGCCGGTTTCGGCCGGGGCCTCAAGGATGACGTGGGCGTTCGTGCCGCTGACGCCGAACGACGACACCCCGGCCCGGCGCGGATGCCCGTCCTCCTGCCACGGGACGGCGTCGGTCAGCAGCCGCACCTCGCCCCGCGCCCAGTCCACCTGCGTGGTCGGCCGCTCGGCGTGCAGGGTCTTCGGCAGCACTCCGTGGCGCAGCGCCAACACCATCTTGATCACACCCGCGACACCAGCGGCCGCCTGCGCGTGCCCGATGTTCGACTTCAACGAGCCCAGCCACAACGGACGGTCTTCCGGCCGATCCTGACCGTACGTCGCCAGCAGCGCGTCGGCCTCGATCGGATCACCCAGCCGCGTCCCGGTGCCATGCGCTTCCACCGCATCCACGTCCGAAGCGGACAGACCGGCCGCGGCGAGGGCCTGCCGGATCACCCGCTGCTGAGACGGACCGTTCGGCGCCGTCAAACCGTTCGACGCACCGTCCTGATTCACTGCGCTCGAACGGAGAACCGCGAGCACCTCATGACCGTTGCGGCGGGCGTCCGACAGCCTCTCCATCACCACCACGCCCACGCCTTCGGACCAGCCGGTCCCGTTCGCGGTCTCGGCGAAGGACCTGCACCGGCCGTCCGCGGACAGCCCGCCCTGCATCGTGAACCCGACGAACGCCTCCGGCGTGGCCATCACCGTGACACCACCGGCGAGCGCCAGCGAGCACTCACCGGCGCGCAGAGCCTGCGCCGCCAGGTGCATGGCGACCAGCGACGAGGAGCACGCCGTGTCCACACTCACCGCCGGCCCCTCAAGACCGAGCGTGTAGGCGACCCGGCCCGAGATCACGCTTGTCGCGCCGCCGGTGATCTGGTGTCCCCGCAGCTGGTCGTCGGACCGGGCGACCAGTTCGCCGTAGCCCATCTGGTAGGCGCCGGTGAACACCCCCGTCCGGCTGCCCGCCAGCGTTTCGGGGAGGATGCCCGCCTGCTCAAGCGCCTCCCACGAGACCTCCAGCAGCAACCGCTGCTGCGGGTCCGTCGCCACCGCCTCGCGGGGCGAGATCCGGAAGAACGGCGCGTCGAACTCGTCGGCGCCCGTGAGGAAGCCGCCTTCGCCGGTGGCCGACATGCCGGTCCGGTCCGGGCCCACCAGCTCGTCCAGGTCCCAGCCGCGATCGACCGGGAACGGGCCGATCCCGTCCCCCGCCTCACTGACGAGCCGCCAGAGGTCGTCCGGACCCGTGACCCCGCCCGGGAGCCGGCACGCCATCCCGACCAGCACGATCGGCTCGGTGGCCACGGACACCGGCTCCGGCACGGCGGTCGGCCCCGTCGTGTGCGGGTCGCCGAACCGGTCCGCCAGGTGCCCGGCGAGCCGGGTGACGGTCGGGTGGTCGAACACCACGCCGGCCGCCAGGTCGATCCCGGTCCTGGCCTGGATCAGGTTCCGCAGCTCGACGGCGGTCAGCGAGTCGAACCCCAGGTCGCTGAAGAGCCGGGCCGGATCGATCCCGGCACCCGAGCTGTGTCCCAGCACCGTGGCGGCGGATTCGCGGACCAGCTCCGCCAGCGCCCGCTCACGGTCCGCTGTGGACATCGACGCGAGCTGCCCGCCCAGTCCCCTGCCGGCAAAGCGGCGGTTCGCGGCGCGCCTGCGCCCGCCCGCCAGCGTGCGCCACACGGGCAGGTCGTGCTGCTTGCGCAGTGCCGGCAGATTCAGGCGGGCGAGTCCCAGTACCGGCTGCGCGGAACACGCCGCCCGGTCGAACAGGTCCATGCCCTGCTCCCTGGTCAGTGGTGGCATCGCCGAACGCGCGAGCCGCTTCAGGCCGGTCCGCGACAAGGCGCCGGCCATGCCTATCTCGGTGGTCCACGGCCCCCACGCCATCGACAGTCCGGGCAGCCCGAGGTCCCGCCGCCGCTGCATCAGCGCGTCCAGGAACGAGTTGCCCGCCGCGTAGTTCGCCTGGCCGCCGCTGCCGAGCATGCCGCTGAGCGACGAGAACACCAGGAACAGCGAGAGATCCAGGTCCCGGGTCAGCTCGTGCAGATGCCAGGCCGCGTCCACCTTCGGCGACAGGACCCGGTCCACCTGGTCCTGTGACAGGGAGCCGAGCACCCCGTCGTCGACCACCCCCGCTGTGTGCACCACACCGGTCAGCGGATGCTCCGGGGTGACGGACGCGAGCGCGTCCGCCAACACCCGCCGATCCGTCACGTCACACGCGGCCACCGTGACCTCGGCGCCGTGGCGGGCCAGCTCGGCGACCAGCTCCGCTGCTCCCGGGGCATCCGGGCCGCGGCGGCTCAGCAGCATCAGGTGCCGGACACCGTGCTCGCCGACCAGATGCCGCGCCACCACAGCGCCCAGAGCGCCGGTGCCGCCGGTGATCACCACGGTGCCCGCGACGTCCGGCTCGTGCGGCACGGTCAGTACCAGCTTGCCGATGTGCCTGGCCTGGCTCATGAACCGGAACGCCTCCGGCGACTGCCGCACGTCCCACGTGGTCACCGGCAGCGGCCGCAGGACGCCGGCTTCGAACAGGCCGACCAGCTCGCGCAGCATGCGCTGGACGCGCTCGGCGCCGGCGTCGGTCAGGTCGAAGGCGTGGTAGCTCAGGCCGGGGTACCGGTCCGTGAGGCTCTCGGCCGAACGGACGTCGGTCTTGCCCATCTCCACGAACCGGCCGCCGGACGCGAGCACGTCCAGCGAGGCGTCCACGAACTCCCCCGCCAGAGAGTTGAGCACAACATCGACGCCCCGTCCGGCGGTGGCGGTGCGGAAAGCCTCGCGAAAGCCCAGATCCCGCGAGGACGCGAGGCGGTCCGGCCGGACACCCCACTCACGCAGGACGTCCCACTTACCCTCGCTCGCAGTGGTGTAGACCTCCGCACCGAGGTGCCGCGCGACCTGGATCGCCGCCAGACCCACTCCACCGGCACCCGCGTGCACCAGGACCGACTCCCCGGTGCGAAGGCCCGCGAGATCGGCCAGGCTGTAGTAGGCCGTGAGGAACACGATCGGCACGGAGGCGGCCGTGGTGAACGACCATCCGTCCGGCACCACCGTCAGGAGCCGGTGATCGGTCACCGCGACACGCCCGAACCCGCCGGGGACCAGGCCCATCACGCGGTCGCCCACGCGCAGGCCGGTCACACCAGGGCCGGTCTCGGTGACCACGCCCGCCGCCTCGCCGCCCAGCGGTCCCGCCTTGCCGGGGTACATCCCCAGCGCGTTGAGCACATCGCGAAAGTTCAGGCCGGCCGCGTGCACCCGGATCCGGACCTGCCCGCTCTCCAGCGGCTCAGCCGCTTCGGGGCACGGCAGCAACGCGAGGTTCTCCAGCATGCCTTTCTCGGTGGACTCAAGCCGCCACGGCGTGTCCCGCGGCGCGGCCAGCTCGTCGGCCGGTCCGGTTCTCGTCAGCCGGGCCGCGAGGAGCTGCCCTTTCCGCACCGCCAGCTGCGGCTCGCCGGCGGCCAGGACCTGACCCAGCACGTCGGCGTCCACGGCGGAGTCGGCGTCGAGCAGGACGAAGCGGCCGGGGTGTTCCGTCTGCGCCGACCGCACCAGGCCCCACACCGCCGCGGCGGCCAGGTCGCGCACCGGCTCCCGCTCCACGGCGATCGCACCCGAGGTCGCGACCACCAGCGGGATCGAGGCGAACCGGTCGTCCGACAGCCACTGCTGCAGTTGCCGCAGCACATGGCCCGTCAGCTCGTGTGTGGAAGCGACCACTGCCTCCGAGTCGCCGGAAACCGCCAGCACCACCGCCTGGGACCCGGCGCCGGCCGCCACGGCGGTCACGTCGGCGGGATCCGCGATCAGCCACTCGTCCACCGCGGCGGCGGTGCCGGTGATCGCGGTCCACTCCGGCTTCAGCACAGTGCCGACGTCACCGGCGGTGAGGCTGCCGGCGGCCAGCGGCCGCACGGCGAGCGAGCCGATGGACAGCACGGGCGACCCGGTGCCGTCCGCGACCGCGAGGGTGACCTCGTCCGAACCCGTCCGGGTCAGCGCCACCCGCAACCGCGAGGCGCCCGAGGCCCGCAGCACGACGTCGGCGAAGCTGAACGGCAGCCAGCCGACCCCGGCCGACTCCAGGTCCGCGAAGACCATCGCGTGCAATGCCGCGTCCAGCAGAGCGGGGTGGATTCCGAACGACTCCGCCGAACCGCGGCCGGGCTCGGGCAGCTCGATCTCGGCGAGGATCCGGTCGCCGTCCCGCCATGCCTCGCGCAGACCCCGGAACGCCGGTCCGTAGGCGAACTCACCGCCGTCGAGCCGCTCATAGAACCGCTCGGTGTCCAGGGGCGCCGCGCCCGCCGTGGGCCACTGCCGACCGAGCACGTCGAACAGAGCGTCGTCCGCGGGCCCGGTCGCGGCCGTGCTCACGGTGCCTGTGGCGTGCCGGGTCCAGGTCTCTTCGCCGTCCGGCCGGGCGTACACCGCGACAGCGCGCCGGTGCGCATCCTCCTCGCCGACGACGACCTGAAGCTGCGCTCCGCCTTGCGCGGGCAGGACGAGCGGAGTCTCCAGCACCAGTTCGTCGAGCCGGTCACAGCCGGCGCTGTCGCCCGCTCGGATCACCAGCTCCACGAGACCGGCGCCGGGGAACATCACGGCACCACGCACCATGTGATCCCCGAGCCAGGGGTGGGTGCGCACCGAGAGCCGGCTGGTGAACACGAGCCCGTCCGTCTGTGGCAACGGCAGCATCGCCCCCAGCAGCGGATGCTCCGCCGCCGTCAGGCCGGCCGCCGACACGTCGGCCGAACCGCTGGAGGTGTGCCAGTACCTCTGGTGCTGGAAGGCGTAGGTCGGCAGCGGCACCCGCGTGGCGTCACGGCCGGCGAACAGCGTGGTCCAGTCCACTTCGACGCCCTGCGCGCACAGGTGGGCCAACGCCGACGCCAGGGTCCGAACGTCACCCTGTTCGCGGCGCAGCAATGGCACGACGACCGTCTCCGGCGGGCAGCTCTGCCGCGCCAGGCCCGACAGCACACCGTCCGGCCCCAGCTCGACCAGCGCCGTTACACCCTGCTCGCCCAACCAGCGCACGCCATCGGCGAACCGCACCACCGCCCGCACCTGACGGGTCCAGTACTCCGGCGAACACAACTCCTCGTCCGTCGCCCGGACCCCTGTCAGGTTCGACACCACCGGAATCCGCGGCGGCGCGAAGCTCACCGACTCCAGAACCTGCTGGAAACCCGCCAGCATCGGCTCCATCAACGACGAATGGAACGCGTGCGACACCCGCAACCGCGACACCCGATGTCCCTGCCCGGACACGACCTCGACGACACCGTCCACGGCTTGCCGCGGCCCGGAGATCACCACCGAATCCGCGGTGTTGACCGCCGCGACCGACACGCTCTCCGGCAGCAACTCGACAACGTCGGCCTCCGGCAACGAAATCGCTGCCATCGCCCCACCCGGAGGCAGCGCTTGCATCAACCGCGCCCGCGCGGCCACCACCCGGCACGCGTCACCGAGCGACCACACACCCGCGATGTAGGCCGCCGTCACCTCACCGATCGAATGCCCCAGCAGAAAATCCGGAGTCACGCCGAACGCGCTCAACACCTCGAACAACGCCGCCTCGACCGCGAACAACGCCGGCTGCGCCCAACCGGTCTCGTTGATCAGCTCCGCGTCATCACCCCACATCACCTCACGCAACGGCCGATCCAGCAACGGATCCAACTCGGCGAGAACCCCGTCCAGCGCGGCGGCGAACACCGGCGACTCCCCATAGAGCCCACGCGCCATCCCGACCCGCTGCGCACCCTGCCCCGTGAACAACACACCCAGTTGGTTGTCCTCGGCCGCTGTGCCCAGCGTCGTGCCCGGAGCGGATTCACCGGACGCGACAGCCCTCAGCCCGGTCAGCAGTTCGTCGCGCTCGTTGCCCAGCAGTACGGCGCGGTGTTCGAACATCGCCCGCGTGGTGACCAGCGACCAACCCACGTCGACCGGACCCGGCGCCGGATCCCCGTCCAGATGTGCCAGCAGTTTCGCCGCCTGAGCGCGCACGGCGTCTTCGGTCTTCCCCGACAGGATCCAGGGCACCACGCCTGCGGCGCCGAAAACACCGGGGCCGGAGGGGCCCGCGGCGGGCGAGCCGGTGTCGGTGGGCGCTTCGAGGATCACATGCGCGTTCGTTCCGCTGACGCCGAACGACGACACCCCGACACGCCGGGGGTGGCCGCTTTCGGGCCAGGGCCGGGATTCGGTCAGCAGGCGCACGTCGCCCTGCGTCCAGTCGACCTGCGTGGTCGGCGCGTCCACGTGGAGCGTCTTCGGCAGCACTCCGTGCCGCAGCGCCATGACCATCTTGATCACGCCACCGACACCGGCGGCCGCCTGGGTATGGCCGATGTTGGACTTCAGCGAGCCGAGCCACAGCGGCCGTCCCTCGGGGCGGTCCTGACCATAGGTCGCCAGCAGCGCCTGCGCCTCGATCGGGTCACCCAGCCTCGTCCCTGTGCCGTGGGCTTCCACCGCGTCGATGTCCGAAGCGGACAGACCGGCGGCGGTCAGCGCCTGCCGGATCACGCGTTGCTGCGACGGCCCGTTAGGCGCGGTCAGGCCGTTGGAGGCACCGTCCTGGTTGATCGCGCTTGAGCGGAACACCGCCAGCGCCTCATGGCCGTGGCGGCGGGCGACGGACAGCCGCTCCATCACCACGATCCCGACACCCTCCGACCATCCCGTGCCGTCGGCGGCGTCGGCGAAGGACTTGCACCGGCCGTCGGTGGCGAGGCCGCCCTGCGCCGTGAACCCGACGAACGCGTCGGACGCGGCCATCACCGCGACCCCGCCGGCCAGCGCCAGCGTGCACTCCCCCGCCCTCAGCGCCTGGGCGGCCAGGTGCATCGAGACCAGGGACGAGGAGCAGCCGGTGTCCACGCTCACCGCGGGGCCCTCCAGCCCGAGGGTGTAGGAGACCCGGCCGGAGATCACACTCGGCGCGCCGCCGGTGATCTGGTGACCGCGCAGCTGCTCGTCGGCATGCGAGAGAAGTTCGTTGTAACCGGACTGGTAGACGCCGGCGAACACCCCGGTCCGGCTCCCGGCCAGCGACGTGGGATCGATCCCGGCGCGTTCCAGCGCCTCCCACGAGACCTCCAGCAACAGCCGCTGCTGTGGATCGGTCGCCAGCGCTTCCCGCGGCGACATCCGGAAGAACGCCGCGTCGAAGTCACCCGGCCCCTCAAGGAACCCGCCCTCGCCCGTCGCCGAGATCCCGGAACCGGGGCCGTCGGTGCCCAGCAGGGCATCGAGGTCCCAGCCTCGGTCCAGGGGGAACGGGCCGATGCCCTCGGCCCCGTTCGCGACCAGCCGCCACAGGTCCTCAGGCCCCCGCACACCGCCCGGGAACCGGCACGCCATCCCGACGAGGACGACCGGGTCGTGCGCCGCCTCGGTCAGGGCTTTGTTCTCCTGCTTCAGCCTTTTGTTGGCCAGCAGTGAAGCGCGCAAGGCCTCCGTCAGCTTGTCCACAGACGCAGTCATCGTGAGCTCCCGGTTCCGGTCAGTCTTCGCGCAGCGCGAGGTCGATGAGGTCGTCCGCGTTCGCGGCGAGCAGGGCCGTCTCGTCTTCGTCCGGCAGCGCCGGCGGCGCCGCGACGTCTTCGGCTTCCACGGCCGCACCCAGCTCCAGGACGCCGCTGAGGTAATGGGCCAGCCGGGCCGCCGTCGGATAGTCGAAGGCCACGCTGGCGGGCAGCGCGGCACCCGATTCCGATTGCAGCCGGTTGCGCAGCTCGACCGCGGTCAGCGAGTCGAAGCCCAGCTCGCTGAAGGGTTTCTCCCGCGGAATCTGCGTGCCCGAGCTGTGTCCGAGCACGACCGCGGCGGAACCGCGAACCAGCTCCAGCACCGCCCGCTCACGGTCCGCCTCGGACAGACCGGTCAGCCGGCCTCGCAACCCGCCGGGTGCTTCGGCGTCCTGCCCGCCACCGTTCAACGCCGCCTGGACCTCCGACAGGTCCGACAGGAGCGCACTCGGTCGCATCGCGGTGAACACCGGCGCGAACCGCGCCCAGTCCATGTCCGTGACCACGAGCGAGGTCTCGCCCTCCCGCACAGCGTGCTCCAACTGGCTGATCGCGAGCTCGGGCCGCATCGGCACCACGCCCAGTGCGGCCAGCTGGTCCCGTTGTGCCACACCCGAACCGCTCAGCATGCCGACCTGGTCCCATGCCCCCCAGGAGACCGACGTCGCGGTCCGGCCCTGCGAACGGCGGTGCAGCGCCAGCGCGTCGAGGAAAGCGTTGCCCGCGGCGTAACCCGCCTGCCCGCCGCTGCCCCACGCCGCCGCGCCGGAGGAGAACAGCACGAACGCGTCGAGGTCCAGGTCCCGGGTCAGCTCGTCCAGATGCCGTGCGCCGTCCACCTTGACCCGCACCGGCCATTCGAGCTGGTCCCGGGTCATCGACGGCAGTGGTGCCGTTTCGCCCACGACCCCCGCGGCGTGCACGACTGTCCGCAGTGGACGGTCTTCGGGAATGGCGGCGAGCACGTCGGCCAGCGCCGCTCGGTCGGCCACGTCGCACGCCTCCACCGTCACGTCGGCGCCGGCGGCCTCCAGTTGCAGCCGCAGCTGTTCCATGCCGTCGGCGTCGGGGCCACGCCGGCTCACCAGCACGACGTGTTCACTGCCCCGCTCCACCAGCCACCGGGCCACGTATGCGCCCAGCCCGCCGGTGCCACCGGTGACCAGCGCCGTCCCCGAGGTCGTCCACGATCCGGTGCGGGACCGGGGTGCCGGCGCGTGGACCAGCCGCCGGCCGAACAACCCGGACGGGCGCACGGCCACCTGGTCCTCACCCGAGGTGCCCGACATCACCGCGGTGACCAGGCGCCCGCTGCGCGTGTCCAGGATGTCGGGCAGGTCGACCAGACCGCCCCACAGGCCGGGCTGGTCCAGCGCGGCGACGCGGCCCAGGCCCCACGCGGCGCCCTGCCCCGGAGCCGTCACCGGATCCTGGCCGCCGACCGACACCGCGCCCCGAGTCGCCACCCACAGTGGCGGCGCACCGGTGTCGCGCAGTGCCCGCAGGAGAGCGATGGTGCTCGCGAGCGCGGTGGTCGTGTCCGGTTCCAGCGCTGCGGTGAGGGACAGCACGGCGGTCACCGGGACGTCGGCGTCGAGCGCGGCCCGCAGCCTGCCGCTCAACGCCGCATCGTCGCTGTGCTCCAGCACGAGAGTGTCCGCGCCGAGCACGGCAACCACGTCACTCACCCAGGCGTCGTCGCTCTTCCCCGCCGGGACCACGACCAGCCGGCGCCCGGAGGTCACCTGGAAGTGGCTGCCACCGAGTGGTTTCCACGTCTCCCGGTAGCGCCAGCCGTCGGCCGCGTTCTCGTCCCGGCGGCGGGCACGCCACGACGCCAGCGCCGGCACCATGGCCGCGACCACGCCGCTGTCCAGCCCGAGCGTCTCGGCCACCGACCGCACGTCCTGCTGTTCCACCGAGGCCCAGAACCGCTCGTCGGCCGGATCCACCGCGACCCGCGCGGCAAGCGGTTCCGGATCGGGCCAGTAGCGCTCGTGCTGGAACGCGTACGTGGGCAGCGGCACCCGCACGGCGTCCCGGCCCGCGAACACCTTGGACCAGTCCACCACGAGGCCGTAGGTGGAGGCCTGGGCGAGGGCCAGCACCATGCGGCGCAGGGACCCTTTGCCACGGCGGAGCGTGCCCGCGACGGGCACCGCGTCCTCACGACCGTCCACAATGTCCTGCACCGCTGGCACCAGCACCGGATGCGGGCTCACCTCCAGCACCACCCGGTCACCAGCGTCCAGCGCCGCCGTCAGCGCCTCCTCGAACCGCACCGTGCTCCGCAGGTTCCGGTACCAGTACCCCGCATCCCACTCCGCGGTGTCCGCCTGATCGCCCGTCACGGACGAAAAGACCGGGATCGCCGCGCGCCGCGGCGTGATCGGCGCCAGATCCGACAGCAACCGCTCCTCGATCCGCTCCACCAGCCGCGAATGCGACGCATAGTCCACCGCAATCCGCCGCGCCCGGACACCCCGCTCCTCACACTCCGCCAGCAGCCGCTCCAGAGCCCCGCTCTCGCCCGCGACCACCACCGACACCGGCCCATTGACCGCCGCCAGCGACACATCCGGATGCTCCGCAAGCAGATCACGCACCCGCCCGGCCGACATCGGCAAAGCCACCATCCCACCCGCACCGGCCAGAGAGTCCGCAATCGCCCGGCTGCGCAACGCCACCACCCGCGCCCCATCCGCCAACGACAGACCACCGGCCACACACCCTGCCGCGATCTCGCCCTGCGAATGCCCCACCACCGCAGCCGGCTCCACACCGAACGACCGCCACACCGCAGCCAACGACACCATCACCGCCCACAACACCGGCTGCAC